>JAEXPQ010000310.1 GCA_023446735.1 Verrucomicrobiota bacterium
CCTCGTCCACCTCCCCCAGGGCGCCGACGCCGAACAGCTCATCCAGCAGCTCTACGTCTTCACCGACTGCCAGGTCTCGCTCTCGCCCGCCGCCTGCGTGATCGACACCGTGCCCGCCGCCGACGGCCGGGGGGGGCAGGACCGCCCGGTGTTCCTCGGCGTCTCCGAAATCCTCCGCCGCTCGGTCGACAAGACCGTCGCCCTGCTCAAGCAGGAGCTGGAGATCCAGCTCGGCGAGCTCGAGCAGCAGTGGCACTGGGACTCGCTCGAGCGCATCTTCATCGAGGAGCGCATCTACCGCCGCATCGAGAAGTCGGAGACATGGGAAAACGTGCTCGCCGAGATCCGCGAGGGGTTGAAGCCCTTCCTCAAGCAGCTCCGCCGCGAGGTCACCGACGACGACCTCGCCCGCCTGACCGAGATCCGCATCAAGCGCATCTCGAAGTACAACCGTTTCCAGGCCGACGAACAGCTCAAGAAGATCGAGGCCGGGATCAAGGACACCAAGCACCACCTCAAGCACCTCGTCGACTACGCGGTCGCCTGGTTCGAGCGCCTCGCCGAGAAGTACGGCAAGGGCGTCAAGCGCCGCACCACCTACGACGAGATCGAGCAGATCAGCGCCCACGCCGTCGTCTCCGCCAACCAGCGACTCTACGTCGACCGCGAGCAGGGCTTCATCGGCCTCAACTGGCGCCAGCACGACTACATCGCCGACTGCTCCATCCTCGACGACGTCGTCTGCATCATGGCCGACGGCTCGCTCAAGGTCGCCCGCGTGGCCGACAAGGTCTTCATGGGCCGCGACATCATCCACGCCGCCGTCGTGCCGAAGGAAGGCGACACCACCGTGTACACCCTGGTCTACCAGGACGGCGAGAGCGGCAAGGCCTTCATCAAGCGCTTCCAACTCGGCGGCTACACCCGCGACAAGCTCTACCCGCTCGCGGCCTCCGAAGGCTCCAAGATCGTGTGGCTCCACGTCGCCCGCAGCCCCGCCGAGATGCCGACCAAGCTCCAGATCTCGCTCGACGGCCGCAGCCACGCCCGCGTGCGCGACTTCGAGTTCGACGCCTCCGGCCTCGCCATCTCCAGCCGCGGAGCCAAGGGCCTCACCGTCTCCAAATGGCCGGTCAAGGCCGTCAAACCCGTCGGCCCATCCCCGCGCGGCTAAATCGACCCGGGGAGTATCCCCCAGCCTTCCCTCCGCCCGGCTGCACGCCCCATCGCTCGACCCTGACGAAATTTTAACAGGTCATTGACCTAGAATTTAAAACGTGTGCTGTGGTAAGGTCGTTGCACAGGGGACGACCCCACCCCATTTCTTTAGCCGATTTCCCCCGACATCCACCTCATGAACCCTAGCTCCTCCGCATCATCTGCCAGCAGTCCGGGAGGCGATACGCCCACCAATCGCTTCGTCGAGCTGACGTCGAATACCATCCAGGTGGTCCGGGTCGAGGCCGGTGCCGTCGGGCTGTCCCGCAACGCGGCCCTCGACAACAAGGCCATTCTCGAGCTCCTGCTCAACGAAGCAGGAGGTGCCGACTGGCAGAATTCCGGCTGGTCAGCCGCGGTCAGCGGATTCGTGGGAGCGACCTCTTGGCACATCGTTTCGGACGAACAGGTGCGCGCGGTCGGTGGCGACGCGACGCTCGGTGCCGTGGCCGGATCGTTGCCGCACGGTTTCGCGGGCGACCTGCTCGTCGCCGGCTGCTCGGCCGGCAAAGGCTCACCCGTGGAAGTCGCTGGCGAGAACCGCTGGCTGCTCGCCGTCGCGCCCAAGGAGGGCCTCGACAAGCTCCTGACCGGAGCGGAGCGCTGCAAACTCACCGCCAATCCCGTCGGCCCCGGCGTGCTCGATCACATCGGCGCCATCAGCCGACTGCTCCGCGTCACGGGCCAGAACGCGGTCGCGCTGTGGGAACTCGGCCTAGAACGCTCGCACCTTTTCCTCGTGACGGCCAACGGCGTCGAAGCCGTCGTCCCCTGCGAGGTGAAACTCACCGATGTCTGGGAGGCCATCCGCGCCGAGCTCAACCTCAAATACCAGCTCGCGGCCGCCCGACTCTTCTACGGCGACCTCTTCGACTTCACCGACGCCGCCCCCCGCATCGCCGGTGTGCTCGCCCCAGCGCTCTCCAACGCGATCGGCGCCCTGCCCGTCCGCGGCGACAAGCCCACGTTGGCCTGCGCCGGCCTGACCGGCACCCAGAACTGGCTGGTCAATCACCTTGCCGCTGCCATCGGCACGGCCAATTGGCAGCCCGACCCGGAGACGGCGTTGAGCGAGTTCGGCCTTCACGTCGGTGGCGACATCCTCCCCGGCCAGCTGGCCCCGGCCTCGTTCGGCCTCCTCCACCGCGCCTCGGTCGATTCCAAGGGTGGCAACGCCTGGAAGCCAGTCTGGCATCCGGCCACCAACGCAAATTTCAAGATCGCGATCCCCTCCGGGCCGAAACCGGCCGCCGCGCCGGCGAAACCAGCCCCGGCCCCCGCGCCGGCCCCAAAGCCCGCCGCGCCCGCCCCGACCCCGGCTCCCGCGCCCAAACCCGCGCCGATCCCGACGCCAATCCCGGCTCCGAAACCCGCCGCCAAGGCGCCCACTCCTGTCCCGGCGCCCAAGCCCGCTCCCACCCCGACGCCTGCGCCCGCTAAACC
>JAEXPQ010000025.1 GCA_023446735.1 Verrucomicrobiota bacterium
ACGAAGGTGGCAGGGCAGGAGGGAATCGAACCCCCAACCAACGGTTTTGGAGACCGCTACTCTACCAATTGAGCTACTGCCCTGTGGAAATGGTTTCTTAGACAGTACGGCCGAGGCCCCGCTGCGAGACCTCGGCGTACGCGGGAAACCGTTAAGGAGATGACTTACTCGGTGATCTCGGTGATACGACCGGCACCGATGGTGCGGCCACCCTCGCGGATCGCGAAGCGCTGGAATTTCTCCATGGCGATCGGCGTGAGGAGCTCGATATCGATGTTGGTGTTGTCACCGGGCATGATCATCTCGACACCCTTCGGGAGGATGATCGAACCGGTCACGTCGGTCGTGCGGAAGTAGAACTGCGGGCGATAGCCGTCGAAGAACGGCGTGTGGCGGCCACCTTCGTCCTTGGTGAGGACGAGGATCTCGGCCTTGGCCTTCTTGTGCGGGGTCACGCTCTTCGGAGCGGCGATGACCTGACCGCGCTCGATGCCGTCCTTGTCGATACCGCGGAGGAGGATGCCGACGTTGTCGCCCGCCTGGCCCTGGTCGAGCAGCTTGCGGAACATCTCGATGCCGGTGACGACGGTGGTGACGGTGTCACGCAGACCGACGATCTCGACGTTGTCGTTGAGCTTGACGATGCCGCGCTCGATACGACCGGTGGCGACGGTGCCGCGGCCGGTGATCGAGAAGACGTCCTCGACGGACATGAGGAAGGGCTTGTCGACCTCGCGGGCCGGCTCCGGAATCTCGGAGTCGATGGCCTCCATGAGGCTCTGGATCGCGGCGAGGCCTTCCGGCTTGCCTTCGAGGGCGGCGGTGGCCGAACCCCGGACGATCTTGGCGGTGTCGCCGTTGAACTGGTACTTGCTGAGCAGTTCGCGGATCTCCATCTCGACGAGGTCGAGGAGCTCGGCGTCGTCGATCAGGTCGACCTTGTTGAGGAAGACGACGATCTTCGGCACGCCGACTTGGCGGGCGAGAAGGATGTGCTCGCGGGTCTGCGGCATCGGGCCGTCGGCCGCCGAGACCACGAGGATGGCGCCGTCCATCTGCGCCGCGCCGGTGATCATGTTCTTGACGAAGTCCGCGTGGCCGGGGCAGTCGACGTGCGCATAGTGGCGCTTGTCGGACTCGTATTCAACGTGGGCGACCGCGATCGTGACGATCTTGGAGGCATCGCGAACGGTACCGCCCTTGGCGATGTCCGCATAGGACTTGAGCTCGGCCAGACCCTTCTTCGCCTGGACGGCGAGGATGGAGGTGGTGAGGGTGGTTTTACCGTGGGCAACGTGGCCGATTGTGCCGACGTTCACGTGCGGTTTCTTGCGTTCGAATGTGCCTTTAGCCATGTGGACGTTGAGTTAGTTGGACAAGAGGAGGGATTTGGAAGGGCGGCCCCGTTTTAACGTCGGGAGCCTGCCGACGAATGGCCTGGAGCCCTTGACCAGACTTGAACCGGTGACCTCGCCCTTACCAAGGGCGTGCTCTACCAACTGAGCTACAAGGGCGGACAGGACAAAAGACCAAAACCGAAAAAGAGGGCGGACATTGGTAAGCCGTTTTTCCACCGTCAACTGCTTTTTCGAAAATTTCTCCGTCCAACTTTCAACGAACGACGCACACCCGGTACAAACCCGGCGGAACGCGCTCACCAAGACGGAAGTCCCGGAGAAAAAAGCCACCAAAAAAAGCGTCCACTTCATCGCGCCCCGATCCGACCGCCAGCGTCGGCACCCCGACGAGCCCCGCCGGCACCACCGCCACCGAGTACTCCAACGGCGTCCAATCCGACGCCCGTATCGCCGCCGGCAGGCCGCTCAACTCCGCCCGCAGCACCACCTGCTCGCCCTCGCTCGCGTAGCGTCGCACCTCCACGGCCGCATCACGGCTCGACAACGGCGTCGACACCCGATCCCGCCGGCCAAGCACCGACCATCCGCCGCCCATCGGACCGATGGCCCGCAACGCCCCGCGCGGGTCCGCGGGGGCCACCTGGCGCGGGCCGACGACCGGCTCGAGCCGCTCGGCCGCGAAGGCCAGCTGCGCCTCGTACATCCCGAAAACCTCCCCGGGCTGCCGCTGCAGATCCGCCGGCAACGGCTGGAACCCCGCGTTCCACCGGGTGGGCATCGAGAGGGGCTGCTGGTCGAAGAGCGCCATCTGCTCGTTCACCAAGGGGCCGCCCGCCGCGCCGCTCTCCGTCACGACCGTCACCCGCGGCCGGGGACGCGCGGCGGGAGCCCGCTCGCCCGGTTCGTCGAATCCCAGGAAAATGAATGCAATCCGCCCCGCCACGCCCAGGCCCGCCGCCAGCCACACCCACTGCGCCCAATGGCGTTGTTTGCGCGCGGCCATGGCGGTTCAGTTCGCGCCCGCCGCCGCCGCTTCGGCGGCGATCTGGACATCGCAGCCCGCCCCCGTCGCCACCGCCGTGAACGTCACCAGCGCCTGCGCGGAGGTCTGCTTGTCCACGCGCAGCAGCAGCCGGGTCGGGCCCTGCGCGGCGACCACTGCCCCGAGCCGCTCCTTGAATCCTTCCATCGAATACCGCCCGCCCTCGAAGAGGATCAGGTTGTCCCGCTGGAGGTTCACCACCAGCCCGGTCGGCTGGGCGGTGACCACCGGATTGGGCACCACCGGCAGGTCGAAGTTCGGCCCCGGCGCCAGCACGAACTTCGAGGTGAACAACGTCAGGAAAAGCGCCAGCACGCCGACGTTGACGTAGAAGAACACGTCGAAGCTGCGCGGCGGCGGCCGTAGGTGTTTGTCCAACTCGAGGGGCTGCGTGATCACGTCAGGACTTCTCCTTTACCGCGGGCGCCCCGGGCGCCGGTTGCCCCGCCGGGACGACCGCGCCGCCGTTGGCGCCGCTCCGGACGCTCCCCTGCCCCTGCAGCTCCTGCAGGATGTAGCGCATGATCTCGTTGGCCGCCCACTCCATGTCGTGGGTCAGCACCCGCACGCGGCCGCGGAGGAAATGGTGGGCCAGATGCGTGGGGACAGCCACCGCCAACCCGAACGCCGTGGCGAGCAACGCCTCCCACATGCCGCCGGCGAGCGCCGCCGGCGTCGCGTAGTTGCCGCCCTGATTGAAGGCGTGGAAGGCGCGCAGCATCCCGAGGACGGTGCCGAGCAGCCCGAGCAACGGCGCGACCTGGGCGATCGCGGCCAGCGCCCCCATCCGGCGCTCGAGGATCGGTAGCTCGATCAGAGCCGCCTCCTGCACCGCCAGCCGCAGCTTCGACTCGTCGGCCTCGTGGTGGAGCAGCGCCGCCTTCACGACCACCGCCACCGGGCCGGGCGTCTCTTCGCAGACGGTGATCGCCTCGATCAACCGGCGCTTGCCCAGGATGTTCTTGATCCCGGTGAGAAAGGCGGTCGAGCGGATCTGCCCGCGGTGCAGGTACAGCGCCCGCTCGGCGAACACGACCACCGCGACCAGGCCCAGCGCAAACAGGACCCACATCACGGGACCGCCCTGCCCGAGGAGACTGAGGTCGAGAAAACTCATGTGAGGAACGCGACGCTAGAAGGGCGATTACCCCGAAGGCAAACGGCGAAACGGCGCACGCCACCGGTGCAGACCGCCCTACCGCGCCCCGGCGTCGAGGCGCGCCAACGCCGCCCTGGCGGAGTTCTCGCCCCACACGCCGCTGCGCAGCACCAACTCGTACGCCTCGCGCGCCTCCTGCGGCGCCTTGGCCCGTTCGCTCAGCTCGGCGTACTCCAGCAGCGTCCGACCCAGCCAGTAGCGGCCCTTTTCGCCGATCGTGGACCGCGCCGCTTCATCGAGCAGGAACCGATCGACCACCAACCACAGGGCCCGCCGCGCCTCGGGCAGGTTGCCGCGCATCTTCGCCAACGCGAAGCCCTCCTTGTAGCCGGCCTCGATCCGCAGTTCGGCCGGCGCGCTCGGCAGATCGAAGAGCCGTTCGTAGCGCGCGAGTGCGCTGCCGAGCCGCGAGGCATCGGCCGTGACCTGCGCGAACAGCGTGTCGGCAAGCGCAAGCTCCGCCAAGGGCGCATCGCGGTGGCCGGGGAACCGGTTGAGGATCGCCTCGTATTGCAGCTGCGCCGGACCGAGGTCGTCGAGCTTGCGCAGCAGGTCGCCCTGCTTGAGCTGCGCGTAGAACACCAGTTCGTCGCGGGGGAACTTCGTCACCAGGTCGTGCAGGATGCGAAACGCCTCCTTGTAGTGCTGGTCCTCGCCGCGGCGCTCGACGTTGCTCGCGGCCTCGTAGAGCGCATACGCCGCATACGGGCTGTCCTCGTAGCGGTCGGCGAGCTGGATGAGGATCTGCTGGGCCTCCACCGTCTGCCCGCGCTCGGAAAGAAACTTCGCCTGGATGATGAACGAATACACCGCCGGATCGCTTCCCTCGAAAGTTTTCCGCAGCGCCTCAAGTTCCGCCATGCCCTCCGGCTCGCGCCCGAGCGCGAGCAAAGCCTGCGCCCGCACCAACCGCGCGTTGCCCGCGGCATCCAGCCGCAGGCGCGCCGGCACCGCCGTGTTCGTCTCGGCCGCCGGGCCGGACAACAGCGCGTCCACCAGCCCCAGCGTCTCCTCCGGCCGCCCCGCCTCGAGGGACAACTTCGCCTGCAACCACGCCATGCGCAGCCGCAGGTCCGGCGCCGCGGCCGCAAACGCCCCGTCCGCAAGCACGCGGTTGAGCCGCTCGTAGGCCCGCACCGTCGCCCCGCGCACCTGCAGGGTCTTCACCGTGTTCCACTCGGCCTGCCAGCGGTTGACCGGATCGAAATCCGGATCGCTCGCCAACCGGTCCAACGCCTGCAACGCCTCCTCGAGCTGCGCGGGCTGGTCGGCCCGAAGCAGCGCCAGCACCTGCTGGTACATCAACATCCCGCGAGTGGCTCCCGGGGGCAAGGTGCGTTCCAGCAGGGCCTGAGCATAGGCCGCCGCCGCGTTGCGGTAGTCCATCGCCCGAAAGTACGACTCCGCCAACAGGACGATGAACGGACCGCGGCGGGGATCCAGCCCCAGCTCGCCCTGCAATTGGGTGATCGCCTCGGTCGCGGTGCGGTAGCGCCGCAGTTCCCACGCCACGGCGACGAGCACGTTCAGCGCCGGCACCCGGTTCGCCGACCCGGGAAAGTTCGCCAACAGCAGACGCGCGTCCGTCTCCGCGCGCTCGTACTCCGCCAGCGCCAACGCCAGCCGCGCCCGATACAGCAACAGGTCGTCGAGGATGCGCGGCGCCGGTTGCGCTGCGATTTGCAGGTCGAGTTCATGGCGGAACGCCGCGCGCGATTCCGCATCCACCGCCGCCCCGGCGAACAGTTGGAGGGCGATCCGCTGCATCTCGGGCTGCACCGCGCCGGCGAACAGTTGGCGCAGCGCCTGCCGCCCGACCACGCTCTCCGGCCCCGCGATCAGGGCCAACACCAGCCGGAGCGGGTCCGCCACCTCGCCCTCCGCGGCTGGCACCAGCGTCAACTGCCGCTGCAGCACCGCTTGCGCTTCACCCTTGCGGCCCAACAAATCGAGAACCACCGCCTGCTGGCGCGCCGCGGTGAAGCCCATCGGGCGACCCTGGAACTGGTCGATCAGCCGCTGCATCTCCTGCACCTTCTCCGGCGTCGCCACCCCGAAAAGCAGCTCCGCCCGGTTCCGGGCGAGGAGCATCTGCACCCGTGCGAGTTCGGAGACCGCGCGGCTCTCCGCCTGCCCGTACGCGACCTGGGCGCGATCATACTGGCCGCGCGCCTCCGCCAACATCGCCTGCGCCACGAACACCCAGCCGGCCTCCTCCGCCGGCACGTCCTCGGGCCGCAACCCTTCGACCAGCGGCGCCGCGGCCGCCAGATCGCGCCGTTGCAGCGCGATCAGCGCCCGCCGCAAGCGCGTCCGCGCCGAAAGCAGATCCGCGCCCCGCGCCAACGCCGCCTCCGCCGCCTCCAGCCGCCCGGCGCCGATCTCGACCGTCGCCAGCCCCAGCGCCGCCCGCTCGCGCTCGGCGGGCGCCAGATCCGCACGCGCCAGCACCGTCTCGTACGAGGCGCGCGCGGCCGTCACGAAGCCCAGCTCCGCCGCGTGCTGCGCCGCCGCCAGTTCCAGCACGAGTTCGCCCGAGCCCAGGCCGGCAAGGTCGATCGCCACCGTCAACGGCGCCGGCGCCAGCGCGGCATTCTGCGCCCGCACCGCGGGCACGGCCGCAGCCGCGGCGCCGAACAAGCCAAGCACAAGGGAAACGCGTCGCATCGCGATCATCACCGCGACCATGCCCCGCCCCTCCGCCGCTGGCAAGAACCGGAACCGCCGGTGCGATCCCCCCTCGGATCCCGCGCGCCCGACTGCGGCTGAGGTGAATCCTTCATCCCGCCGTTGCCGCGGCGCCGACCCGCGCAAAAACATCTGGTACCGCGCCCCGCTTGCCGGTGTTGTGGCCCCGGCGCCCCGCCGCCACCACGTTCCCAACTTCCCGCCCTGCGATGCCCCCCCCCCGCGCATCCGACTCCGCCGCGACCGCACCCGCCCCCGTCGACCCCGCCCGGTCGTTGCTGGTCGGTTCCGCCTACTTCGTGCTCCACCTGATCGCGCACTGCTCGGCCGGCTTCTTCGAGGTCGGGCCCGGCGGTTCGCTCTGGTACCCACCCGCTGGACTCGCCCTCGCCTTCCTGGTCCTGGTCGGCCCCCGTTTCGCCTGGCTCGTCTTCGCCGCCAATCTGACCGGGGCCTGGCTCACCGCCAAACACGGGCTTCACTGGTCCGTGGTCGCCTTCCCCTTGTTGGTGACCGGCAACTACACGGCGGCCGCGATCCTCGTCCGCCGGCTGGTCGGCCCCCGGCTGCTGCCGGGAACCCCGCGCGAGACGGCGGTGTTTGTCGGCACCGTCGCGTGCGCGACCGCCGGCAGCGCCGCGGCCGGCTTGGCGATGGCGGGCCTGCTCGCCGAACGCTCCCTGGAAACTTCGCTCGTGGCCTTCGTGCAGTGGTGGCTCGGCGACGCGTGCGGGGTGCTGACCGTGGTCCCGGCGGCGATGGTCTTCGCCGGCCCGTGGGTGCGCGGCGAGCCGAACCAGGAGTTCCGGATCGAACGTTCGCCGCGCTGGGTGTTCTTCACCTTGCTCCGCGCGCTCGCGCTCGGAGCGAGCCTCTGGTTGATCTTCGCCGTCGAGGCGCTGCCCCGCACCCTCACCTTCAACCTCTGCCTCCCGCCGCTCGTCTGGATCTGCCTGCGGCACGGCCTGCCCGGCGCGACCCTCGCCACGCTGGCCATCACGATGGGCGGTTTGCTCGGCATGCGGCTGGTCGATCGTTCGCTCGAGACCTCGACCGCCTTCCTCGGACTCGAGCTCGCCTGCGCCGCCGTCGGACTCTCCCTCGGATCCTCGGTGTCCCGGCGCAACCGGGCCGAACGAACCCTCGCCGACAAGGAGGCCCTCCTCGACCGCGTCATCGCGGGAGCGCAGGTCGGATTGTGGGATTGGAATCTGGGTACGGACCGCTTCGCCTGCAACCGGCGCTGCCGCGAGATGATGGGCGGGCCCCTCGCCGGGGCGGCGCCGTCCTCGGAGTGCTGGCGGCGCCAGATCCACCCCGCCGACCGGGACCGGGTCGAGACGGCGCTCCGGCGCCACCTCGCCGGCGAGACCCCGCTCTTCGAGACCGAGTATCGCCATCCGACCCCGGACGGCGCCGAGCGCTGGGTCCATCTGCGCGGCTCGGTGGTGGCCCGCGATCGTCAGAACCGGCCGTTGCTCGTCTCGGGCACCCTCATGGACGTCAGCGACCGCAAGCGGGCGGAGTCCGAGGCGGGGCGGCTCGTGCAGATCCTCGAAGCCACCACCGATCTCGTCTTCACCTGCGACCCGGAGGGGCGGATCCTGCACGGCAACGCCGCCCTGCTCCGTTTCCTCCAGGTGCCGGACCTTCCGAGCCTGCGCGGTCGCCCGCTGGCCCCGCTGCTGGCCGAGCCGTCCTGGACGGCGCTAGCGCCGGTCCTCGCGGTGCTTCCCGATGCCGGGGTCTGGACGGGCGAGCTTCCGTTCGGCAACCGCCTCGGCACCACGATCCCCGTGTCGGCCGTCGGGATACTCCATCGCTCGGCCGGAAGCGCCCCCGGGGCCTGCTCGTTCGTCCTGCACGACATCTCCCGGCGCAAACAGCAGGAAGCCGCGCGGCTGGAACAGGAACGCCGGCTGCTCCAGCTGCAGAAGACCGAGAGCCTCGGCGTGCTCGCCGGCGGCATCGCCCACGACTTCAACAACCTCCTCACGGCGATGCTCGGCAACGTCGATCTCGCCCGCCTGGAGCTCGTCGGCGATTCACCACTCCGGGAGCCCCTCGAGCAGATCGAGTTCGCCGCCCGGCGCGCCGCCGACCTCTGCCAGCAGATGCTCGCGTACGCCGGCCGCCGGCCCCTCGCGGCGAGCCGCGTCGACCTCAACGCCCTGATCGGCCAGACCCAGAAGCTGTTCCGCGCCTCGCTCGACCCGAAGATCGCCGTGGAGCTTTCGCTGTCGCCCGGACCCGTCCTGGTCGAGGCCGAACCCCCGCAGCTCCAGCAGTTGGTGCTCAACCTCGTGATCAACGCGGCCGAAGCGATCGGCGACTGCGGGGGACGCATCGCCATCCGGACCGACCGCCGCGCCTTCTCCGCCGACGAGCTCCGCGCGGAGTTCAACACCGACTCCCTCCCTGGCGGGCTGTACTCGTTTTGCGAAGTCGAGGACTCGGGCCGCGGCATCGCCCCCGAGCACCTGCCGCGGATCTTCGAGCCTTTCTTCAGCACCAAACAGACCGGGCACGGCCTCGGGCTGGCCGCGGTCTACGGAGTGGTCACGTCCCACCGCGGCGCCATCGCCGTGCACAGCCGGCCCGGACAGGGCAGCCGCTTCCGGTTCGTCCTTCCTCTCGCCGCGGAGGCGGCCGGACGAGCCGCCCCGGTCGAAGCGGGGACCGAGTGGCGCGCCGCCGGCCTCGCGCTCATCGTCGACGACGAGCCCTCCGTGCGGCAGGTCATGGGCGCGATGGTCCACAGCTTCGGCTTCGAGACCCTGCTGGCCGCCGACGGCGAGGAGGCGGTGGCGGTGTTCCGCCAACACGCCGACCGGCTGCGCTTCGTCCTGCTCGACCTGATCATGCCGCGGATGAACGGCACCGAGGCGCTCGGGGAGTTCCACCGGATCGCCCCCGCCGTCCCCGTGGTGCTGATGAGCGGTTTCGTCGGCAACATCGACCTCGGCCGCTTCCCGGCCGCCAAACCGGCCGGCCTGCTCGCCAAACCCTTCAGCCGCGAGGCGCTCCGCGGCTGCCTCGCGCCGATCCTGGGCAACCGGTGACGCTCCGGCCGAACCCGCTCACAATGTGAGCGTGTCGCCATACTGCGGACTCTCCGCCCGCAGCTTGAAGCGGGCGGCGATCTTCGCCGCCAACGGACGGCGCCCCTTCTCGTCCTCGCCGTGGGTGAGGGCCACCCTCGGCCGGTGCGACGCGAGACAGCCGAGCCACTCGAGCAGGTCCGTCTGCCCGGCGTGCGCGCTGAAGCCGCCCAACCCGCGCACCGTGGCCCGCACGCGGATGCGGTCGCCGAAGATCGTCACGTTGCGCGCCCCCTCGAGGAGGCGCCGGCCGAGCGAGTCCGGCGACTGGTAGCCCACGATGAGCACGACCGTGCCGGGGTTGGCGAGGTTGTGCCGGAGGTGGTGCACGATGCGGCCGGCGTTGCACATGCCGGCACCGGCCAGGATCAGGCAGGGCCCGGTCTGCACGTTGAGCGCCTGCGACTCCTGCGCGGAGACCGTCGTGCGCACGCTCTCGAGGTGCTTGAGGAAACGCCCGCCGCCCGCGGCGCGGCGCTGCATGTCCTCGTCGAACAACTCCGGATGCTTCGCGTACAGCCGCGTGGCCTCGATCGCCATCGGGCTGTCGAGGTAGACGGGGAACGGCTTCACCACCCGCGACTCGAACAGCTCCGAGAGGTGATAGAGGATCTGTTGCGCCCGGCCCACGGCGAACGTGGGCACCAGGATCTTGCCGCCGTGCTGCGCGGCGTGGGTCACCAGTTCCCGGAACTCCTTCACCGTGTCGGCGAGCGAACGGTGGTCGCGGTCGCCGTAGGTGGACTCCAGAAACACGAGGTCGGCCTTGGCCGCGATGCACGCCGCGTCGCGCAGGATCGGCGCGTGGCGCGGCCCGAGGTCGCCGGAGAACACGACCGTGCGCGCCTGCGCGCCGTCGGCGCAGCGCAGCTCCAGGCTGGCCGAGCCGAGGGTGTGCCCGGCCTCGTACGGGCGCACCGTCACGCCGGGCGCGACCGGGTTGTCCTGCCCGTAGGCGAGCGGCCGGAAGTTCCCCGCGATCGCCGCCACATCGGCGTCTTCGAAAAGCGGTTGCACCGGCGGCAGGCCGGCGCGGGCGCGGTGGCGGTTGGTGCGCTTCGCATCCTGCGCCTGGAGACGCGCGGCGTCGTCGAGGATGAGACGGGCGAGCTCGAGCGTGGCGGGGGTGCCCCAGACCGCGCCGCGATAGCCGCGCTGCGCCAGCAGCGGCAGCCGGCCCACGTGGTCGAGGTGCGCGTGCGTCAGCACCACGGCGTCCAGCTTCGCCGGAGTCAGCTCGCGCGGGACCGTGTTGACCGAGCCCGCCAGCGTGCGGCCCTGGAACATGCCGAAATCGACGAGCACGCGCGCCCGGTCCGTCTGCACAAGGTACGCCGAGCCGGTCACTTCGCCCGCGGCGCCGAGGAGGGTAATTTGCATCGGCACCAGCGATAGGGTCGTCGCCGCCCGACGACAAGCCCGAGGCCGCCTAGAGTCCGCCGGTTTCCGGCCGGGTCCGCGCTCCCTGCCCGCCCCTTCCGCTCAAGCCGCCCGCGCGTCCTCCACCGTCGCCGAGCGCGCCAGGGTCGACCAGCCCGCGCGGCGCAACTGCACCAGGCGCGCCGAGACTTCATCCCCGCCGCGGGCCCCACCCCGCGCCACCCTCACGCCCGCCGACAAGCCGCGGGCGTGCGCGCAACGAACCCAAGTCGCCCAATCGATGTTTCTTCCGGCCACCGGAGGCGTGCGAAGAAGTCGGAGTAAGGACATAGGGCGCAGGATGCCGCGGCCGGGTCACGAATGAACGGCAGGGGCGTGACAACGCGGTGAACTCGCGCCGCGACGCTCACGACACCGGCGCCAGGTTCTCCGCCACCGGCGTCGCGCACGCGCGCCAGGCCGGCAGCCCGCCCGCAAGCAGGCACAACGCGACCATCGCCATCGGCGCCCAAACCAGCACGGGATCCCATCGCGGCAGCTCCAGCAACACGCCGGTCTGCTCGCGCAACAACCACGCGACCAGCCGCGCCGCGCTCGCATGCAGCAGCAGCCCGCCGAGCCCGCCGACGCACCCGATCGCCACCGCCTCGCCCAGCACCGTCCGCAACAAGGTCCCGCGCGGTGCGCCCAGCGCGCGCAGGATCGCCCAGTCCCGGCGGCGCGCGCTCATCGAGCCGTGCAGCGCCACCAGCACGCACAACGCCGCCATGACCGCCGCCAGCCCCGCTCCGCACGCCAGCACCCGATCGAACCATTGGAAACGTTCGAACAACCCCGTCAGCACCGCGGCCACCGGCCAGGCAAGCGTGTGGCGCTGGCCCTCGCGATTGTATTCACGGTCCAACTGGAACCCGAGGGCGCGCATCTCGGGGCGGAACTCCAGCAGCACCGCGCTCACCGAATCCGCCGCGCTCGCCGCGTGCCCCTCCATGTGCTGGACCGCCGAAAGCGGAATCCAGATCACGCGATCCAGGGGCGTGCCGGTCGGTTCCAGCACGCCCACGACCTCGAAATGCTCCTCGTGGTCGCCTTCCTCGCTGTGGTCGAGCCCGTGGTTCGGATGGATGCACGCGCCCGGTGCAAGCCCGAGGCGCCGCGCCGCCTGGCTGCCCACCACCGCCTCCGCCTTCTCCGGGTCGAACTGTCGCCCGCCGGAAACCAGCCGCGGCGGCCGCCCGCCCAGCCAGCGGGCGGATTCGAGCAACGCCCGTTCGGCGCCGACGACCCGCCATCCCTGGTAGTTGTCGCCCACGGCCAGCGGATACGCCGCCGCCACCGCGGGATGGCGGCGCAGGCGCTCGACCTCCGTGCCGTCGACCAGGCCGGGCGGCGCCTCGAGATGGAAGAGCGCGGCGAGCACCAGCTGCAACGGGGAGCCGCGCGCGCCCAGCACGGCATCAAAGGTGCCGACACTGCCCGCGAAGGCGCGCTGCGTCTCGCGCCGCACCGTCCACACGGTGACGAAGCCGCCCGTCGCGAACGCGACCAGCAGCGCCGCCAGGATCGACGAGAAGAGATGCTGCCGCAGTCCGCGGCGGATCAGGAGGGGAAAGGAAAGACGGAGATTCATGGCAGGGAACGGCGCTGCGCCCGGCGCGCGGGCGGGTGCGTCAGCGGGCCGGCACGGCCTCCACCCGGTTGAGCTCGGCGAAGTCGCGCACGGCGGGAAACGCCGCGAGCGCCCGCTCGTCGTGACTTACCAACAACAGAGCCGCCCCCTCCTCCGCGCACGCCTCGTGCAGGAGGGCCAGCGCCGCCGCCGCGTGGCGGGCGTCGAGATTGGCCGTGGGCTCGTCGGCGAGCACCAGCGCCGGCTTGTTCACCAGCGCCCGCGCCACCGCCACGCGTTGCTGCTGGCCGACCGAGAGTTCGCCCGGGAAACGCCGCGCGCAGTCGCCCACGCCGAGTCGGTCGAGCAACGCGCGCGCCCGCTCGCTGTCGACCAGCCCGGCGAACTGCATCGGCAACACCAGGTTCTCGAGACAGGTGCAGCCGCGCAACAGGTTGAAGGTCTGGAAAACCTGCCCGATCGCGCGGGAGCGCACCCGGTCCCGCGCCCGCTCCCCGGCCGGGGCGATCGCCTCCCCGGCCACGCGGATCTCCCCGGCGTCCGGCACGAGGATACCGGCGATGAGCTGGAGGAAGGTCGACTTGCCGCACCCGCTCTCGCCGAAGAGCGCCAGCGGTTCGCCGGCGCCCAGCGCGAAGGCGTCGACGGCCAGGACCGGACACACCGCTCCCGTTCTGGTGCGGTAGCTCTTGCGCAGGCCGCGGATATGAAGGACGGACATCGTTGAAGACAGGGATAAGGTCGCGCCCCCCCGCGCCGCGCCCCCGGGCGCCCGGGGGAGGTCAACATTGGGCAACCCCCCC
>JAEXPQ010000075.1 GCA_023446735.1 Verrucomicrobiota bacterium
GGCGGGCGGGCGGGCGGCGGCCGGCGCCGGCAGGCGCGCCACCCGCGCGCGGGCGCCCTCGCGCAGGGTGGTTTGCGGGCCGAGGCTGGGCAAGATGAGCAACGTGAACGGGTCGACGAGCTTGCCCTGAGCGGCGGCCGCGGCCGCGCCGTTCCGAACCTCCTCCCAGCAGGCGGGTGCCCCGGCCCACTCGCAGATGCGAATCCGGGCGCTGGCCAGCTCGAGGGCGGCCGGGATCGAGTCGGGCGCGAGGGCGAGGCTGCGTTCAAACGAGCGGCAGGCGTCCTCGGTGCGTTTCAGGTGGAGGAACACCCGGCCCCGTTCCAGATGGGCGACTGCTGCGGCGGGCTTCAGCGCGACCGCGCGGTTGTAGGCGAGCAGCGCCCCGTGGGGATCGCCCGCCCGGTCGCGCAGGCCTCCGAGGTTGAGCCACACCGCGAAATGGGTCGGCTCGATCCTCGCCGCCCTTTCGTAGGCGGCGATGGCGTTGGGCAGGTCGCCGAGCCTCTCGTGGGCGGCACCGAGGTTGAGGTTGGCCTGGGCCGAGTCCGGCAGGGTCGTCAGGACGGGGATGGCCTCGGCGGGGGCGTTGGCGGCGACCAACGCCTGCCCGAGGTTGCAGACGAACTCCTCCCGTTGCGGCTGTGCCGCCACACAGCGCCGGAAGCAGGCGACGGCCTCGGCGATGTGTCCGCAGTCCTGATGCAGGTTGCCGCGGAAAAAATTGAGGACCGGGTCGGCGGGCGCGAGCGCCAGTCCGCGATCAAGCCAGCCGGCGGCGGCGGTGAGCTCCTGGCGCTGGAGCGCGGCGGTGGCGGCGCGCGTGGCGATCTGGAGATGGAGGCTGCGGGCGGCCGGAGCGGGGTTGGTCTCGAGGAACGCAGCGGCCTCAGCCTCGCGGTTTTCGGCGACCAACTCCCGCGCGCGACGCAGGACGGTCTCGGCTGGGTGCGGGGAGGTCATGGGCGGGGGGCCAGCGTCCGGACGAAGGCGCTGGCGGCCTGCATCGGATGGGACCAGTCGGTCGGGGTGGTCTGGCGTATCCGATCAACGGTGCAATACCACGGGCAAGGGACTCCGCCCTCGCCCCAGCGCCAGTCGCTCTCGGCCCCGAGGAGGACGGCGGTCGGCACGCCGAGGGCGCCGGCGAGATGCACGGTCGAGTTGTCGACCGACACGATGCCGTCGAGCGCGCCGACGAGGGCGGCGAAGGCGTCCATGTCGACCAAGGGGTCGACTCCGGGGAGGAGATGCAGGGCGCGGCCGCCGTCGGCGCCGAACCGGGCGAGTTCTTCCGGGGCGGGGGCGTGTTGGACGCAGATCGGGACGAGGTCGGGTTCGCGGAGAAGGGGCACCCAGGCGGACGGCGGAATGAAACGGGGCCGATTGGCCGCGGGATGGCCGCCGCGCCACGCGATGCCGATCTTTCGGCCCGGACCGAGCGAGGCGAGTTGGTGGCGCAGTTGTGCGACGGTCGCCGGATCGGGGCTCAGGTAGGGCCGGGGGGGCAAAGGTTGCTCGGGCCAAAGCAAACCCGGCAGACTGCCGACCGGGCAATGCACCATGTCGACCTCGATCGCAGGATCGGGGGGGGCGACGCGGGCGAGTACCCGGACCGACGGGAACGAGCGGGCGAAGAGCGGCACGAGGCGCGGGGCGCACTCGAGCGAAACCGGCGCCGCGGCGGTCCGGATCGCCGCCTCGACGAGGCCGGCGAACATGATCTCGTCGCCGATCCCTTGTTCGCCCCAGAGGAGCAGCGATTGCGCCGGCGGGAGCGGTCGGCCGTTCCAGCGCGGTCCGTGGAACGGCCGCTCTTTGCCCTTCCACTCGGCCTGCCAACGGGTCTCGTAGGCGAGGGCACCGTTCTTGAACGAGCCGGATTTGAGGAGGGCGAGCGAGAGGTTGAAGCGAGCTTCCGGATACTTCGGTTCGATTGCGAGGGCGGCGCGGAAGGCTCCGATGGCTTCGCGGGCGCGGTCGCTGCCGAGCAGGCAGGTGCCGAGGTTGAAGTGGGCGGCCGCCATCGAGGGGTGTCGGTCGGCGGCTTGGCGGAAGGTCTGGAGCGCCTCGGGAAAGCGTCCGGTCTCGCGTAGCGCGATGCCGAGTCCGGTCAGGGCGACGGCCGCTTCCGGGCGGAGCTCAAGCAACCGACGCCAGAGCGCCTCGGCGGCGGGCCAGTCGCCGCGGCCGGCGCAGGTTGCGGCGCAGCGCGCGATCGCCTCGGGCGACGCCGTGTCGGCAGCGGAGAGCAGCTGCGGGCTTGGGTGAGGTGGAGCGAGGCTGCCGTCGCCGTGGCGTCGGTCGGTCGGGGGCGCCTTGGATCGAGTGTTGGCGGGGTCGCGTTCCATGGGGCGAGGTGGACGGAACATGCGGGCTGCGGGATCGTTCGGGAAGGCAATTCATCCGGTGGTCTCGGCCTCGATTCGCGGCCAGTGAACCGGTCCCGGCATGCAGCCGCCGGCGTGGTTCCGGAGCGGGTGTCGAGCGGAACGTGGAGGCTGGCGGCGGCGAACTAGCCTCGGGGGTTTGCCAGCCGCTGGAGCAGTTCGGTCTGGCGCGGTAGCAGTTGCTCGAGCGCATACCCATGCCTGATCGTTTCGCGGGCTTGTTGGCGCACGTTCGCCATCGCAAGCGGGTTCTCCAACGCGGCGACGATCCGGTCGGCGATCTCCGCCGGATCGTCGAGGTTCGCGAGTAAGCCGTTCTCGCCGTCCCGGATCACCTCTTCCACCGGCGGGGTGCGCGAACCGACGACGACGCAACCGGTCGCCATGGCTTCGAGCACCGACCAGGAGAGCACGAACGGACGCGTGAGGTAGACATGGACGGAAGAGGACTGAAGCACCTTCAGATAGGCGGGGAGCGGCAGCAAGCCTGTGAAGTGGATACGCGACTCGTCGAGCGTCAGGCGGGAGAGCATCAGTTGTTTGTAGGTCTGCCCCTGGGGCAAAGGACTTCCGTACGCGACGCGGTCGGCGCCGACGACGATGGCGCGGAGGCCGGGGCGGCGGCGTTGCAGGAGCGCGAGCGCCTCCATGAACTCCGGAAATCCACGACACGGCTCCATTCCGCGCGCCACGTAGGTGACGATCTCGAGCCCGGCGGTCGCGCCCCCGGCGGCGGGTCGGAAGAAGTCCGTGTCGATCCCGTCGTGGAGGACTTCGATCTTGCCCGCGTACTCCGGCGGGAACTGGGCGTGTTGCCAGCGGGTGGGCGTCACCCCGTGTTCGCAGGCCGCGAGGTCGCTCAGGATCGGGGTGTTGCGCAGGCGCAGATCGCAGAGCTCCTCGGGCGCGAGGCTCGCGGACGGGCCCAGCAGCGCCTCGGCGTTCCGACGGCTGTAGAACCACTCGAAATAGCTCAACAGCGGTCGATCCGGAAACGCTTCCTTGATGAACAGCGTGGATCCCCAGCCGGAATGCCCGAACACCACGTCGGGGCTGAAGCCCTGGGCTTTGAGTTCGAGCGCGGCCCGCAGGGCGGCCTCGCCCTCGCGCACGGCCGCCGTCGTCCGCCGGTGAAGGCTCGGTGGCTCGTTGGGAGCAGCCGGGATTTGGTAGAGCCGCTTCTCGACTCCCGGAATCGTCCCTCGCTCGGCCGCGGTGAGGAACACGACGCGGTTGCCGGGCTCCCGGGCGAGTGCCGCGGCCACGTGGCGGAATTGCGCCGGGAAGTTCTGGTGGACGAAGAGAAAGTTGGCCATTGGGTTGGGGGCGGGGTGATGCCTCGCGGCGCAGCCGGACCTCCCGCCCGACGTGCCGGCCCGTCAACGGTTTTCCGACGGAAGGGGGCGCGCGAGGTGGAACAACCACATGGGCTGCCCCGACTGGTGCTTTTGCACGACGGATGAGACCGGGGCGAGACCGACCGCGGCGATCTGGTCGCGCCACCATTCGGGCGATTGGACGGTCAGGTGCAGGGGGCGGCCCAGGACCTTGGGGCCGAAGCGATCGGGGAAGAGGGCGATGCCGAGAAAGACTGCGCGCGTGGCGGCTGCTCGCAGGTTGGCGAGAACGGCGGGCACCTTGTCGGTGGGGATGTGCTCCATGACATCGGTGCAGACCACCGCGTCGTTGGGCCGAGGGAGCGCTGCGGGATCCCAGAGGCAGCCGGTGGTGAGCATCTCCGGCGGGCGGTCGGCGAACCACGGGTCGAGACAGTTCGCGGCGATGTCGAAACCCCGAATCGTGAAATCGTCGGCGTGCTGTTCGATGATCCGGCGCATGAACTTCCCGCTGCCGCAACCGGCGTCGAGAATCGAACGGACGCCGATCTTGCGGAAGCAGCCGACGAGGTTGAGGTGTTCGAGGGCGTGCAGACCCGGGGAGAACTGCCGGTAGTCCTCGTGCTGCCACATGCGCTCGTACTTGGCCTTCTCGGCGAGGATGAGTTCGGATTCGGTGTCCATGGTGTGCTAGGATTATAGCGACGATGCGGCCGGGTGGTTGGGATCGGCAGCGGCGGCGATCTCGCCGATCGCACGGGCGAGGGGCTCCGTCCACGACTCGCCGCCGGCGCGACGGTGCAACCGGACGGATCGGTACCACGGAGTGGTTGAACCGTGGCTACGCCAGCGCCAGTCCGCGGGGGTGGGCAGGAGCACCCAGGTCGGTCGGTCGAGCGCGCCGGCGAAGTGGGCGGTGGAGTTGTCGATGGTGAGCACCGCGTCCAGCGCGGCGATCTGGGCGGCGAAGGCGTCGAGATCCCGCATCTGGTCGACGGCGGGATCCTGGAGTACCTCGAGGCCGGCGGTCGCCGCTTCGGCCAGTTCACCGGAGGTGTCGCCGTATTGGAGGGAGATGAAGCGGGCCGGAAGGGTGCGCAGCAGGGGCGCCCACAGGCTCGGGGCGATGCTGCGGGCCCGACCGTTCTTCGCGTTGCTCGTGCGCCACGCGATTCCGATGACCGGGCGGTCGTCGGTCTTGTAGCTGGCGCGCAGGCGGTTCGCCTGTGCGGGATCCGCCCGTAGAACCGGCCGGCGGCATGGGGGCGGTCCGGACTCGGTCCAGAAGCGACCCGGGAGTGAGCCGGCGGGAATCTGCCAATCCGCGGCCACGGTTGGATCGGGGGTGCGCCGATCGGGGTCCTGGGCCACGAAGGCGAAGTCGGGGAACGAGCGGGTGAACAGGGCGACGAGACGCGGGCAGCAGGTCACCGTGACACGATCGACCAGCGGCTGCAGCGCCGGCAGCAGAGTGGCGAACATCACCTCGTCTCCGACTCCCTGCTCGGACCAGACGAGGAGGTGTCCGTCGCGCGGACTCGAGGCCGGCCAGAGGGGAAGGTTCGTGAACCGGAGGCGCTCGGCCGTATCGTGACGCCAACGCCACTCATAGCCCGCCCAGCCCGCGGCGTAGCGGCCGAGACGCAGATGGCAGAGCGCACTGTTCCAATGGGCGTTCGCGTAGTCGGGGCGCCGGGCGATCGCCATCGCGTTCGCCTCGAGCGCCTCCTGTCCGCGATCCAGTTGGAGCAGGGCGACGCCGCGGGTGTAGGCGAGTTCCGGGTTGTCGGGACTGTGGGCGAGCGCCGCGTCGAGCAGGGGCAGAGCCGCCGCGGGTTCGCCGTCGTCGACGATCCGGCGGGCCAGGTTGATCGCGGCGTCGGCAAACCCGGGCTGAAGCTCGAGGGCTCGCCGAAAATGGGCGGTCGCCGTTTCGGAGACTTGGGTGCAAAGCCCGAGCAGGTTCCAGACGGCGGGATTCTCGGGCAACCGGCGGCTGAGCTGTTCGCACAGCGGCAAAGCCTCGTTCTTCAGGTCGAGCCGGACGAGGCAACGGACCAGATCGAGGCGGATGGCGGGGATGTCGGGCCCGAGCGATGCGGCGGCGCGCAGGGATGTGAGCGCCGCGGCGGGATCGCCGGCTTCCAGCCGGACGTTGCCGAGGAGGTGCAGGAGGTCCGGATCCTGCGATTCGGCGAGCGGGGACAGGACGGCGGCGGCTTCCGCCGAACGACCCGCTTCGCGGAGCAGCAACGCGAGATTGCGGCGGGCGGGGGCGAGAGAGGCATCCAGCGCGATGGCTTTCTCGAAGGATGCGATCGCCTTCGCAGACTCGCCGACCGCGGCGTGCGCGTTGCCGAGGTTGAACCGGACGAGGGCATCGCGAGGCGCCAAGGTGGCGGCTCGGTCGAGCGAGAGCGCGGCGTCCCGCGGTTTGGCATCCGCCATCTGAGCGTTGCCGAGGTTGACCCAGAACGACGCTTCGCGCGGGGCGAGGGCGGTGGCGCGTTTGCCGGCGGCGACTGCTTCTGCGACTTGACCGGCCTCGCGCAGAATCAGGGCAAGGTGATCGTGGACGAACGGGTCCTTGGGCGCGGCGCGCGCGGCGCGCCGCGCGAAGTCGGAGGCCGCTTCGGTCTTGCCTGCCTGATACAGGAGGACTGCCGCTTCGTCGAGCGTCCGGGCCTCGTCCGGATGAGTGCGAAGGCGCGTTTGGACCCGCAGCAGCGCTTCCTTGAGCGGGTTGGTTGGCCGGGATTGCGCGGAGGCGTTCATGGCTGACCTGGTGCGAGGCTGAGCAGCGCTTGGTGGACGGATGCGGCGCCTTCCGCGAAGGCCCAGGCCACCTCGCCGGCTTCGCGGAGGGCCTGATCGGGTAGGTCGGTGGGGAACGCGACCCGGCGACGCTCCGCGCCGAAAATCTCGGGCTTGGTCCGCCCTTCGAAAAGCAGGCGTTGTTCAGTGGGATGATTGTTGCGCCAGTGCTCGAACTGCTGGGCCGACGCCTCGAATCGGCCGCGACTGGCGGGCGCGGGGTCGGCGAGTGCGATCTCGTTGGCGAGGGCGGCTGTCAGCGAAAGCCGGAACGATTCCGCGAGGGCCAGGCGTGCTCGCTCGAGCTCGGCGCCCATTGCCGAACGCGCCGCGGCCGGGAGGCCGGCGGAAGAGTGGAGGGCGCCGATCTCGGCCGCGAAATCCCGGCGCGGGGCGGCGGCAAGCTCGGCGGCGACCTCCTCGTACGGAAGGTATGGTGCGCCGGCGATCACGGCGCCGCGGTGCGAGGTGTTACGATACTCGATCGCCGGCGAGCGCGCGATCATGGACTCGACGGTGCGCAGGTACCAGAGATGGCGGGAGGGGACGAGGACCTCCTCGATGGTATTGCCGCGCAGGCGATGAACCTTCTCGTCGTCCTGCCGGTTGCAGCCGAGGTCGGTATAGAATGTGTCGGATGCGTGGGTACGGCCGTCCGCGGCGACGGCGAAGTCCTGGCCGACGAACACCACCTTGGAGCAACCAAGGTGGGACGCCAAGTTGAGGACGGTGGTCGAAACGGTGGCGTCGCCGAGCAGCGCGGGGGCGGGAGCGAGGCCGCCGGCATGGCGCAAACGGGCCAGAAGCTGGCTTTGATCCCACATGCCGAAGAGCCGGCCGGCGAAGCGCCGATGAACTCCAGGATACGCAAAGACGGGGGAGACGAGGTGGGTGTGGCCCAATGGCTGCCCGGCGTAGCCCAGATCTGTCGCCGAGAAAGGATCGACGGTCACCGTCAAATGCGGTTGGAGGCCCCGGGCCGCGAGGGCGCGGAAGGAGGTGTTGCCGGTGACGATCAGAGCGTGCGGCGCCACGCGGTGCAGGAAAGGTAGGGCGTCGTCGAGTGAGGGGCCGGCCGCGACGAGCACAAGCGTGGTTCCGGCGAAAGCGCCGGTGAGGCGTTCGATCGGGGGGGCGTCGAGGAACGAGCGGAGGTTGGCACAGGTGTTCTCCCACCGTGCAGGGGTGAGCCGGAGGTCGGTGAGGACGTTCTGCCAACGTTGCTGCACTCGGGCGAGGGTTTCGACGAGCAGCGGTTGCCAATGCGCCTCCTGCCCGAGGTAACGACTCGGGAGAAACAGGGCGCGGGCCCGGTCCACCCAAGCCAGTTCGCGGTTGAGGCGACGAACCTCCGCGGTGGAGGGAACTCCGATCGACAGGAAGACGCGTGGATCCGAGATCCACGTGGAGAGGTCCTCGGCCGCAAGTCGGGCCGCCAGGACGGCCACCTTCGGTTCGACACACCAGAAGATGGTGTCGCGCGGCGCCCGGCTGAGCAACGCGCTGGTGGTCGGTTGCGCGGGCAAGCCCGTCAGCACTAGCAGCAGTCGCCGCAGCGAGGCGGCCTCCTCGACAAAGGAGGGCGCTTCCGCGGGGATCGAGATTCGGCGTGCGGGCGCAGCACCGTCCAGAAGCCGGAGCGCTTCTGGGAAGCGAGTCGCGAGTGCCCGCCGGTTGGGGGCGAGCAGGGGCATGGCAGGGGAGGCACCCTCAGACGGGGGCCAAGGCGGGCAGCGGGGCGCGGCTGCCGGTTACCAAGCCTTCGGCGAGGCACTCGTCGATGTTCACCAGTGTTCGAACCTTCTCGGCGTTGCCGTAGGCGAGAACTTCGAGCGCGGTCTTGTGCACGTAGAGGCTCAGGCGGAGCAGATCGGTGCGCAACGGCTGCGCGATCGGGCAATCGGGGCGTTCCCAGTCCGCCTGGAATACATCCCAGACGCGGAGATTGTAGCGTACGGCGGCGTCGAGCAGCTTGTTCTTCGCGGCGTCGTCGGTGGCGGCGAGGACTTGGCGGAACTGGGCGGCCGCCTTCCGGAGCACCTGTACCTCAATGTCGCGTCCCGACAGTGTTTCCTTCTGGATCTTTGCGTAGGTCTTGTGAGCGTTCATTGGCTTTGCGGACGAGTTCGTCCTCGTAGGCGATGAGCTTCCGGGTCGCTTTGAGCGCCTGGTAGTACCGGTCTTCGAGGATCAATTCTCCGATTTCGTTGATCAGGGGAAGGACGCTGGGAACCGCGGCGGAGAGGATCCGGATGAGCTCCCAGAAAGACTTGTGGTGGGTCGCGAGGTTACCGGGTTCGAAATACATCAGCTGCACGACGTAGTAGATCTTCTTGCAGATGGTGTCGGCCTGCTTCTCGGACAGCATGTCCTTCTGTCGGAGAATCGGCACTTCGTTCTCGACGGTGAATTGGGCGAGGTGTTCGCCGTTCTTCATCAGGGCTCCACCGATGAGGATCATCTCCCGGGGCTTGAGTGTGATTTTGAGCGGCACGGCGATTCGGGGTGTGCACTTTACCCATCGTGCAGTCGCGTTGGAAGTTTAGGGGAAAGTATGGAGTCAGGGACTGAGGGATGGGAGCGTGAGGGAGGAAGGCGAGGGTTGAGGAAGCGAGGCAACGTGGACGGAAAGCTCCGAAGCGCCAGCGGAGATGGAAGCGCGAGCGGGAACGGAAAAGATTCTTCGCACGCGGCGCACCGCTTTCGATGCGCGACCCGGTGGCGCAAAAAAAAGGAGCGGACCGATGTCCGCTCCCTTGAAATAAGCTCTCGATGGAGCGCTGGCTTACGATCAGCCGAGGAGTCGGAGAACCGACTGCGATTGCTGCGACGCAAGCGACAGGGCGTTGACGCCTAGTTGGTTTTGCGTGTTGAGGGCGAGCAGGTTCGCGGCCTCCTCGTTGAGGTCGGCGTTGGTCAGGTCGGCGGCACCGGTCGTCAACACGTTCGCGAGGTTCTTCACGAAGTCCTGACGGGCGGTCAACACGCCGAGGTTGCCCGAGAGTTTCTTCGACTCGTTGCGAAGATTGGCCTCGGACGTCTCGATGTCTTCGATCGCCGCGTCGATCGCGGAGTTGTCGGACTTCCAGTCGGCGACAGTTTGGCTGCCGGCCGTGATGATGCTGCCAGCAGTGTCGGCATCGAAGCCTTCAAGGTCCAGCGACGAGCTGCCCGCCTTCTCCGCGAACTCAACCGTGAGGCTGTCGTTGTTGAGGAGGTTGACGCCATCGTAGCCGGAGTCCTTGGTCAGATCATCGATCTGGCTCATCAGGTCGTTGAAGCGCTTGGCCAAGACCGAGCGATCTTCCTGGGCCTGAGTGTCGGCTGTGTCTGTCGACAGCGCACGCGCGTCTTGGGCGATACCTTTGGCCTGCTTGAGCAGGGAGGTAACGCTCTTGATGCCCGCGTCCGCCGCCTTGACGGTGTTGATGCCCTTCGCGATGCCGTCCAACCGCGCCGTCAAATCGCCGGCACGATTGGTCAGCGACTGGGCGGTGAAGTAGTTGGTCGGGTTGTCGATCGGGCTGTTGACCTTCTTGCCGGTACCCAAGCGTTCCTGAGTGCGCGCCAACAGAGACGAAGTGCTCTGCAGGGAGAGCAGGTTGGAACGAATGCCAGCGGTGAGTGAGATGTCAGCCATGGGAGTATCCTTTCTGGATGGTTTGGATTGTTGTGAACGTACGGCATTTCTTGCCGCACGTTGCGGTTATCGGGCGGACCTGTTTCGACTTGAGCCGAACTTTGCGGGGATTGAAGCCGCTCCAGAGGAGAGCTCGGGTAAAGACCCTACTGTTCTTCGCTTGCTTCGGGGCGTAATCCGGTGTGTCGCACCTCGGTGGAAGGAGTTCGCGGCGCTCCGGCCAAGGCGAGTCCGTTGGGCGGGTCGGCTATGGCCCAATCGGCATGTTTCCCCCGACCGTCCGGTGCGGATGCAGGGTGGTGTCGCTCGAGACCCCGGAGTTGCGGTCTGCCGCCCGGAATCGGGCGCCGCGTGCCGACCGGGACGCCGGGCGCCGTTCGGCCGAGCCAAGGTCGATCGGCGGCCTCGCCCCGGTTCGCGGCGGGCTTGGTGTCGTCACGGTCGACCGGAGACTCTTCGGTGGTCCCGGGTGCACGCGGCTGGTGCGCCGACCGTGTATCGGACATGCGGACTGAACCGTGTCTGTCGCCCCCGGCACGCTTCTTGCGACTCGTGGCTCCAGAACTAGGAAATCCTCGTTTTCCGGCAGATTCTTCCCCAGAACGGGGCAAAGTCCGCCGGTGCGACGCTTCCGCCCCGTCCCATGTTCGACAACTCCTCCCTCCTCGTCACCGGCGGCACCGGCTCGTTCGGTCGCCGCTTCGTCCGTCATATCCTGGAACATTACCGGCCGCGGCGACTCGTCGTCTACTCGCGGGATGAGATGAAGCACTACGAGATGCAGCAGGAGTTCGACCATCCCGCGATGCGCTTCTTCATCGGAGACGTGCGCGACCTGCCGCGGTTGACCTTGGCGATGCGCGACGTGGAGTACGTCGTCCATGCCGCGGCGATGAAGCACGTACCGATCGCCGAATACAATCCGATGGAGTGCGTGAAGACCAACATCGACGGCGCGAACAACGTCGTCCACGCCGCGTTGGCCTGCCACGTGCGCAAGGTGATCGCGCTGTCGACCGACAAGGCCGCCAACCCGATCAATCTCTACGGCGCGAGCAAGCTGGTCTCGGACAAGCTCTTCACGGCGGCGAACAACCTCGCGGGCAATCTGCCGACGCGGTTCTCGGTGGTGCGTTACGGCAACGTGGTCGGTTCCCGCGGCTCCGTGGTCCCATTTTTCCAGAAACTCGTGCGCGAGGGCGCGAAGGAGATCCCAATCACCGATCCGCGGATGACCCGGTTCTGGATCACGCTGGACCAAGGGGTGGAGTTCGTCGTGAAGAGCTTCCGCCGGATGGCCGGCGGGGAGGTCTTCGTGCCGAAAATCCCGTCGATGCGCTTGGTCGATCTGGCCGCGGCGCTGGCGCCCGGGGTGGCGCAGCGGACGGTCGGGGTCCGGCCCGGCGAGAAGCTGCACGAGGTGATGTGTCCGGCGGAGTCCGCGCATCAGACGCTGGAGTACGACGACCATTACGTGATCACGCCCGCGATCCTCTACTCGAAGCCCGAGAACTTCGCGCTCAATCGGCTTGGCGAGAGCGCGCGTGCCGTGCCGGACGGCTTCGAGTACAGTTCGGACAAGAACGCGCAGTGGCTCACCGCCGAGCGGTTGAAGGATCTGCTCGCAAGTTGACCTCGGATCGGAAGCGGGGACGGCCGGAACCGAAAATCGGAGACCGGAAAGCGGGCGGATGGAGAGAGTCGGAGAAGTGCGATCCCGGCCCATTTTCACCCCCGGTGATCGCCCCGTCGCAACTCGGTCGCCGCGCCCTTCTTGCTTTCCGCCTTCCGCATTCCGGTTTCCACTCTCCCCATGCTTCCCTACGCCCGGCAGAATGTCAGCGAGGAGGATGTCGCGGCCGTCGAGGCGGTCCTGCGCTCGGACTTTCTGACGCAAGGGCCGGCGATCCCACGGTTCGAGGCGCGCGTGGCCGAGTTGTGCGGCGCACGGCATGCCGTGGCCGTCAGCAGCGCCACCGCGGGCTTGCACCTGTCGTGCTTGGCGCTTGGGCTCGGGCCGGGCCGGACGCTCTGGACCTCGCCCAACACCTTCGTCGCCTCGGCCAACTGTGCGCGGTATTGCGGCGCCGAGGTGGACTTTGTCGACGTCGAGCCCGACTCGGGCAACCTGTCGGTCTCGGCGCTGGCGGAGAAGCTTGCTGTGGCGGCGAGAGAGAGCCGGCTCCCGACCGTCATCGTGCCGGTGGACTTCGCCGGGTTGCCCTGCGATCTGGCGGCGATCGCGGCCCTGGCTCGCGAACACGGGGTGGCGGTGCTCTCCGACGCCGCGCACTCGCTCGGCGCCACGTATCGGGACGGGCCCGTCGGCGACGGACGTTTCGCGGACTGCACCGTCCTCAGTTTCCACGCCGTCAAGATCGCCACGACCGGCGAGGGCGGAGTCGTGCTGACCAACCGCGACGATCTCGCCGCGCACCTGCGTCGCTTGCGCACGCACGGCATCACGCGCGAGCCGGGCGATTTCGTGACCAACCCCGAGGGGCCGTGGTGTTACGAGCAACTGGAGCTCGGCTACCACTACCGCCTGACCGACATCCAGGCGGCGTTGGGGACATCGCAACTGGTTCGGCTGCCCGAGTTCCTCCGGCGGCGCCGGGAGTTGGCGGCGCGCTACGATGCGTTGTTGGCCGGGCTGCCTGTGCGGCAGCCGGCGCGCCGCGCGGATCGCGAGTCGAGCTGGCATCTCTATCCGATCCTGCTTGATCGCGGCGGACCAAACCGGACCGAGGTGTTCGCGGCGATGCGGGCCGCCGGCATCGGCGTGAACGTCCACTACATTCCGGTGCACCTCCAGCCCTACTACCGGCGGCTCGGCTTCAAGCCCGGCGATTGCCCCGCGGCCGAGGCGCGCTACGCCGGTGCGTTGTCGCTGCCGCTTTTCTACGGAATGACCGACGCGCAGCAGGACGATGTTGTCGCCGCGCTGCGGCGCGCGTTGGGGCGGGAGGAGTCGGCGTGAAGACTGGAAACCGGAGACCGATGCCCGGTGACAACTCGGAACGCAGAGGTGGAAGTTCCGATGGTCGGAGCCTGCTTGCAGGCGAAGGTTTGGCCCTCCGTTGCGCGAGGACGGGATCGCCTACAAGCAGCCTCCTCCACCTACGCGCGGAATGCTTTCCGGTTTCCGGTTTCCAGCTTCCTGCTTCAGTCTTCCCAGCCCGCGAGCGGGCCCTGCGCCTCACGGTAGACTCCGAGCAGGTCCTCGATGGTGTGCACGTCGGTCGTGCCGGCGCGCGGGTCGTCGAACTTGTGGGCGTATTCGAGAACCTTCCACGGGTCGCCGTAGTGGGCGAGGCGCGCGGCGGTCTGCGCCCAGGCGGCGTAGGGGACGGAGAGGGCTTCGCCTTGTTCGATGGCGAGCTCCACGGCGCGGTCGATCACCTCCGGCGCGCAGGTCGGGAGGTTGATGTTGAAGTTCACATGCACGTCGCACGGAAAGTGCGCGACGATGTGCTGGAAGACGGGAACCGACGGCACGTTGTCGGCGGCGAGCGCGGCGGGGCGGCGCAGCACGGTGGCGCCGTAGTCGCGGGCGACGCGGGCGATGAGTTCGCTCTCGGTGGAGACGACTATCTGGTTCACACGCGTGGTGCGGCGCAGGATCTCGATGCCGAGGCCCACGAGCGGCTTGCCCGCAAACGGCAGCAGATTCTTGTACGGCAGGCGCTTGCTGCCGAGGCGGGCGATGATCGAGCCGACGACGTGCATGGGCGCAGCTTCGGCCGTCGGCCGGGCGACGGCAAGCCGAGCCGCGTGGCGGGCGGGGAGGTGGCCCCGTGAGTCCGCTGCTGCTGCGCTGCGAGGCCACGCCGGCCCTCGGCACCGGGCACGCGATGCGCGGCCTGGCCCTTGCTCAGGAATGGATGGCGCGCGGCGGTCGGGCGGTCTTCGCCATGGCGGCGCCGGAGCCGGCGCTGGTGGAGCGGTTACGTGCCGGCGGTGCGGAGGTGGTGCTCCTCGACTCTCGCGCGGGTTCGCCCGCGGATGCAGTATCGACCGCCGCGCTGGTGTGCCGGATCGGCGCGGCCTGGACGGTGGTCGACGGCCCCGATCTGGCCGAGGAATGGGAGCGGAGCTGGCCGGCCGGCGCGAGTCTGCTCCGGATCGACGACAATGGTCTTTCTCGCGCTTTCCGCGCCGACCTCCTGCTCAACCAGAATGTGGGGACGACGCCGGCGGACTATCCGCGGTGCGGCGAGCGCACCCGGCTGCTGCTCGGTCCCGCGTTCGTCCTGTTGCGCCCGGAGTTCCGGGCACAGGGCCGATTGGCCCGCGGCGGGCGGCTGGTGGTCACCATGGGCGGAACGGACCCGGCGTGTGCGACCGAGCGGGCGCTCGGCGCCTTGCTGGAGCCTTCCGCCCGGGAGATCGAGGCGGACTTTGTGATCGGTGCCGCGAACCCGCGGCGGGCAGCGTTGTTGCAACAGGTGGAGGCCCACGCGCCCCGGTTGCGCGCGCTCGTCGCACCTCCCAACCTGCCCGAGGTTTTCGCGCGGGCGGAGGTGGCGCTTACGGCGGGAGGTTCCACGTTGTACGAATTGGCGTATCTCGGAACCCCGATGCTCGTTCTGGCCACAGCCGAGAACCAGCGCCGCACCTGCGAGCAGTTCGCGGCGTGCGGCGCCGCCGACTACCTCGGGTGGCACGCGGATCTCCCGCCCGCCGATCTGGCGCGGATGCTCGCGGCCGCGGGATCGGGGATCCGTCGCGGAGCCGCGGCGGTCACCCCGCTCGTCGACGGCGGTGGCGCGGCGCGGGTGGTCGATGCGATGAGGGGAGGCGGCCGATGAATCGCGTCGTTGTCCTCAATATCGATGCGACGCTCGCGAAGCTGTCGATCCAGTGTACCGGTGCGTCACCCCGCGGTCGCCATCCCGCCCCATGAACGTCGCGATCCTCAGTGCCGCCCGCAAGGTGTGGCTCGTGCAAGCCTTCCAACGTGCCCTCGCCGCGATCGGCGGGGGGCAGGTTTGGGCGCTCGACTGCGAACGCACCGCGGCGGCGTTGCAGGCGGCCGATGCGGCGGAGCTTTCACCACGCAGCGACGCGCCGGAGTTCGTCGACTGGCTGGTCAATTGGTGCCGACGCGAGCGGATCGTGCTGCTGGTGCCCACCCGCGACGCGGAGTTGCCGGTGCTGGCCGCGGCGGCGGGACGTTTCCAGCGCGCGGGCGTGCGGGTGGTGGTGAGTTCGGCGGAGGCGATCGCGCTCTGCCGGGACAAACGGTTGTTCGCGCAGGCGTGCGCGGCCCATGGTTTCGAGACACCGGCGGAGTACGCCGGCGCCGCCGCGGCACGTTTCCCGGCGTTCGTGAAACCGCGCATCGGGCAGGCGGCGCGCGGAGCGCAACGCCTCGCCTCGGCGCAGGAGCTGGCGGCGCGGGGGTTCGATCCGGGCGCGGAGATTCTCCAGGAGTACGTGGACGACCCGGAGTTCACGATCGATGTATTCGTCGATTGGGACGGAGCTCTGCTTTCCGCGGTGCCGCGCGAACGGGTGCGGGTGGTGGATGGTGAGTCGGTGGTGGCCCGCACGGTGCACGATCCCGAGCTGACGGCGGCGGCCGGCCGGCTCGCGCTTGCGCTGGGGCTGCGGGCGCATGCGACCGTGCAGGCCTTCCGCGGTCCGGAGCGGATCCGGTTCATCGAGGTGAATCCGCGGTTTGGGGGCGGGGCGGCGCTCGGTTTCGCGGCCGGCTGTCCGACGCCGGAATGGCTGGTGCGCTTGGCCCGCGGCGAGCGGATCGAACCGCGGCTCGACCGGCACGAGGCGGGGCTGTGGATGTTCCGGCACACGACGGATCTGTTCCGGCGGGACGCGGAGGTGAAACCGTGAAGGCCGTCCTCTTCGATCTCGACCAGACGCTGTATCCGGAGGCCGAGTTTGTGCGCAGCGGCTTCCGCGCGGTGGCCGCCCATCTCGCGCTCCGCTGCGGCGGGTCCGCCGCGGCGCTGGCGGAGGAGATGGAGTCGATTCTGTGGAGCGAGGGACGCGGGCGCGTGTTCGACCGCCTGCATGCGCGGCACAACTGGGGCGCCCGCGTCGCCCCGGAGGCGCTGTTGCACCTCTACCGCACCCATCCGCCCGAGCTGCACCTGCACGCCGATGCGGTGGCGTTGTTGGCGGAGTTGCCGCTGCCGCTGGGGTTGGTGACGGACGGGCATCCCACCGCGCAACACAACAAGATCGCGGCGCTCGGCCTCGATCTGCGGTTCGGCGCGATCGTCTGCACGGCCGACATCGGCCCGCATGCCGCCAAGCCGGCGCCGACCGGCTTCCGGGTCTGCCTGGAGATGCTCGGGGTCCGACCGGAGGAAACGGTGTATGTAGGCGACGATGCCGCGAAGGACTTTGCCGGACCGCGGGCGCTGGGGATGCGCACGGTGCGCGTGAACCGCACGATCGAGAGCGGCTACGGCTGGTTCACCGCCGGCGAGCCGACCGAGGCGGATCTGGTCGTCGACGACCTGCGCGAAGCAAGGGAGTTTCTCACATGAACGAGATCGTCATCAACGGCCGCCGGATCGGTCCGGGGCATCCAGCGTACGTGATCGCCGAGGTGTCGGCGAACCACAACGGCAAGCTGGAACGCGCGCTCGACATCGTGCGCGCGGCCAAGCTCGCCGGGGCCGATGCGGTGAAGCTGCAGACCTACACGGCCGACACGATCACGCTCAAGAGCGACTCGCCGCTCTTCCGGCACGGCGGCGAGGGGCTCTGGGCCAACCGCGATCTGTACTCGCTCTATCAGGAGGCGTACACGCCCTGGGAGTGGCATCCGCGGCTCAAGTCCCTGGCCGACGAGATCGGCCTCACGCTGTTCTCCACTCCGTTCGACCACTCCGCGGTCGATTTCCTCGAGAAACTCGCGGTGCCGGCGTACAAGATCGCGTCGTTCGAACTCGTGGACATCCCGCTTATCCAGAAGGTGGCGAAGACCGGCAAGCCGTTGATCCTCTCGACCGGGATGGGTACGCTGGAGGAGGTGGCCGAGGCGGTGAACGCTTTCAAGGCGGCGGGCGGCCGCGAGCTCGCGCTGCTCAAGTGCACCAGTGCCTACCCCTCCCCGCCGGAGGCGATGCACCTGCGCACCATGCGGGACCTGCACAACCGGTTCAACGTGCCTTCCGGCCTCTCCGACCACTCGATGGGGCACACGGTCGCGGTGGCCGCCGTCGCCCTCGGAGGCACGATCATCGAGAAGCACTTCACACTCAGCCGGAACGATCCCGGGCCTGACAGCGCCTTCTCGATGGAGCCGACAGAGTTCAAGGCGATGGTCGAGGCGATCCGCACGACCGAGGCGGCGCTCGGAGGGATCCACTACGAACCGACGCCGGCCGAGGCCGAGAGCCGCCGCTTCCGGCGCTCGCTCTTCGTCACCCGCGATGTGGCGGAGGGCGAGGTCTTCACCTCCGACAACGTGCGCTCGGTGCGTCCGGCCGCCGGCTTGCACCCGCGGCATCTGCCGGAAATCTTCGGTCGCAAGGCCACCCGCGCCGTCCCCGCCGGCACCCCGCTGGAGTGGGGGATGGTGGCGAAGTGAACCGGTACGGCACGGCTCGAGAATCCATGGACAACGAAGGAGCGGACTATCTCGTGATCGGCGGAGGGCTGGTCGGACTGGCCTCCGCGTGGAAACTGCAGCGGCGCTCTCCGCGGGCGAGGGTGGTGGTCGTGGAGAAGGAGGCGCAGGTGGGACAGCACCAAAGCACCCACAACAGCGGCGTCCTGCATTGCGGACTCTATTACAAGCCCGGTTCGCTCAAGGCGCGTCTGGCGGTGAGCGGCATCCGGGAGATGACGGACTTCTGTCGCGAGCACCGCATCGCCCACGAGATCTGCGGCAAGGTCGTCGTCGCGGCCGACGCGGCCGGCGCGGAGCGCCTGGCGGAGCTCGAGCGGCGCGGTATCGCCAACGGGCTGAGCGGACTGCGGCGGATGGACGGGGACGAGTTGCGCGAGCGAGAACCGCACGTGGCCGGCGTGGCCGCGTTGCACGTGCCGCAGGAAGGGATCGTCGACTACGCCGCCGTGTGCGCGACGCTGGTGCGTCTCATCGAGTCCGGTGGCGGCCGGGTGGTAACCGGGGCCAAGGTCAAACGACTGCGCCGCACCGATCGTGGTTGGTCCGTGAGCACCGGAGTGGGGGATTTCTCCGCACGATTTCTGCTCAACTGTGCCGGGCTGCACAGCGATCGCATTTGCCGGCTGGCCGGCGAGGAGCCAACCGTGCGCATCGTGCCGTTTCGCGGAGAGTATTTCAAAATCCGGTCGGAGCGGCAGTCGCTCGTTCGGCACCTGGTCTATCCGGTGCCGGACCCGGCATTTCCGTTCCTTGGAGTGCATTTCACGCGGCTGATCCACGGCGGCATCGAATGCGGCCCCAACGCCGTGCTGGCCTTCGCCCGCGAAGGCTACTCGCTGGGACGGATAAACCCTCGCGAACTGGGCGGCACGCTGGCGTTTCCCGGTCTGTGGCGGTTCCTGCGGCGCTATCCCTCGATGGCGTTCGCCGAGCTCGCGCAGTCGCTGAGCAAGGCGCGTTTCTGCGCGGCGCTGCAAACGCTCGTACCGGAGATCCGCCCCGCGGACCTCGCGCCTGGCGGGGCCGGGGTGCGGGCGCAGGCGATGAATCGCGCCGGTGAACTCGTCCAGGACTTTCAACTGCTCCCGGCCCGGGATGCGCTCCACGTGCTCAATGCCCCAAGCCCAGCCGCCACCGCGAGTCTTGCGATCGGCGAACACATCGCGGCGCAGGTCGTGGGGTGAACGAGGGAACGATTGTACCCGGCCAAGGGTTTGGTGGAAGGCTCCTGTTCGCTTGTGCGGGGCGGCGCGCCAGGCCGGTTGGAGCGCGTGGGCTTGCCCGGTTGCCCTTCGCCACGATGCTGCGGGCATGGACTGTCGTGCCGGCTGCGGGGCGTGTTGCATCGCCCCTTCGATAACGTCGCCGCTGCCCGGGCTGCCCGGCGGCAAGGCGGCGGACGTGCCGTGCCCGCACCTCGACGCGACGTTGCGCTGCGAGTTGTTCGGCGACCCGCGTCGGCCGGCGGTGTGCGGCTCGCTCGCGCCCTGCGCGGAGATGTGCGGGGACGATCGCGAGCAGGCGTTGGCCTACCTGCAAAGCCTGGAGCGGGCGACCCGGCCGGCGCCGCTCAACGCACCTCGCGGGTGATGTGCTGGTGGCGCTGCAGCTCGGCCACCTTGCCAGAGAGGAGCAGCAGGTCGGTGGTTTCGTGCAGGTACGTGGTTTCGATTCCTTCGATCGGCTCGTTGGCCTTGGTCGTGCCGCCAGTGAGGGGATCGGTCCGGGGGACCTCGCGATAGCCCTTGGGGACCGGCCGCTCGTGGATGGCCCGCCGCTGGCGGTAGACCCAGATCTCGCCGCGGAGGGCCTTGTGGCGAAACGGTTTCACCTCCGCGGGCCGACCGGCGCTCGCCAGCACCGCTTCTTGGGCGGCACCGACAGAGAAGGCGGTGTCTTGGATGTTTGCAGCCGGAGCACTTATGGGCGCGGTACCGCTGCCCGGAGAACAGCGCCAGGCGACGCCGAAGGCCACACCCGCCTCGCCCGTGACCTCGAGCCGGTAACGGCCCGCCGGAAGCGCCGGCAGGTAGATGTGCTCCACGTTGTCGACGGGAGACCGGCTCTCCGCCACGCGCCGATCCGCAAGGCCGGCGGCGGTGGCGGTGCTGAGCCGGAGGTCGAGCGCCGGGAGGTGGGCGGCGAAGCTCGTCCAAGCCGAGTCCGGAACGATCTGCCGATGCCAGGTGAGGACGGCCGAGAACCGCATGGCCTCGCCGTCGGGTATTTCGAAGAGATAGGCGGCGGCGCCGCTGGTGCCGCGATCCCAGCCGGAGCGGGCAGGGCCGGGCGTGTCCGGCGGCCGTCGCCCGCCCGTGAGGATGCCGTAGCTGGCGGCGAGATCGAGCTGGCCGGCGCCGTAGTGTTCGTCGAGCGGTTGGGTGACGGTGTGCGCCCAACTCGAGAGCGGATCCTTCGTGGCGCCGGCGAGCAGGAGCGCCTTCACCACGCGCGGGTCGGCGGCCGCGCCGAGCGCCGGATCGAGCTTGGCCTTGGCGAGCAGCAGTCCGGCCCCGGCCGCGACCAGCGGTGTGGCTCCGCTGGTGTACCGGGTGGGGGCGACGAGGTCGGGCTTGGTGCGGCCGGCGCCCTCGACGACCGTGGTGCCGCTGCTGTGGGTGCCGGTGGCGACGCCGACGGTGATCACGTTGTAGCCGCTCACAAACACGTGCGGGAGCTCGGTGTCCCGGCCGTTCGTAAGCGCCTCCACCACCGTCACGGCGTCGTGGTCGACGCGCCAGTCCATGCGGCGGATCAGCTCGAGCGACCAGGTCTCGTCGGTCCAGTTCCAGGTGTGGACCTCCAGATCCCAGCGCGGCTTTCCGGGGGCGATGCCGGCACCGACATTGAGCACGTCGCTGCAGTAGAACTCGGAGTGCACCGAGGTGATGGCGGACAGCTGTGGCAAGATTCCGGTGACGCTGCCCGCGATGGTCGAGGCGACGCCGGTGGCGTGGGGCGAGAAGCGGCGCGGACGGGTCCGGTGGGGCAGGTAGCGGACGTCCTTGCCGGCGAGGCCGCCGACGGGCTCCACCGCCCAGGCGTGGTTGGTGTTGGCGCTGGTGAAGTCGCCCACGAGGAGGGCGAGGTTCTCGCCGGCCGGCAGGTCCGGAACGGCGGCGCGGAGCGCGTCGAGGCCGATCTCGCCGTCGGCGGAGGACAGGAGGGCGACCGGCAGCGCGAGGGCGAGCGAAGGGAGCGCCGCCAACCGGGGGTTCCGAAAACAGGACCGTTCTGGCATGGCAATTCGGGGCGTCGTAGGGGCGGGGACGATGGTGGGGCAATCCCACGGCGGCGCGCAATCCCGGCCCCTCGGTGTTTTTTCTTGGCCGTCGGCGCCGGTCGCGGGCACCTTACGCCCCTTCATGAGCAAGTTCTACATCACGACCGCCATCGATTACGTGAACGGTTCGCCGCACCTGGGCCACGCCTACGAGAAGGTGCTGACGGACGTCGTCGCCCGTTTTCGACGACTGATGGGCGATGATGTGTACTTCCTCACCGGCACCGACGAGCACGGCCAGAAGGTCCAGCAGAGCGCGCGCGCCAAGGGCATCGACCCGCAGAAGTTCTGCGACGACACCTCGGCGGAGTTCCAGGCGCTCTGCGCGAAGCTCGAGATCTCCAACGACGACTTCATCCGCACCACGCAACCGCGCCACAAGGACGTCGTCCGCCGCCTGCTCCAGCAGCTCTTCGACAAGGGCGAGATCTACAAGGCCGAGTACAAGGGGTTCTACAGCGCGCGCCAGGAGCAGTTTCTCCAGGAGAAGGACCGCGGCCCCGACGGCAAGTGGCCGGAGATCTTCGGCGAGGTCGTCGAGATCACCGAGTCGAACTACTTCTTCAAACTCGCCGCCTACCAGCAGTGGCTGATCGACCACATCAAGAGCCACGAGGACTTCATCTTCCCGCGCTTCCGCGCCAAGCAGGTGCTGGAGTTTCTCTCCGAGCCGCTCAACGACCTCTGCATCTCCCGTCCGAAGGAGCGCCTCGAGTGGGGCATCCCGCTGCCGTTCGACGAGGGCTATGTCACCTACGTGTGGTTCGACGCGCTGGTGAACTACTACTCCGCCGTGGCCGAGAAGGGCCAATGGCCGGCCGACATCCACGTCATCGGTAAGGACATTCTGGTGCCGCCGCACGCCGTCTACTGGCCGATTATGCTCAAGGCCTGCGGCATCGAGATCCCGAAGTCGCTGCTCGTCCACGGCTGGTGGTCGATCAACGGCTCGAAGATGTCGAAGAGCACCGGCAACTTCATCGACGCGTTCTCGTTCGCCGACCAGCACGGCGCCGACGCGCTGCGGTACTTCCTCATCCGCGAGATGAGCGTGGGCCAGGATAGCGACTTCTCGATGGCCCAGTTCAACTCGCGCTACAACGCCGAGCTCGCCAACAACCTCGGCAACCTCGTCAACCGCACGCTCAACATGACCAACCGCTTCGCGGCCGGCGTGGTGCCCGCGGCGGCCGGCGAGGACGACGCTGAGCGCGAGCTGAAGGCGCTGTGGGAGAAGACCCGCGACGAGGTGCTCAAGTTGAACTCCGAGTTCGCCTTCCACATGGCGCTCGAGCGCACCTTCACGTTCATCACCGCGACCAACGCCTACATCGAGAAGCGCGCACCGTGGAAGCTCGGCAAGTCCACAGTCGAGGCCGACAAGGCGCTGCTGGTTACGTCGCTTGCGACGATGGCCGAGGCGCTGCGTCTCTCCGCCGCGCTGCTCCAGCCTGTGATGCCCGGCACCGCCGCGAAGATCGGCGCGCTCCTCGGCCACAAGGCCGAAGGCACGTGGCAGTCGCAGCTCGTCTGGGGCACCGGCCTCACCGGCAAGAAGCTCGGCGAAGCCGCGATCCTCTTCCCGAAGCCGCAGGCGGCGGCGTAAGGGCAGGGTAGCCACCCGTTTTTTGCTTCCTCCGGGCGAGGGGGGCGGTTTGCTGGTCGGGTTTCGCGCAACGCCTTCATCCCAACACGACCATGTCCAGCAACCGTAAGCCCGTTCTCCTCGTGATCCGCGACGGCTGGGGATTCAATCCCCACCCCGAGCAGGATAAGTACAACGCCGTGAAGCTCGCCCGCACCCCGTGCGACGACTGGCTCCAGGCCAACTACCCGAAGGCGCTCGTGGCCGCCAGCGGCCTCGATGTCGGTGTGCCGGTGGGCGTGATGGGCAACAGCGAGGTCGGCCACCAGAATATCGGCGCCGGCCGCATCGTGAACCAAGAGATCGTGCGCATCACCAAGGCGCTCAAGGAGGGGGAGATCGAGACCAACGACGTCTGGCTGGCCGCGATCAAGCGGGTGAAGGAGCGCGGCTCCAAGCTGCACTTCATGGGCCTGTGCTCCGATGCCGGCGTGCACGCGCTGCTCGAACACCTCTACGGCTTCCTCGAGCTCGCCAAGAAGGCCGGGCTCAAGGACAACGTCTTCATCCACGCCCTCATGGACGGGCGCGACACCCCGCCGAAGAGCGGCCTCGACTTCATGAAGCAGCTCGACGCCAAGCTGGCGGAGATCGGCGTGGGCC
>JAEXPQ010000096.1 GCA_023446735.1 Verrucomicrobiota bacterium
TCTCGCGCAACGGCGCCACGGCACGACGTACAGGCATCGAAGCTCTCACGAGCTTCGCTACGGCCAACCCGCGCGGGGCGTAGCCCTTTACGAAGCCCACCGCCTACCGCCCACCTTCCACCGGCTACTGGACACCGCCCACCGGTCACCGCCTACCGCTCACCGGAACAAACTCGGCAGCCACGTCGTCAGCCACGGCACGTAGGTGATCAGCAGCACGCCGAGGAACATCACGCCCAGCATCGGCAGCGAGGCGCGCGTCACCTCCGTCATGGGTTTGTTGAAACGGTAGGACGACAGCAGGAGGTTGAGCCCCACCGGTGGCGCGAGGAAACCGAGCTCCATGTTCGCCAGGAAGATGATGCCGAGGTGGATCGGGTTGAGCCCGAAGGCCTGGCCGAGCGGCACGAGCAACGGCACCACCACCACGATCGCCGCGTAGATCTCGACCAGACCGCCGATGACCAGCAGCACCACGTTCAGCCCGAGCAGGAACAGCCACTTCGAGTGGATCGTCGCCGTGGCCCACGCCACCGCCGCATCCGGGATCTGCGCATCGATCAGATAGTGCGTGAATCCGAGCGCCACGCCGAGGATGAGCATCACGCCGCCCACCAGCAGACCGCACTCGGTCATCACCCGCGGCACGTCGCGAAACGGGTGCAGATCGCGGTGGATGACCACCGCGACAAGGAACGTGTACGCCGCGGTGAGCGCCGCCGCCTCGACCGGCGTGGCGAAGCCGCCGAACAACGCCGTGAGCGCCACCACCGGCACGAGCAGCTCCCACTTCGCCGTCCAGATCGCCGCCAGCGCCTCGCGCCGATCGAAGGCCTGCCGGCCGCTCTCTGGTGCATGGCGTCCTTCGCGCAAGCCCCACGCGATGGTGAGCACGACGAGCAGCACGCCGGGCAGAAACCCGCCCTGGAACATCTCCTCGATGCTCACGCTCACCTCGCCGCCGCTGCTCGCGATGATCGCGTAGAGGATCGGCGGCAGGCACGGCGGGAACAGCATGCCGAGCGAGCCCGCGCCGGTGAGCAGCCCGATCGACGAGCGCTCCGAGTACTTCGCCGCTGCGAGCACCGGCATGAGCACGCCGCCGAGCGCGAGGATCGTCGCGCCCGAGGCGCCGGTGAAGGAGGTGAAGAACGCGCACACCAGCGTCGCCACGATCGCAGGACCGCCGCGCACGCTGCCGAAGAGCGCCTGGAACAGCCGCACCAGCCGCTTCGCCGCGCCGCTCTCTGCGAGGAAGTAGCCCGCCAGCGTGAACAGCGGGATGCTGGGCAGCGTCGGGTTCACTGTGAGCTGGTACTGTTTCAGCAGGACCGCCGTCACCGGCTCGCCCTGCGTCCAGAGCAGGATGAGCGCCGCACCGCCGAGCGCGGTGAAAATCGGCGCGCCGAGCGCCACCGAGACGAACAACAGGATCATCGCGGGCCAGCGCAGCGGCTCCGGATCGATCTCGCGGCCGTTGACGAACACCACCGCTGCCAGCAGCGCCGCCGCCAGCGCCAGTGTCGCCAGTTTCAGGGGCCAACGTTCCGCCGCGTGCCAGACCAGTCGCACCGCGATCAGCGCGAAGCCGACCACCAGCAGCAGCTGCACCACCCACACCGGCACGCCATAGGCGAAGATCTTCCCGAGCTGCCGCTGCGACATCACGAAATCCCAGCTCGAGACGGCCAGCGCCGTGCTCACCGCCGCCGCGAAGCCGTAGCCGACCACGCGCGAGAACGTGAGCGCGCCGCCCTTGAACCACTGGGCCGCCGCCGAGAGCGCGAGCAGCCGGTTGTCGCGGGCCGCGATCGCGCCGCCGAGCATGCCCACCGCGAGCACGAGGTGCTGCACCAGCGTCGTCGAGGCGGTTACGCCCACCAGGCCGCACGAGCGCAGCGCGATCTCCAGCACCGGCAGGAGCATCATCACGCCCAACGCGAGCACCACGACGAGGTTCTCGCCGCGGCGCAGGGCCAGCAGCCAGGGCGGCAGGTTGGTCGGTTCGGAGCCGGTGACTTCGGGCAGCGGTGCGGACATCGGGCGGAGGCGTGGTTGAAAAACGAAAACCCCACGCTGCCACGAGCCCGCCGCCGAGCGCAACCGCAGGTTTGCGGCGGCGCTCGTTCAGGCAGGTCGCAGGAGTCCCGCGGGACCTACACGCCCCATCCGCCCTCTTCCGGCTACTTCGACTCCCGCACCGCACGGATGAACGCGTTCACGTTCTCCGTGCTCACGCCGGGCGGCATGCCGCCGCCGCAGGAGACGACCAGCCGCGACTTGTCGGGCATCGCGGCGAGCATCGCCTGCGTCGCGGCGTAGACGCCGGCGGCGTCGGCCTTCGCGAGCACATCGCGCGGCGGCAGGTTGCCGACGAGCGTGACCTTGTTCTGTGTGAGCTCCTTGAGTTCCTTCAGGGTCACCTCGAAGCCCATGTTGAAGAGGTTCACGCCCATCTCCGGCAGGATCGGTGCACACACGCGGCAGGGAGCATCGTTGTGGAGGAAGCGAACGGATACGCTTGTATCGTAGAGTTCCTTGAAGAGCGGCAGGCCGAAGGTGCGGAAGTCGTCCTCGCCCATGAACCCGATGATGTCGTCGAGCATGAAGATGCCGTCGATCGAGGGGAACGTCTCGCGCTGGAGCGTGAGCCACGCCTTCAGGTAGTCGGTGATCTTGCGCAGGAGCAGCTCGGCCTTGTCGGGCTCCATCATCATCAACGTGAGGAACTCGGTCGTGCCCATGAGGTAGCTGGCGATGTTCAGCGGGCCGCGCGCCACGGCGAAACGGATCTTGTGCCCGGCGGCCTCGATGTGCGGCTGCGCGAGCTTCAGGCGGTTGAGCACGAAGGGCGCGAAGCCATCGGTGTGCGGGTCGGGCACGATCAAGTCATCGATGTCCTGCGATGTGCGGATGAGCTTGTGCGCGTGGGGGAATTCGTTCGGCGGAAACGTGCAGCGCACACCGAAGGCCGACGGCTCCGTGCACATGCCGACCTCCGACCAGAAGCCCGGCAGGAACATCGCGTCGGGAAACGTGCGCAGGGCCTTGAGGTTGGCCTCCAGCCAGAGCGCGTCGTTTGTAAAATAGTCGAGGATCCGCACGCCGTGCCAGTTCGGCAGCCACGGGCAGTCGATGATGAAGCCGACGGGCAGCGGATGCTGCGTCTCACCCTTGATCGTTTTGAGCAATGCGTCCCATTGGGGGTCTGTCATGGCGTGTTCCTCGGTATTCTAGGTTCGGGGTTGTTGAGTGTGGAAACTGGTTGGGCGATCCGGCGGTGGCGAGTTGCCGCGTCGCCCGGCGGGAGTCGTCTTCCTCCGCTCGTGGTAGCGCCGGTAGGTGCAGTCGCGCACGTTGCACACGTCGCACAGGTAGTCGCTGTGCTTCACCGCCGGGCCCACGCCGACGATGCCGCTCACGGACTTCACCGGGTGCATCAGCGCGGACGCGCCGACGCTGATGCCGCAGAAACCGGCCGGCAGCAGGGAGAACAGCTGGTGCTGCTCCGCCACCGACCAGCCGCAATAGCCCGGGCTGTAGCGGTTGGTGATCTTCCACCCCCGCGCGGCCATCACGCTCCCGATGTGGTCGTGCAGCCGGTCGGCCAGGGATTCCGCCACCGCCGAGCCGACGGCGTCGGCGATGAACCCGAGCGCCGGATCGGCGAGCATCGTCGCGCGCGCCCACTCCTCGAATACCGGCCCGATCGAGGCGGCAAACACCGCCACCTGCTCCGCGCGGCCCAACGCCCCGGCCACGATCTTCCGGGTCGCGAAATCCATGCCGCCGATGCGCAGCGCATCGAAGCGCTCCGGCACGCGCCCACAGGCGACCAACCGGTAGCCGGCCTGCAGCCGACACCGCTCGGCGGCCTCTTCCAGGGCCAGATCCAGCATCTCGCCGAAATGCTCCGGGATCGCCCCGTCGCGATAGCCCAGCACGCCCACGATCCCGGCACGGTCGACCGCGAGGTCGCCGAAGCCGATGGCCACTTCGCAGACGCCATCATCCCTCTCGGTCTGGGGCAGCGCGGGAGGCATGGTCCTCATAGGGTAGGGACGTTTCTCCGAAACGTCCGCCGCGGACCACCGTCGCGGCGGTTTCGGAAAAACCGCCCTACCTCGCAAACGACCGCTCGCGACGGCCTGTGACCGGAACTCGCCACTTCTTCGTTCCCTTCGTTACCTTCTGTGGGAAATCCTCTCCGCGATCGCGCGGATGTGCGCCGGGCCGGTGCCGCAGCAACCGCCGACGATGTTCGCGCCGGCCGCCAGCAACTCGTCGAGGTGCGCCACCATCATCTCGGGCGTCTCCGGGAAGACGGTCATGCCGTCCACGTACTGCGGCTTGCCGGCGTTGGCGTGGACGAGCACCGGCGTCGTCGCATCCACGCGGCGGATCGCACGCACGATCTCGATCATCTGCTCGAAGCCGTTGCCGCAGTTCGTGCCGATGATGTCGGCCCCGGCATCCTTCACGGCCTCGACCATCTCCTCGGGCGACACGCCCATCATCGTGCGGAACTCTCCGGCGGGCGTCTTCTCGAAGGTGAACGTGCAGGCGACCTCCAGCCCGGTGACGGCCTTCACGGCGCGGATCGCGAGGCAGGCCTCGTCGAGCGCGGAGAACGTCTCCAGACAGAGCCCGTCGACCCCGCCCTTCTTCAGCGCCGCCGCCTGCAGCGCGAACCCCTCGATGAGCGTCTCGGGTTCCACTTCGCCCATCATGAGCATCACGCCCGTCGGTCCCATCGAACCAAGGACGAGGCGGTCGGCACCCGCGGCGGCGCGCGAGATCGCCGCGGCGGCCTCGTTGAGCTCGGCCGCGCGCTCGGCCAAACCGAAGGCGGCGAGCTTGTGCGGGCTGCCGCCGAAGCTGTTGGTGAGGATCAGGTCCGCCCCCGCCGCAATGTAACTCTCCGCGATCGCCGCGACATCGGCGCGGTGCGTGACGTTCCACAGCTCAGGACATTCGCCCGGCTGGAGACCGCGTTGATAGAGGAACGTGCCCCAGGCGCCGTCGGAGACCAGCGGACGTCCGCGGCGAAGCGCTTCAAGAAGGGATTTCATGGTGACAGAAATGGGGGATGAATCCGGAGGGTGAACCACTAATCCACACGAATGCGCACTAATGGTCGGAAGTGGAGATCGCTGATGAATGCCGATGGGCGCCAATCCTGAGAGTGGCTGTTCCGGTTTCGATTAGCGAAGATCAGCGTCGATTAGCGGTTTGGGATTCCGGAAAAACACGAGCGGGAACTGCGGAACGAGTCGACGACCTGCGCCTGCATTTCGAACTCCGGATTAGTGTCCATTAGTGTGCATTAGTGGTTAACCATCCGGAACTCGGGCGCGCGCGGCGCGCCGAGCACGGTGCGCCGGCTCACGCCGCCGCGGCGAACTTGCCAAGGAACGCCGCCGCGCCCTGCGGGTCGGGCGCGTAGCCGTCGGCGCCCATCTGCGAGGCGGCCTCGGCCGAGAGCGGCGCACCACCGACGATGACGACCGTCGTGGGGAACTGCGCTTTGATCTCCTTCACCGTGGCGGCCATGTTGCCCATCGTGGTCGTCAGCAGCGCGCTCAGCCCGACCACGCAGCCGGGGTTCGCGCGCACGGCGTCGAGAAACTTCGCCGGCTTCACATCGACCCCGAGGTCGACGACCTCCCAGCCGTTGCCGGCCACGACCATCGAGACGAGGTTCTTGCCGATGTCGTGCAGGTCGCCCGCAACCGTGCCGAGAACGAACTTGCCCTTCGGCTTCACAGTACCGGCAGCGAAGAACGGTTTGAGGTGCGCCATCACGGCGTTCATCGCCTTCGCGGCCATGAGCAACTCGGGCACGAACGCCTCGCCGCGGCCGAACTTCGCGCCGATGCGCTGCATGCCGTCGTTGCAGGCGCCGAGGATCGCGTCCGGGCCCACCCCGGCGGCAATCGCCTGCTTAGCCAACTCGTCCGCGCCCTCCTGCCCCTTCAAGTCCTTGGGATACGGCGACACCAGGTTCACTTTGCCGCGTTCGATGCAGACGGTGATCTTGTCGATGAGGTCGTTCATGGCCGGGAGCTTTTTGGGGTGGAGCGAGGGAGAGAAGCGGAAGAAGGTGGATAGGACAAGAGCACGACGGCGCCTCACCGCGCGTCGCAGAGGAGCCCTGCCTTGGCCCGGATGGCGTCGGCGTGCTCGGGCACATGCAGCGTGTCGCACTCTGTGCCCATGATGAACGGATGTCCGGTTGTCGCCATGCGCGCGGCGAGTTCGCCCACCCGCTCCGCCACGGCGGCGAGCGGCATGTCGGCGTCGGAGTAGAACAGCTTCGAGGGCAGGTTGCCATAGAGCACCGTGTCCTTCGGCACGCGGGCCGCGTCCTCCCAAAGGCGTCGCGAGCTCCCGAGGCTGAGTAGGCTCGGGCGCAGCGCGCCGAAGCCGTCGAGCATCGCCTCGTTGATCTCGCCGCAGCAATGGAACAGCAGGTCGGCGTCGCGGGCGGCCAACAGCTCGGCGATGCGCCGGTTCGGTCCGAGCACGTACCGTTCGAAGACATCGCTGCCCCCGGCCAGCTGCAACGGGGAGAAATACACCTGGTTGGCCGCCGGTTCAGCCACAAACAGCGCGCGCGCCCCGGCCGCGAGTGCCCGTTCCACCTGGGCGAGCACACAGGTCAGACTCAGCTCAAGGCACGCCTCGAGCAACGCCACCCCCTCGTCTTCCTCGGCGGCAACCCCCGCGCCGGCCATGCACACCGGCGTGATCGGATCCGCCATGAGCTTTGTCGTGAGCGAGAACGGTCCGATGCACATGCCGACCGGAAGCAGGCCCGGCTGCCCGGCCACGAAACGCAGGGCCCCGAGATTCGCCGCCACCCGGGCGCCCGGCTCGGCCACGCACACGTGGCGCGCGTAGTTGCGGCGCTGCTCCGCCGAAGGGGCGACCGCGAAATGGAACTTGTCCGCCTCCGTCGCCGGCACGCCGAAGAAGCGCAACAGCTCCGCCTTCTCCAACCGCAGGTCCATGAGCGGGAAGGCCAGCGGGGTGCGGAACCGCGACGCCGTTTCCGCGATCACCGCGCCGAGCCCGGCGCCGTCCATCAGGAGGGAGGCCGCCTCCAGCCGCTCGTGCAGCACGAGATCGGCCCCGATGGGCACACGATGGCCGCGATGGGCAAGTTCGAGCAAACGGTCGCGAAGCATGATTGGGGTATGGGACGATCCGCCGCGGGGCAGGGTTGGCGACAACCGTCGCCACGACGAAAGCCGGCGAGCGCATCGCCAACAAGGAGGGTGCTGGTGGACGTGGACAAAGGGCGTCCGGCCGGCGTCTCCGAGATTTCGGCACCGTCGGCACGAACCGCCGGGCGGGAAGAGTCTTTACTGTTTTCCCGCCCCGCCGGTAAGACCTACGGGCTCCAACGCGATGTCCGCTCCGGCCTCGACCGTCTTCTTCAGCATCGACCAGCCTGCCAACTGGCGCCTCACTGCGCCCGCGTTGGACATCGCCGGCTGGCTGTATCCCGAGGGCGAGGCGGTCTGCTTGGACATCCGCGCCCGCGTCGACAAACGCGTCTTCCTTGGTCTCTACGGTCTCGACCGCGACGACCTCGTCGCCCGTTTTCCGGGAAACCTCACCGCGCGCCGCAGCGGTTTCCGCATCGCCGCCCACGTCTGGACCGGCGCTCACGCCGTCGCGCTCGACTGGCAGGATGCCGCGGGCAACTGGCACGAGTTCTTCCGCACCGGCCTCGATCTCGTCGCGCTGCCGACCACCGCGCGCGCACCAAAGGTCCTGAAGACCGCCTACGTCTACGAGACGCTCGACCACCTCTACCGCGCCTGCCACGGCGCGTCGTTTCTCGCGATGTGCCGCGAGGCCGACCGCATGCTGCGCGAGGTCCTCGTCTTCACCACCGAGGTGCCGCGCGGCGACGGTTTCCACGGCTTCATCGAGACCCCCGGCTACTGGCTCCAGGCGCAGTACGACAAGTTCCGCGTCACGGGCTGGACCTTCGGCATCGGCTTCGACATCGCCCGCCTGCACGCCACCACCGGCGTCGGTGCCGGCAAGCGCCTCATCTACCCGAAGGAGCGACAGGACGTCGCCGACGGCCACCCCGAGCACGCCAACGCCCTGCGCGCCGGCTTCTACGGCCTCGTCGACATGCGCGCCGATCTCCCCGGCCCCGCCCATCTGCGCATCTACGCCGACCAGCCCGACGGCCGCCGCCTGCTTGTCTTCTCGCGCCGCATGTTCCTCGACAAACGCGACGAGCACAGCGGGGCCGTGCCGGTCTTCCGCCCGTGGCAGTTCTGGCTCTGCCAGCTCGCGCTCCTGCGCGGCGCCTACCTCGGGCGTTTCAAGCTGCAGGACTGGAAGTATCCATTCTCCGAGATCAAACGCCTCCGCACCGACCTCGATCGCTCGCTCGGCCGCACCGTCGGCGCCCCGCCGCCGCCGGCCGTCGTCGTCCGCCGCAGCCAGCAGGATCCCTACTCGCGCTGGGCCTGGCACAACCGACCCACGCCGCGACTGCGCGCCGCGCTCGGCCTCGACGCCAACGCCGCCGTCGCCGCGGGCGGCCCGCTGATCAGCCTCCTCGTCCCGGCCTACAACACGCCGGAGAACTACCTGCGCCAGCTCCTCGACTGCCTGCGCGCGCAGCTCTACCCGCGCTGGGAGCTTTGCATCGCCGACGACGCCTCGCCCAAGCCGCACGTGCGCGCAATCCTCGAGGAAGCCGCAAAGTCCGACCCACGCGTCCGCCCGGTCTTCCGCAAGGAGAACGGCCACATCTCCCGCGCCACGAACTCCGCCCTCGAAATCGCCACCGGCGAGTTCGTCGCTCTGCTCGACCACGACGACCTCCTGCCGCCCGACGCCCTCCTGCACGTCGCCCAGGCCGTCCTCGCGCGTCCGTCGGCCGGATACCTCTACACCGACGAGGACAAGATCGACGACACCGGCCGCCGTTTCGACCCGCAGTTCAAGGGCGACTGGTCGCCGGAGATGGCGATCACGCACAATTACACGCACCACCTCACGGTCATCCGCCGCAGCGTCGTCAACGCCGTCGGCGGCCTGCGCCCGGAGTTCAACGGCGCGCAGGACATCGACCTCTTCCTGCGCTGCTTCGAGAAGATCGCGCACGAGGACATCGTCCACGTTCCCTTCGTCTGCTACCACTGGCGCGCCCACGCCGAGAGCACCGCCTCGCGCGGCGACCAGAAGGGCTACCTCTTCGACGCCGCGCGCCGCGCCATCGCCGAGGCCTGCCAGCGCCGCGGCCTGCGCGCCGAGCCGATGTTGCCCGACTGGGCCACGCGCTACGCCTGCTGCCTGCACCAACTGCGTTGGGACCCGGCCATCCTCCGCGAGAACCCCGTCACCATCGTCATCCCGACGAAGAACCGCGGCGATCTCCTCGCCCGTTGCCTCGACTCCATCGCCCGCACCACGCCGCGCGAGAGTGTGCAGGTAATCGTGGTCAACGACGGCTCCGACGAGCCCGCCACGCTCGAACTGCTCCGTTCGCTCCCCGCCCGCGCCGACCTGCGCTGCACCGTGCTCGATCTGCCGGCGGATCCGGCGGGCTTCAACTACTCGCGCCTGGTCAACGCCGGCTCCGCCCGGGCCACCACTCCGCTGCTCCTCCACCTCAACAACGATGTCGAGGCGCTGCGCCCCGGCTGGCTCGAGGAGCTCGCCGGCTGGCTCACCATCCCGGGCGTCGGTGTCGTCGGTGCGAAGTTGCTTAATCCCGACAGCACGATCAACCACGCCGGCATCGGCCTGAGCCGCCACGACCGCCTGCCGCACACGCTCTTCGAGCGCGAGCCGTCCGAGGATCTCGGCCTGCTCTTCCTCCCGCACGCCGCGCGCAACGTCGCCGCCGTCACCGGTGCCTGCCTGCTCACGCGCACCGCCCTCTACCGCGAGCTCGGCGGTTTCGACGAGAGCGACTTCCGCGTCGCCTACAACGACGTCGACTTCTGCCTGCGCGCATGGGAGCGCGGCGAACGCGTCGTCGTCACCCCGCAGGCCGTGCTGCAGCACGTCGGCAGCGCCTCGCGCGGCCGCGAGTACACCGAAAAAGAGCACCTCGCCTTCGTCGCCCGCCACGGCGCGCACCGCGATCCGTTCCTCAGCGACACCTACGACTTCCCACCCGCCGCGCCGCGCCTCAATCCCTACCATTACCAGTATGCCGGTGACCGGTTTCCGGTAGCCAGTAGCCTGGCACCCGCCCACCGCCCCCCACCCACCGGCCACAGTCCACAGTCAACCGTCCACCGGTCACCGTCCACTGTCCACCGTCCGCTTCGTCTCCTCTTCGTCACCCACAACCTCAAGTTCGAGGGCGCGCCGATTCTCCTCTTCGAACAAGCTCGTCACCACGCCACGGTGCCAGGCGTGAGCGTGCGCGTCGTCTCACCCGAGGACGGCCCGCTGCGCGCACGGTACGAGGCGCTCGGCATCCCAGTGGAGATTTGGGACATCTCCGCGATTCTCACCTCGACCGACACCGCACAGTGCGATGCCGCCATCGCTGCTCTCGCCGCCGCGCACCCGTTGCCGGAGGTCGACCTCGTAGTCGGCAACACCATCCTCATGTTCTGGACCGTGTCGTTCGCCGCGCGGCTGAACAGGCCTTCGCTCCTTTACGTCTCCGAGAGCTGCACGCTCGACAAGCTCTTCGCCCACGCCGGCCTGCATCCTCACCTGCGCGACTCCGCGAAGGCTGCCTTGCGCGACGCCACCCGTGTCGGCTTCGCCGACCCGATCACCGAGGCCTCGTTTCAGGAGTACAACTACAACGACAATTTCCGCCTCGTCGGCGGGCCGACCGCGCCCGCCTCGGTCGGTCTCCACGGAACCGAGGGACAGGCAGCCACCCACGGGAGTCGGAGCGACTCCGCAACCACGCTGGTCCTCCATCGGCACCTGGCCCTCTGCCGCGAGGCCGCACTCGGCTGATCGACCAGTTGAGGGGCGGTCGTCCACCGTGCCCATGTGCATCCGCGTCGACTCCGCCCGCACTTTTCGATGATCGAGCTCCCCCACGCCACCATTCATCTCGACAACCTCACCGCCGGCGCCACACCACCAGCTGGTCGTACAGTCCTGCGCGGCTGGTTGGTCGCCGGACCGAATTCCCACTTTGTGGATGTTCGCGGTCGCAGCAATGGACGCGTTTTCCCCGGCCTCTACGGATTTCCTCGTCCCGAGCTGGCCCGGTCTCTCCACACCGGCACGGCGCCGCTCCTGGCCGGCTTCGAGCTGCCGATCGCACTTGGCCCCGGGCCCAATTCGCTGGAGCTGGAAGTCTGCACACTCGCCGGAGAATGGAGAACTGTGCACGACACGACCATCACGGCGGGACCCTCTCCCGTGGCGCCCGCCCAGGCCTCTCCGCCGGGTGGAGCCGACGCACAGCTGAGCGCCGATGATTTCGCCCGCGCGACTCAGCTGCTGCTTCGCCGCGCAGCGGCCGAGCCGCACCCGGATTGGTCCACGCTGGCCACCGAACTCGTCGCCGCGTTGCCGTATCCAGTAGTCTCCCGCCCGGCGCTTCAGCCGTTCCACGCCCACTTCGAGCAGCCGACGGCGCTTGCCCGGGGGGCCAACGGACGCGTCGAACTCGGAGGCTGGCTCTTCCATGAGCGCGAGCCGATCCGGCGGGTTCTCGCCACGTTCGACCTACAAACCGTGCAGGAGCTACAACCCGCCGGGGGCGATGCCGCACTCGCCGCGCGTTATCCGTTGTTCGCCAACGCGCGAAGTTGTCGCTGGGCGGGCATCATCGACTGTCCGACTCAGCTTCCGCAGCCGTGCTGCCTGCGGGTGTACGCCGAGATGGCCGACGGGACCTGGCACCTCTGCGTCGTCCAGCACACGCTTCTCTGGGACGCGGAGACCGAGAAGCGTAGCTATCCCCGGTTCTCGTACGCGACCTTCCTCACGGCGGCTTGGGCGCTGCGCGCCGCACTACGCCAACGCGGGGTTCCAACGGCGGGTTTCAGGCCGCTGCTCGCCGCTCTGCGACCGCTGTGGGAGTCGTTCCAGCTCCTCGCCCCAAGGCTCGGTTCGTCAATGGGAGGGCTCTCGGGGGAGCACGCGATTGCGGAGCACCCGCCGTCCGATCCACGACGGTTGTTGCTTGTCACTCCCAATCTGAATCTCGAAGGCGCACCGCTCTTTCTCGTCGAGTTTGCCGGCCTCTGTCGCCGCACCACCCATGCAACCCTCACAGTGGTCACCGGCCGTGACGGTCCGCTGCGGCGCCGCTACGAACAACTCGGTGCCGAAGTCCAGCTGGTCGACCTGACTCCGCTGGCCCGCGCCGCGACCCCGCGCGCCCAACGCGAGGCCTTGCTCCACCTCGTGAGCACGGTCGATTTCTCCGCGTGCGACCTCGTCGTCGCCAACACGCTGGTCAGCTACTGGGCGATCCACGCCGCCCGGGCCGCGCACCGACCCTCGCTGTTCTACATCCACGAGAGCACCACACCGGTCGCATTCTTCCACGGCCGCGCCCCGGCCGCACTGCCGGGCATCGAACAGGCGTTGGCGTCCGCCACCCGCGTCTCGTTCCTCGCAACCGCCACTCGCCAGTACTACGCCGCCTTCTCGGACGGTGCGAACTACCGCATCACGCCCGGATGGATCGACCTGCGTTCGCTCGACGCCATGCGCACCGCCCGCACCCGCGACGACCTGCGGCGCCGCCTCGGTCTCGCCCCCGACGAGCGCCTCGTGATCAACCTCGGCACGGTCTGCGAACGCAAAGGCCAGATCCTTTTCGCCCGGGCCGTCGACCTGCTCCACCGTCGCTACCCCGGCGCCGGGCGAGTCCGGTTCCTCATGGTCGGCGCTCGCGACACCCCCTACGACCGCGACCTCGTCGCCCAGCTCGCGACCCTGAACCGGCCCAACCTCGTCGTCGCGCCCGAGAGCGAGGACGCCGCGGCGTTCTACGGTGCCGCCGATGTCTTCGTCTGTTCCAGCTTCGAGGAGTCCTTCCCGCGGGTGATCCTCGAAGCGATGGCGTTCTCGCTGCCGATCGTCAGCTCCGCCGTGCACAGCGTGCCCGAGATCGTGCGACACGACGAGGAGGCCGTGCTGGTCCCGCCCGGCGACACCTGGGCGCTCGCCGAGGCGATGGCGCAGATGCTCGCGCAACCCGTCTGGGCCGCACAGCTCGGGCGGCGCGCCCGCCGGCGTCTCGAGCAAACCTTCACTTCCGAACGCGTGCAGCCGCTCCACCTCGCCCTCGCCCGCGAGACCGCCTCCCTCCGCGTCTGACCGGAGGGGTCGCGACCGGAAGCATCCCACCCGCGGAGCAGACGGGCACCGCGCCCACCGCCGTGGTCCGCGCCGGCACACCGGGCGCCTAGGCGCGGTTTTCCGCCTTTCGCCGCGCGCTCCCCGTCTCCAACCTCCGCTTCTCCGTCACCATGCGCCTCTCCGTCGTCATCCCCTGTTACAACGAAACGAAGACCATCCGCTCGATCGTCGACGCTGTCCGTGCTGCCCCAACCCTCGACCTGGAGAAGGAGATCATCATCGTGGACGACTGCTCGAAGGACGGCACGCGCGACCTGCTCCGCACCGAGATCGCCCCGCTCGTGAGCAAGATCGTCTACCACGAGAAGAACCAGGGCAAAGGGGCCGCCCTCCGCACCGGCTTTGCGGCGGCCACCGGCGACATCGTGCTGATTCAAGATGCGGATCTCGAATACGATCCACAGGAGTACCCGCGCCTGCTCAAGCCGATCCTGGCCGGCAAGGCCGAGGTCGTGTTCGGATCGCGTTTCGCCGGCGGCGACGCGCACCGCGTCGTCTATTTCTGGCACATGATGGGCAACCGGTTCCTCACACTCGCCTCGAACATGTTCACGAACATCAACCTCACGGACATGGAGACCTGCTACAAGGTCTTCCGGCGGGAGGTCGTGGCGAAGATCAAGATCGAGGAGAACCGCTTCGGCTTCGAGCCCGAGATCACCGCCAAGGTCGCCAAGCTCCGCGTCCCGATTTACGAGGTCGGCATCAGCTATTACGGCCGCACCTACGAGGAGGGAAAGAAGATCGGCTGGCGCGACGGCTTCCGCGCCCTCTGGGCCATCGTGAAGTACAACCTGTTTCGCTGAAGCGTCGCAGCTCCGATCGTAGTGCTCCCGCGCGCGCCAGAGCCCGGGCCGGGCACGTTCCACTCCACCCGAGATCCCGACCTTATGACTCCGACCGCCCGCCGCGTCCCGCACGTCATCGCCCTGTTCGGTCTGTTCGCTCTGGCCGTCTTCACCTGGATCGAGCGTGGACCATCCCGGGCGTTGCAATGGCCCTGGCATCTCTACGCCCAGCTGCTCGCCGCCGCCCCGGCCCTTTGGTTCCTGGCCCAGGGGGCGATCGATCGCGGCTTTCACCGTTTCGGCGGTGCGCTCGAGGTGGGGCTGCTCGGCTTCGCCGGCGCCATGGCCCTTTCCGCGCTGACCGCGACCTACCAGGAGACGTCCTTGGCCATGCTCGCGATTGGGATCGCACCGGTGACACTCGCCTACGGCATCAACCATTGGATCGGCTCCGGCGACCGCGGTGCGCGGCGGCGGGCGCTCGCGGACTACGGAGCGGCCTTCCTCGTGGTCGGGTCGCTGATCGCCCTCGCCGGCTGGGCCGTCGCGGTCGCCGCTCCCCGTCTCCAAGCCGGCGATTCGCTCGCCGCCGTGCTCGCCGCCCGCAACGAGTGGCTGCTCGGGCACACGGTCTACACCGCCGGCCTCGCCCTCCTCTGCACGACCTGGCTGGGCGGACTCGCCTTCGAACGCACCGGAAGAGCACGCGGCGCCTGCCTCCTCGGTGCGACCATCGGCTTGGTTCTGCTTTTCACCGCCGGTAGTCGAAGCGGATTCATCGGTCTCGCCATCTGGAGCGGTTGGCTGCTGCTGAGCGAAGCCCAGCGACGCAAGCTGGGCGCGCGGCGGACGGCGGCGCTTGTCGTCGTCGCGCTCATCGTCGCACTCGGCATCGCCGGTCTCCATCCCCGCAGCCGCCAGATCGTTCAGCAGTGGCGGGAGGCGGGCGCGATCAACATGGGCGACCGCCAACGCATGGCGATGGCGGAGTTCGGCGCCATCGCGTTGCGCGAGAGCCCTTGGCTCGGTTTCGGTCCCGGGACCACGCCGCTCGTCTATCCCACCTACCGCGCGCAACTTTCCGGCGGGGTGGAGTCGGCCCTTCAGCTCCACAGCACGCCGATCCAGTGGGTTGCCGATGCCGGTCTGCTCGGTCTCGGGGCGGCGGCGCTCGCCGGAGTCGGACTGTGGTGGCGCCGCCGGCACGCAGCGCCCACCTTCGCCGCGGGCACGCTGCTCGCCTACGGGGCCCTCTCGCTCACCGACTATCAGCTCGATCTGCCGGTGTTCGCCTTCGCGCTCGGCACCCTTGTCGCCCTCGGCGCGCAACGCGACGACGTCCCCGCCACGCCCACCGGGCGGCGAACGACCTTGGTGCTCGCCCTGGCCGGAGCAGCCGCTCTCGTCGCCTACGGTGTCGCGCAGGTGCAGCCGCTGCGGGCGCGCGGGGCGTTCGCATGGGCCGTCGATGCGCTGTCGGACGGCGATCGAGCCGCCTTTGAGTCCGGGATGGAGGAAGTCTATCGGCTCGCCCCCGCCAACGCGTTCTATCGCAACCTGCACGCCTGTCTGCTCGCCGATATCCGCGCCTATCCGACATGGTTTCCCCCCATCGACCTCGGGCCTGACCGCCTCGCCCGCGCCGATGCGCAGCTCTGGCGTTCCCTGGCGATCGATCCCCGCCAGGAGATGCCTTACACCCACCTCGCCTGGCACGCCGTGGAATCGCACCCGGCGGCAGCCCTCGTCCATTTCCGCGCGGCCGCTCGCCTGATTCCGGACAAGGGAGGGCTCTACTTCGGCCAAGCGCAGGCCCTGCTCCGGCTTGGGCGCCCGACGGAGGCCGTCAACGCCCTCGCGATGGAATTGATCAACGACCCCGCATTCGTCGCCTCGCCCGAGTGGGCGAGACTGGCCGAAGGAACGGAACTCGCCGCGCAGGCGCGCCGCGCCGCCGCCGCCACGCTTGAGCGGATCGTCGCCACCGCCCCCCCGGCCGATCCGCTCGGCTATGTCCGCCGCGCCCGCTACTCCGCCGCGCTGCTGGGTTGGCTCAACGGCGACGACACCGCGCTCGAGGTCGCCCTCGGCGTCGCCGAACCGCAACAGCAGGAGATGCTCCGCTGGCTCGGCAGCCAACCGGTCGAGCGCTCCGCGGAACGGACCCAGCCTTGGCACTACCTCGCCGAGGCCGCCGCCCACCCCGAGAAGGCTACTGCCTCAATCTCGGCCCGCTATCCGCGAATCGGTCCCACCTCCGATGCGCTGCAGGAAATGGCCGCCGCCCTCATTGCATGCGATCGGCGGAGTCTCCTGAAAGGAGAACTGGTGCTCAACCCGAGCAACCAACCCCGTATCTATCGCGAGCGTATGGGTTACCCGCTGCTCCTGCGCAACCTCGACGCTCCGGCACCGCGCGACCCCTACCTCATCCCGCTCAACCGCCTCGTGCGTGACTTCCTCTCCCCGCTCTTTCCGGAGAAAGGATACCTGCCCGGCCCGGTACTGACCCGAGCGCAAGCAGACCTCGGAATCGCTCCTGCAGAGAACTGAGGCCGCAGCGGCTCAAACGATCAAGTCACGTCACGTGCGGCGGTTCGTGCCTCGGCGGATCAGGCTAACCGATCAGGACCGTGGCGATGCTTTCGCCCTTCTTGAACTTCAAGACCGAGCCCTTTGGCGCGCCCAGAGCCCGGAGTTGATCACGAACAAATTCGAGCCCGAGCCCCAGATCGAACAGCTCCAAATCGAGACTGATCCACTCGATCGAGCCGTCCAGCCCCTGAACCGAGCCTCCGCCCGCAACACGGCCGAGGCCGGCCCGCCGCAACGCGCTGTTGAGCGGGTCCTCGTACTTGCGTCCGCGTTCGAGCGGCATCAGCGGCTCCTCGATCCGGGCAAAAACCGCGCATCGCGGTACATTGCGCCCGGAGCGCGTTCTTCCGCCGAAGCCGAAGGCCGCACCGACGACCGCCAGCACGCGATTCATCGCGACACCTCCGCTCGCGTCCCACCGCCTGGGCAAAACGCGTCACCAATCGCCATGTTCCATCCACTCATGACACAAGACTCTGGGTTCCTGCAGGGGGCACGGCGTTGCGGGGAAAACGCCGACGATCGAGCGACATTGGATCACCTGCACACGGCGGCCAGCCCAAAGTGATGGGAACGCCTTCACGCGCGTATTCCCTGGGGCACGCATGGGAGGATGGAGGGGGCGGTCGAGTCCGAGGTGTTTCCATGCACGCACTGCCAGACTCGAGCCGCCACCACCTACCGGTGACCGCTTCCGTCGGCATTCCCGGTTCGGAAGGTGCGAGCCGATGCCGAATGCCCCGATGCAACACCGACCATCAGCCCTCTATGGGCGCGACTGACCGTTCGCTCAGCGCCGCTCCAGCCGCCGCGCACAGGATCTGCCATGGGCGTCGAGCTGCTCCATGGCGGAGAAGGCGGCTACAACCGGCGCGGCCTTCGGCAAGCTTCTGGCATCGTAGCGCACGACGCTGGTGCGGCGGAGGAAATCCGCCACGCGCAGCCCGCTGAAGAAACGCCCGGTGCGTCCGGTGGGCAGGGTGTGACTCGGGCCGGCGACGAAATCGCCGAGCGCCGTGGGCGTCTCGCCGCCCACCAAGACCGCGCCGGCGGTGGTGATCTTCTTGAGCAGCCCCGGCACGGCCTTCGCGCTCACCTCAAGTTCGAGGTGTTCGGGCGCGATAAAGTCGGCGATCGAGGCCGCTTCATCGAGCGACTTGGCGAGGATCGCGAGAGAGCCGTTCTCAAGCACACGGCGGATGAGGTCTGCGCGGCCCGCTTCGGCGAGTTGCCGCTCGAGCTCCGCCTCGACCGCCTTGAGTACCTTCGCGGAGGTGGTGATGAAATAGACCTTCTCGCGGCCGGTGCCGTGCTCGGCCTGCGCGAGCAGATCGGCGGCGACGTATTCGGGGTTCGCGGAAGCATCGGCGATCACGCACACCTCGCTCGGACCGGGCAGGAGCGCGACTCCCACCGTGCCGAACACCTGGCGCTGCGCCTCGACGGTGTAGGCGTTACCCGGGCCGAAGACCTTGTCGACGGCGGGGATGGTCGCGGTGCCGTAGGCCATCGCAGCCACGGCCTGCACGCCGCCGATGCGGTAGACCTCGGTGATCCCGATGGTGTGCAGGGCGCCGAGCATGGCCGGCGAGACCCTGCCGTCAGGCCCCGAGGGCGTGAATACGGCGATCTCCGGGCACTTCGCGATCTGCGCGAGCACGACCGTCATCAAGACGGTGGAGACCAGTGGTACCTGGCCACCGGGCACATAGAGGCCCACCCGGCGGATGGGGTAGAAGCGCTCCCCCACGGTGGCGCCGTCGGGATTCCGTGCGGTCCAGTCCTTGGGGAGGCCCCGACGGTTGTACGCGGCTATGTTGCGGTGCGCGGCCTTGATCGCGGCGCGCTGTTCCCGCGTGAGCGATTTGGCGCCAGCGGCCAACTCCGAGGCGCGCACCCGAAAGCGCGAGGGAGGAAGGTCGGCCTTGTCGAACTTGCGCACGTACTCGCCGATGGCGGCATCGCCGCGGGCACGGACCTCAGCGAGGATCGCGGCCACGGCATCGCGAATCTCGGCCGGCGCGGAGGAAGCGGCGCAGAAGCGCGCGAGTTCGGAGCGAAAGTTTGTTTCGGAGGACCGCAGGAGGCGCATGACGGAAGTCACGAAAGGCCCGCGCGGAGCGCTTGGCAATCGGACATTGGTTTTCCGACCGCTCGGCCCGGCGCGGTGACGCGCGGCGAGGGCCGCACCGCATTCGACCCGGCGTGGCAGAGCGAGAAAACCGCGCGAGCGCGGCCCATCAACCGGCCTCCGCCTAGACCGGGAGCGCCGCCAATCCGTTTCACCGCATCCCCGGAAGCGGGAGGGCGAATGAATCCGCCGCAACCGGGCCGTTCACCAGGATCTCATCGAAAATGATCGTGATCTCCACAGGGCTGCCGTCCGGCATCTTGCCCGTGGAAAGCAGGCGCTCCGGGAAACGCAATCCAGCGACCGACTGCTCGCCCTGCTCACGGATCAGTTCCCCTCCGGGGCCCTCGGTGACGAGGAGCCGCCCGTCGGCCTGATCGAACGTACGGACAAACACGATCTCCTCGGAGTGTATGAACGCGACGCGCACGGCCGGCCGCCCCTCGAACGTGGTCGTCCCGCGGAACTCGACCCGGCCGCCAAACCGCTCGATGCCGCTGTAAAACCAGAGATTCTCCAGGGCGTTGGCGCGGAGCAGCCGCATCTGCGCCAGCGGGAGGATGTCCGTCCGGCTCAACTTGGGCTTGGAAAGAGATTCGACGCGCATCCAAGCTTCGGTGTCATCGAGGCCCACGATCTCGCGTCGATCGCCCAGGACCCGGACCGTCTTCTGCCGACCAGGCTTCTGCAGGATGATCTCCAAGGTGCCCTTCGCCTCGGCCTTCCCGCCCACCTCGATCCGGCAGCGGTAGTACAGGGTCTGAACCGCATCGAGATCCCGTTCCTGCCCGACACAGCGGCGCGCCCGGGCGAGCACGTCCTCCAACTCGCCGGCGCGGACCGCGGGAACGAGCAGGCCGAGAAGAACGATCAGGGCGACGGGACGGGGAAGGTGCAACATGGCGCCGAGGATGCGGTTGCGCGGATCGAATAGCAATCCGGTGGCGGTCGCCATCCGGCGGGTTACCCGGAGCCGGAGGCCACCGGGAACGGAACCGCGCCGCTTACTCCCATTCGATAGTCGCCGGCGGCTTCGAGCTGATGTCGTAGACGACGCGATTGACCCCCTTCACCTCGTTGATGATACGGGTGGAGATCTTCTGCAGAAGGTCGTGCGGCAGGCGGGCCCAGTCGGCGGTCATGGCATCGACGCTCTCGACGACGCGGACGGCGATGACAAAATCATAGGTGCGCTCGTCGCCCATGACACCGACCGTCTGGACGGGCAGGAAGACGCAGAAGGACTGCCAGACCTTGTAGTAATAGCCCGACTCGACCATCTCCTCATGGAGGACTGCATCGGCATTACGAAGGATTTCGAGGCGCTCCTCAGTGATATCTCCCATCACCCGTACGGCGAGTCCCGGGCCCGGGAACGGTTGGCGCCAGACCACCTCCCGCGGGAGGCCGAGTTCGGTACCGAGGGCGCGGACCTCGTCCTTGAAGAGTTCGCGGAGCGGTTCGAGGAGCTTGAGCTTCATGCGCGCCGGGAGCCCGCCCACATTGTGGTGGCTCTTGATGACCGCTGCGGGATTCCCGTCGATCGAGACGCTCTCGATGACGTCCGGATAGAGCGTTCCCTGGGCGAGATACTCGGCCTTGCCGATGGACTTGAGCGAGTCCTCGAACACCTCGATGAAGGTCTTGCCGATGATCTTCCGCTTCTTCTCGGGATCAGTGACCTTCTTGAGTTTCTTGAGGAAGAGTTCGCCGGAGTCGGCGACGCGAAGGTCGATCTTGAAGTTGCGCTTGTAGAGAGCCACGACCGCATCGCGCTCGTTCTTTCGAAGCAGTCCGTTGTCGACGAACACGCAGGTCAATTGCTTGCCGACGGCCTTGTGGATCAGCGCGGCGGCCACCGAGGAATCAACGCCGCCGGAGAGGCCGAGGATGACGCGGCCGGTGCCGACCTTCTCGCGGATATCGGCCACGGCGCGGTCGACGAAGTTGGCCATGGACCAGTCGCCTTTGCAGCCGCAGACGTTGTAGAGGAAGTTCCGGATGATCTGGACGCCGTTCTCGGTGTGATGGACCTCGGGATGGAACTGGAGCCCGTAGAACTTCTTCTCGGCATTCTCGATCGCGGCATAGGGCGAGTTCTCGGTCCGCGCGGTGGCGGAGAATCCGCGGGGGAGTTGGGTGAGCTTGTCTCCATGGGAGTTCCAAACCCGCACTACATGGCCGAGCCCGGAGAACAGCGTGCCCTGCCGCAGAATCTGCAGCCGGCCGTGCCCGTACTCACGCTCGTCGCTGTGCGCGACCTTGCCGCCGAGGAACTGGCCCATCAACTGCACGCCGTAGCAGATGCCCAGGATCGGCAGGCCCAGCGTAAAAATGGCCTTGTCGGGGATCGGAGCGTTCTTGGCCAACACACTCGAGGGGCCGCCGGACAGGATGATGCCGAGCACGCCGTCCTTCTTCAACGTCTCGGCCGGTGTCGTGTAGTGGTAGATCTTCGAGTAGACTTGGCACTCGCGGATACGACGGGCGATGACCTGGGTGTACTGGGAGCCGAAGTCCAGGACGGCGATGGTTTGTGTCATGACGGGAAAAGGAAAAGCTGGCAAACGCTACAGGGGGCAGTCGATACGAAAGGCGGCGCGGGCGATGAAAACGACGAATCAAAAACGCAGGCGGGAGTTCGGATGGCCACAACGCGGACAGGGGCTGGGCGAGGTCCGTTCGACGCCGGAATAGACGTGGCTGCACTTCAGGCAGTGAAAAGTGACCCGACAGCGAGTCCGGTCGTAGAGGAGTCGATCCCGGCGATCATAATAGATCCAGAGCGCCAGGAGCGCCGCACAACCTCCGGTCACGGCCAGCAGCAGCGCGATGGCGAAGTCGGTGTGGTGCATGGCGGGAGAGATTGGCGGTCCGGGAAAGCGCAAGACGCGTCTCGCCGGGGCGGGACGCGTCTTGGAGT
>JAEXPQ010000009.1 GCA_023446735.1 Verrucomicrobiota bacterium
CCGCGACCGCCCCGGCGGCACCGGCGAATACCGAGGCGGCGAAACCGACGCACTCGCCCCCCGGTGGCCAGCCCGCGCCCGCGGCGACGCCGGATTGGCGCGCTTCGGCGCTCGATCGCTTCAAGAAGATGCCGGACCTCTCGAAGCGACTTGCCCGGTGATGGCCGCGCCTAGTTGCGCGCACATCGTGCGGCTCACTGGGCCACGCTGAATCGCTCCGGCGCGAGGCGGGTTACCTTGGTTTCGGCAACTGGCTCTCAAGGGGCTGTTCGGCCCAAACGCACCCACAAGCGCCAGCAACGCTCACCCCTCATCAGATCATACCTTGGATATTCTCTGATGATGGGTGACGAAGCCGTCCCCTCCTGCCGAACGTAACACTATACAGCGGCCGCAAGCTCAGACCGTGCGGCGCGCTTACTGCGCGCGGAGGATCTTCGCAGCCCAGTCCTCCGCGGTCGGGAACGCCGGGGACGCAACCACGCCTTCGGCGTCGGCTACGACCGGGACGGGCGGCGCCCACTCGCCGGTGGTTGGATTGAACCAGAGCCACAGATATCTCGCCGCCGGCGCGAAACCGGCGATGCGGGCCGGCAGGGCCTTCGTCTCGAAATAGACGAGAGCGAAGTCGGCCGCGGGATTGCGCAGGAGGAACGACCAGCCGTCGAGCCCGTCGGCCAATGAGCCGGAGGCGCGACGCGGCTGCAGCGCGGTGGGGACCGGCGCGAGTTCGCGGTAACGCGGTCCTTCGGAAAGCACAAAGTCGCGCAGGTGGCGCATCTGCGCAGCCGACTCGTAGCGCAGCGCCTCCCAGATGAACGGCCGCCATCCTTCGGGCTCGCCCGTGCTGGTGATGTCGTACGCGGCGGTGCCGTGCACGTGGCCGGCCAGTCCGCCCGAGAGCACCGAGCCGTACATCTGGGCGCGGGCGAAGTAGCAGTCGCGCGGCGAACCCGCGTCGGGCGTCTCGCCGCCGGGGCGGTTGATCGAGTGGTTCCACCCGGTGTAGTAGGGCTCGAGGTTCGCGGCGGGATAGGCGGGCTCGAGATGGAAGAGCTCCTCGAGCGAGGCGTAGATCGCGTGGTTGCGCGGGTTGTTGCCGACCGTGTGCATCGTCAGCCAAGGGCAGGCCTCTCCGTGGCCGAACCTCCGATACGTGGAGCTGTCGATGAGCGCCGTCACGGGCTGGCCGAAGGGCGGCGGGCCATAGGTCTTCAGGTGGAACTTGAGTGCATCGTTCCATTCGTGCTCAGTGAGCGAGTAGTCGGCCGGGATCCAGTCGAGGTGGATGCCGCTGACGATGAGGTTGTAGGCCCCGTAGCGGGCGATCAGGTACTGGACGAAGCGGGCGTAGGACGCATTGAAGTCGAAGTACGCCTTCCACGACGGGCCGTGGTCCCGCCGGATGGGTTCGAGGAACGGCGCGAACCCCTCGTCGGCGAGATGGCGCAGCTTGTGGTCGAGGCTCCGAAAGTAGGCCGGTTCGATGCGGTCGAAGTCCGCGAGCCCGTCGCGGTCGGTGAACACGGCGAAGGGCCGGTGGCCGGCCTCGTCGTGCATGTCCTTGGCGGTGGTCGTGGCACCGTCGTCGGTGGTGATGGAGGCGCCCGGCGCCCACGTGCCGAACTTCTCCCACGCGTTGCGCAGGTAGACGCCATCGGCGTTCTTGAACGTCGCACCGCGGTGGTCGGCGGCCCAATTGGGGAAGGCGGCGATCAAGCTGACCGAGTTGAACCCCTGTCGTTTGCGCCAAGCAACAGCCTCCTCGAAGCTGATACCCGGCCCTGGGGTATAGTCGACGGGGGCCCGGGCCCCGCGGTAGGGCAGACGCCAGGTCGAGGCGGCGAGCCACGTGTCGCCAAGGAGGAAGAACGGCGTGCCGTCGGCATACTGGAGCGTGTGACCTCCGGCTGAGGCTCGAAGGAAGCCGTAGCGGTTGGGGTTCGCCGCCTTCTCCGCCTCGGTCCACGCAAACGCGCGCACGCCACCGGTGCCGCCGTTCAGCCCGGGGTCGTCGGGCTGGTTGGAAGCCGCTTTCCAGCGCCAGTCGCCGGGTTCGGTGGCGACGAAGCGAACCTTGAAGGTGCGGCCGCCGTCCCAGAATCCGTACACGCGTTTGGCGAAACCAGGGCCCTCAAGATCGATCCAGCAGACGACCTCGGTGTACGGGTTCGCATAGTCGCGGGCAGCCTGGAGCGTGATTTCCTGGCATTCCCACACGTGAACCTCACCTCGATCGAGGCGGTGCGCCACGGAGAGAGGGGCGACAAGGAGACAGAGAACAAGAGCAACAAAACGTCGAAGCATAGGGGGAGGGGTTGGGCCGGCGGAGACAGGACGGGAGAGTGGGCAGCAGGCAAGGCGGCGAAAGCCGACACCTGTGCGCACTATTGAAGTGCCGCCGCCCCACCGACAGTCCGGCCCGCGCACCGTGGCCGACGCGACCACAGCAAAGCCCGTCCACTGGTAGAACACCGCCGCGTTGGCTGGCGCACACCCTCGGCACTATTCTCCACGCCCATCCCCATGATCCCCTGCCTCCGCACCCTCCGTCTCGTGGCTCCGTTGCTGGCCGCCCCCGCCCTCGGCTTCGCCCAGTTTCTCGACCAGTTCGACGGACCCGAGACCGACGGCTGGTTCACCATGGCTGGCGACGGTTTCGCCACCTGCAAGCTCGTCGCGAACAACGGCCACGCCACCCTCGTGATCGACGGCACGACCGACCCCTACGGCGTCTGGTGGACGCTCATCAAACGCGACGTCGCCGCCTCGCTCGACCTCGCCAAGCTTGCCGATCCGGACTACGAGCTCCGCGTCGAGGCCCGGGTGCGTTCGAGCCATGCCCCCCGGCGGGTCAACATCATGCTGAACACCCAGCGCACGACCGACTACCATGAGCATCTGCGCGAGTACGACCTGCCCGACACCGACTGGCATGTCATCAGCCTGACCACGCGCAACTTCGACGCCCGGCCGGGTGACAGCGTCTTCGTACAACTCTGCGCAACCGACTACGGTCCCGGGAAGTACGAGGTCGACATCGACTACTACCGGGCGGATGTCGTCCTCCGCTCGGGTGCCGCCCCCGATGTCGGCGAGCCGCTCGTCTACCACCCGCCCGTACCGGACCTCGCCACCTTCGCGTTCCACCGGCCCGCGACCCACGACAGCCAAGTCCACTCCGACTTCCCCGCCGTGAACTTCAACGACTGGCACGCCGTCGGGAGCGCCGGTCCGGTCCGTGTCCTGACGGTCGATCCGCACCAGACCCCCATCCTGCGTTGGGACTTCTCGCGACTGGCCGAGCGCACCGCCGACGGTGCCGGCGTGCTCGAGCTCACGACGTTCTGCGTGCCCCAAGGCGGCAAATACATCGAACATTGGGGGCGGGAGTTCGGCGAGGAATTCGGCAAGGTCCACATCGTCGAGATCCTCGGCGGCGATCCGGCGTGGAACCAGGAGACCGTCACCTACAACAGCCTGCTGCGCGGCGAAACGCCCGCCGCGGTGTTCAATCCCCAGATGATCCAGGATGTCGACGTCGCGCCCGCCCCCGGCGGCAAGACGTATGTCGTGCTGCCGCGCCCGGTGATGCAACGACTGCTCGACGGCACCGCCACGGGCATCGCGATTCGGCCGCTCGGGGCGATCAACGCCACTATCTACGCCTCCGAGGACGCCACGCCGGGGGTCGCCCCCACGCTGCACTTCTCGACCGTCGCCAAACCGTAGCGGGAGCCAGAAAGCGGCCCGTTTGGGCCTGCCCCGGAGAGTTCTGCTGAACATGTCATGTCCGCCTAATGACAGGCGCCGATCGATCTTGCGACGCCGGGCCGATCCCGTGGTAACACGCTCCGACAAACTCGATCCGCCACGGTCGCGCCACTCCCCGACCTGCGCCCTCGGCAATCCTCTTTCGTCAAGAGTCAAGGCATGACGTCTTCGGATTGGCCCCCCGGCGTGGAACCAGGAGACCGTCACCTACAACAGCCTGCTGCGCGGCGAAACGCCCGCCGCGGTGTTCAATCCCCAGATGATCCAGGATGTCGACGTCGCGCCCGCCCCCGGCGGCAAGACGTGTGTCGTGCTGCCGCGCCCGGTGATGCAACGACTGCTCGACGGCACCTCCACGGGCATCGCGATTCGGCCGCTCGGGGCGATCAACGCCACTTTCTACGCCTCCGAGGATGCCACGCCGGGCGTCGCCCCCACGCTGCACTTCTCGACCGTCGCCAAACCGTAGCGGGAGCGGGAAAGCAGTCCGTTTGGGCCTGCCCCGGAGAGTTCTGCTGAAGACGTCATGTCCGCCTAATGCCAGGCGCCGATCGATCTTGCGACGCCGGGCCGATCCCGTGGTAACACGCTCCGACAAACTCGATCCGCCACGGTCGCGCCACGCCCCGACCTGCGCCCTCGGCAATCCTCTTTCGTCAAGAGTCAAGGCATGACGTCTTCGGATCGGCCTCACACGCGGACGCACCTCGCGACTGCCAAACCTACTACCCCAAAGAGTACAATGATACGAAACCCGTTCCATATCTTCCGCCGGCACATTCGGATGCGCCGCGCCGACTGCTCTATGTCAAACTCAGCAGCATCATCGGGATGCAAGTACGATTCACTTGGCGATCTATATGTTTCGCCCTCATCGCCACGCACCCGCGCATCGAGCTTGCGAGCGAGCTCCAGCATAATCCGCAACACATCATCATCCGCAATATTTGTCCGTATCGTCCCATCATCAAAGACAATAGTAGCTCGCAAAACTCCGTTGCAAATCAAGCGCACCGTCTCGCCTGACTCATCAAGCATAAGACCGTCAACAGAAGTCGCAGCGGTTGTAAACTCATGCAAAGAAATCGGCGAAATCTGGCCCGAAGCGGTGCGCAGAATAGTTAAGTGATAGCCCATAAATACACTTTCTCATTGTGGGCAATTCGAACGATCTCGTCCGAAATCCCATATCTGCTGAAGGCCGGTGAACCCCAACCCTGCCCAGCTAGACAAGCGTCGCAAATTTGTGACACCCTCGCCACGAGAGTAGATTATCGCGATAGAGTCACCCATCCCCCAATACTGATTCAGATGAGCGTTCCAACTCCCCGCCGTTGTCACATCGCCCCAAATGCCCGGAACACTTGTCCAAACCATGTCTGGGCTTCCTGCCGCTCGATTAGCCCCAGCGAAACCACTTTCGAAGGCATCGCTCAGATTTGCCCGTGCAAAATCGTCCAACTGCGAGTGCAAGTCAGTACCAAGCCGTGCTGCTTGCTGGGCTGCCATCTCCGCCGCATCCAACGTGCGCGCAGCATCATGGGTTTTGTCCGCGATTTTGGCAACATCCATACCCACTTGAGCTGCCTCTATAGCTTTTGCACCAGCGGGAGGGGCCAATGGGGTCATGTCTTAACATTCGGAATGTGTTGTCGCAGGCGGGCCACCTTCCGCGCGTTGGCCTCCACGGCGAGCCACCGGCGGACGAACTGGCTCACGCTGGCGGGCGTGCCCATGCCCAACCGGGCACACAGCCAGCCGTTGCTCACTCCCGAGTCCGCCCGTAGTGCAGCCGCCAGTAGCACCTTGGCGGGATCCGATTTGCGGGGGCCGAGCTGCCCAAGATCGATCTCTGCTGCGCCGGCGAGTCGCGCGAGTCGTTCCTCCCAGGCCTTCTCCCGCACCTCCTGCCAGTCTTCTTCGGTGTCGCCCAGCAAGGTCGCCTGCTCCAATCGTGCCCCTTGCTGTTTGAGCTCCGTGAGGAGGCCTTGCTTGAACTCCGCCGTGCCCAACGCCCAACCACGGCTGAGCTTGCCGAAGCGCTGGTTGCGCTTGGTCGGCTCGGCCTCGTCGAGGAAGCCGAGGTACTCGGTGTATTTCCGCCAGCCCGCCGCAGAGTCGGCCAACCCGCCCGCCTCCGCCAAGACCGTCTCCGCACAAAGCCACGCCGGCCGCTTGCCGCGCTGTCGGAACCACCAAAAGCTGCTCCACCGAAACTCACCAAGCCGGTCGGCCGTCACGACCCCGGCGCGCACCGGATTGAGGTGGATGTAGTTCGCCACCTGCGCGAGCGCCACTCCGGGCTCCACATGCAGGGCCTTGTACCGCCCTTGGAACGGCCGACCGACCAGACCGCGAAACCGGTTGAAGCGG
>JAEXPQ010000148.1 GCA_023446735.1 Verrucomicrobiota bacterium
AGATGGTGACGAACCTGCGCGACGTGGTCGCCAACGTGCGCTCCGCCGCCGAAAACGTCTCCGCCGGTTCCGAGGAGATGACCGCCACCGCGCAGACGCTCTCCACCGGTTCCTCCGAGCAGGCCGCCAGCGTCGAGGAGGTCTCCGCCTCCATGGAGGAGTCCACCGCCTCGATCCAGCAGAACACCGAGAACGCCCGCCAGACCGAGAAGATCTCCACCAAGGCCGCGCAGGACGCCACCGAGGCCGGCACCTCCGTCGCCCAGACCGTGAAGGCGATGAAGGATATCGCGCAGAAGATCTCGATCATCGAGGAGATCGCGCGCCAGACCGACCTGCTCGCGCTCAACGCCGCCATCGAGGCCGCCCGCGCCGGCGAACACGGCAAGGGTTTCGCGGTCGTCGCCAGCGAGGTGCGCAAGCTCGCCGAGCGTTCGCAGACCGCCGCCGGCGAGATCAGCAAGCTTTCCGCCTCCTCCGTCGAGATCGCCGAGTCCGCCGGGCAGATGCTCGACAAGCTCGTGCCCGACATCAAGAAGACCGCCGATCTGGTGAAGGAAATCACCAACGCCAGCGAGGAGCAGAACTCCGGCGCCGGCCAGATCAACAAGGCCATCCAGGAGTTGGACAAGGTCATCCAGCAGAACGCCTCCGCCTCCGAGGAGATGGCCTCGTCCTCCGAGGAGCTCGCCTCCCAGGCCGAACAGCTCCAGAGCGCCATCGAGTTCTTCAAGGTGTCCGACGGCTCCGGCTCGTCCATCCGCCGCGCGACCAAGTCCGCCGCTGCGCCCCGTCCGGCCTCCGGGATCGGGAAACCCGCTCCGGCCCATGTCGCCAAGGCCGCGCTCTCCCATGTCGCACCGCCGCCGGCCAAGGCCAAGAGCGCCAAGCCCGCCGGCTCCGGCGTGATGATCGATCTCGACGGTCCGGCGAATCCGCCGGCCGACGACAGCCACTTCGAACGCTATTGAGTCCAGCTGTCGCAACGAAAGGAACCGCATGAGCACGGCCAAAATCACCGAAACCGCCCGCTATCTGACCTTCCGGCTGGGCGACGAACTCTTCGCAATCAACGTCTTCAAGGCGCGCGAGGTCCTCGACCTCAGCCATATCACCCGCGTGCCTACCGCCCCGGGTTACCTGCGCGGCGTCGTCAACGTCCGCGGCAACGCCATCCCGGTCGTCGACCTCCGCAGCAAGTTCGGCCTGCCCCAGGCCGCTGATACGCTCAACACGCGCATCATCGTCATGGAACTCCAGGTCGACGGCGAGCCCATCGTCGTCGGCGGCCTGGCCGACGCCGTGCACGAGGTGCTCGAGCTCGAGCCGCACGAGATCAACGACCCGCCCAGCCTCGGACTGCGCTGGCGCACCGATCTGATCCTGGGCATGGGCCGGCGCGACGATCGGTTCACGATCATTCTCGATATCGAGCGGGTGTTCTCGACCGAGGATCTGGCGGTGCTCGCCGAGTCCGCCGGTCGGCCCGCTTCCGCCGTGGCCTGAGTGCGCCACGTTCCCGTTTCCCCGTCGCCGCCCGCGCTTTGCCGGGCGGCGCGCCCCCCGCCCGTCGTCCGTTATCGAGTTGCCATGAAGAGCATGAAGTTGGGAGCCAAGCTCGCCCTGGGCTTTGGCTGCATCGCGCTGATCGCCCTTTTGTTGGGCGGCCTGAGCTACTTTGGAGCCACCGTCAACGCGCGTAATATCGACACGCTCACCACGGAGTCGATGCCGGCGCAACAGGCGCTGCTGACCTTCCAGGATCGCGCCGACGTCGTGAAGGGCTGCACCCGCACCCTGCTCAATGCCGGCATTCCGCCGGCGATCCGGGCCCGCCAGTACGAGCTCGTCGCCAAGGCGCGCGAGGAGATTACGGTGAATTGGAAAAAGTACGACGAGATCCCGCGTGAACCCGAGGAGGACGCGATCTGGAAGGAGTTCGGCGCCGCTTGGGCCGAGCTGCGCACCGAGAACACGAAGTTCTTCGACATGGCGAAGGAGTTCGACGCGCTCAAGATCGGCGACCCCATGCGCCTCGAGCGCGACATCGCCCGCTTCCGCGCGGATCACAACCGGCTCATGGTCGCGGTGCAGGAGATGTGCACGACCGCCCGGTTGATCGAGGGCGGCGACGACCACGCCGCCTGCGCCTTCGGTCGGTGGCAGAAGGAGCTCACGCTCGAGAATCCCGATCTGCGCCGACTTCTCCAGGAGATCCAGCCCTCGCACCAGGCTTTCCACGAGGCCATAGCCAAGTGCAAACGCCTCGTCGCCGACGGCAAGGCCGGCGAGGCGCTCGACATCGCCGACGATGTCGTGGTCCGCCAGGCCGAGCGCACGCTCGCGAAGTTCGACGAGATGCAGCAGCTCACCGCCCACGCCAACGAGCTGACCGCCGCCATGCAGCAGCAGGCGCTCGTCACGACGCGGGATGCGCAGCTCAAGGCCGAGGCGTTGTTGCAGAAACTGCTCGCAGGCAACCTCGCCCATGCCGACGAGCACGCCCGCGAAAGCGCCCGCTTCGGCGCGCTGATCCGCAGCACTTCCGTCGTGGCCATCGTCGTCGGCCTCGTGCTCGCGACGGTTCTCGCCGTCGTCCTCACACGCATGATCGTGCGCCCGGTGCGCGATCTCATGGGGGGCCTTGGCCAGATTGCCGTCGGCGATCTCACGGCCCGGGTCGCCGTCGAGACCAAGGACGAGATCGGCGAGCTCGCGCTCGCCGCCAACGGCATGGCCGAGGCGCTCGACGCCAAGGCCCGGCTCGCGCTCCAGATCGGCGAGGGCGACCTGCGCCACGAGGTGAAGCTCGCCAGCGACAAGGACACCCTCGGTCTCGCGCTCCAGAAGATGGTCGGCAACCTGCGCGAGGTTGTCGCCAACGTGCGCTCCGCCGCCGAGAACGTCTCCAGCGGCAGCGAGGAGATGACCGCCACCTCGCAGACGCTCTCCACCGGCGCCTCCGAGCAGGCCGCCAGCGTCGAGGAGGTCTCCGCCTCGATGGAGGAGTCCAGCGCCTCGATCCAGCAGAACACCGAGAACGCCCGCCAGACCGAGAAGATTTCCACCAAGGCCTCCGAGGACGCCGCGCGCGCCGGCCAGTCCGTCGCACAGACGGTGCAGGCGATGAAGGACATCGCACAGCGCATCTCGATCATCGAGGAGATCGCGCGTCAGACCGACCTGCTCGCGCTCAACGCCGCCATCGAGGCCGCCCGCGCCGGCGAGCACGGCAAGGGTTTCGCGGTCGTCGCCAGCGAGGTGCGCAAGCTCGCGGAGCGTTCCCAGAAGGCCGCCGGCGAGATCGGCAAACTTTCCTCCTCCTCCGTCGAGATCGCCGAGTCCGCCGGGCAGATGCTCGAGAAGCTCGTGCCCGACATCCGCCGGACCGCCGAGCTCGTGAAGGAGATCACCGTCGCCAGCGAGGAGCAGAGTTCCGGCGCCGGCCAGATCAACAAGGCCGTGCAGGAGCTCGACAAGGTCGTGCAGCAGAACGCCGCCGCCGCCGAGCAGATGGCCTCCTCCTCCGAGGAGCTCGCCTCGCAGGCCGAGCAGCTCCAGAGCGCGATCGAGTTCTTCAAGGTGAGCGACCAGACCGGCCGCGCCGGCGCCGCGCGCCGCAAACCGGCCGCGCCGCCGGCCGCCGCCAAGGCGGCCGAACCCGGCCTGGGCGTGGAGATCGCCCTGCGCTGAACCGTCGCGAGCCAGCGCCGCACCGCCACCGGATCATGGAGACACAGGCCCTCACGCCCGCGCAGTTCGCCGATTTCCAGGCGCTGATCACCGGCACCCTGGGGATCAAGATGCCGCCGACCAAGCAGGTCATGCTGCAAAGCCGGCTGCACCGGCGGCTGCGCGAGCTGGGTCTGGACTCCTTCGAGGAGTACCACGCGAAGTTCTTCGGCGACCCCGCGCACCAGGCCGAGGAACTCGAGCACCTGCTCAACCTCGCCACGACCAACAAGACCGACTTCTTCCGCGAGCCCGAGCATTTCGACGTGCTCGTCAAGGAGGTCCTGCCGGCGTGGCTGCGCGCCCCTGCCGGCCCCGTGTTCAATGTCTGGTGCGCCGGCTGTTCCACCGGCGAGGAGGCCTACACGCTCGCGATGACGCTTGCCGAGCAGCAGCGCAACTTCGCCTTCGACTTCGCCATCCGCGCCACCGACGTCTCGACCCGCGTGCTGGAGCACGCGCGCGCCGCGGTGTATTCGGATGAGCATGCCGCGCCCATCCCGCTGGCGCTGCGGCAACGCCACCTCCTGCGCAGCCGCGATCGCGAGGCCGCGCAGGTGCGCATCCACCCGGAGCTGCGGGCCAAGGTGCGTTTCGGCCATCTCAACTTCCTCTCGCCCGACTACGGCATGCGCGAGCTGTTCGACGCCGTTTTCTTCCGCAACGTGATGATCTACTTCGACCGCGACACGCAGCAGCAGGTCGTGGCGAAGATCTGCCGTCAGTTGCGCGTGGGCGGCCGGCTGTTCATCGCCCATTCCGAAACGCTCCAGGGGCTCGCCTTGCCCCTGCGCATGACCGGCCCGGCGTGCTACCTGCGCCTGCCGGGGGAGGGCGCCCCGCCATGAGGGAAACCGGCTTCGTCGCCCCGCCCGCGCCGTCGGCCGAGATCGTGTTCGCCGAGGCCATCCTCTGGGCCGGCGACATCGTGGCCGAATCGACCCCGATCCGTATGTCGACCGTCCTCGGCTCCTGCGTCTCCGTCTGCCTGTTCGACTCCGAGCGCCAGCTCGGCGGGATGAACCACTACCTCGTGCCTCGCGGCGGCAAGGCCGCGATCCACGGCGACTGGGCGATCGCCGCGCTCATCGAGCGCATGGTCGAGCTCGGCAGCCCGCGCCGCGCCCTCGTCGCCAAGGTCTTCGGCGGCGGCAGTCCCCTGCGGCTCGAGAACGAGGAGTACGCCGTCGGCCGCGCCAATGTCGCGCTGGCCCACGAGATCCTCGCCGAGCACGGCATCCCGATCGTGGCCGAACGCGTCGAACACTGCGGCGGCCTGCGTCTCTATTTCGAAAGCTGGACCGGCACGGTGTGGCTGCGTCTCCACGGCAAGAAAGGAACCCCATGAGCGAACGAACCAAGGTGCTCATCGTCGACGACTCCCCGGTCGTGCGCCAGGCGATGACCGCAGTGCTCTCCTCCGATCCCGAGATCGAGGTGCTCGGCGCCGCCGGCGACCCCTACGAGGCCGTCGCCCTCATGCGCGAGACCGCGCCCGACGTCATCACGCTCGACATCGAGATGCCGCGCATGGACGGCGTGACCTTCCTCCAGAAGCTCATGGCGCAGCACCCGATCCCGGTCGTCGTCTGCTCCAGCTACACCACCGCTGGCTCGGACGTGACGTCGCGCGTCTTCCAGCACGGTGCGGTCGACATCATCACCAAACCCCGCCTCGGCACCGAGGCGTTCCTCGCCGAGGCGCGCATCGTGATCTGTGATGCCGTGAAGGCGGCCGCCCGTGTGCGGCCCGACCGGCTCGCCCAGCGCGCGGTCGCGCGCCCGAAACTCACCGCCGATGCCGTGCTCTCCAAGTCGAGCCCGCGCTCGCCGGTCGCCACCGAGCGCATCGTGGCCATCGGCGCCTCCACCGGCGGCACCGAGGCCGTGGGGGTCGTGCTCGAGGCGTTGCCCTCGGAGTGCCCCGGCATCGTCGTCGTGCAGCACATGCCGGAGGGTTTCACCCGGTCGTTCGCGGACAACCTCGACACCTTCTGCCGCCTCAAGGTCAAGGAGGCGGCCGACGGCGATCCGGTCCTGCCCGGCCAGGCGCTCATCGCTCCCGGCGGCAAACACACCATGATCAAGCGTCAGGGAAATCGCTACGTGGTGGAGGTGCGCGACGGGCCGCTCGTCAGCCGCCACCGTCCCTCGGTCGACGTGCTTTTCCGCTCCGCGGCCCGCTATGCCGGCGCCAACGCCACCGGCATCATCCTCACCGGCATGGGCGACGACGGCGCCGTGGGCCTGAAGGAGATGAAGGACGCCGGTGCCTTCACCATCGCGCAGGACGAGGAGTCCTCGGTCGTCTTCGGCATGCCGAAGGAGGCCATCAAGCTCGGCGGTGCCGACCGCGTGCTTTCGCTCGATCAAATTGCAGTTGCCCTGCTTCGCGGCCGATGAGTGCCCGGCCCGCACCACTTTCCACCCGATCTCGCCGCGGTGCCCGTTCTTCGGCCCGCCGCCCAGCCCCGCGCTCTCTCCGCATGAAAACCATCCTTGTCGTCGACGACTTCGAGGTCGTCCGCCTCTACCACTCGATGTTTCTTTCGCAGAAAGGCTTTCGGTGCATCCAGGCCAGCGACGGCAAGGAGGCGCTCGCGATCCTCAAGCAGCAGCGCATCGACCTCGTGCTGCTCGACCTGGTCATGCCGAACATGAGCGGGCAGGAGGTCATCCGCCACATCCGCGCGATGCCCGAGCACGCGAACCTGCCCATCCTCGCCATCACCTCCGAGGCGAAGAAGGCGGAGGAGTCCGGTCCGCGCGACGCCCGCCACCTGCGTTTCCTCCTCAAGCCGGTGATGCCCGACACCCTCGTTGCGCAGGTGCGATCGATGCTCGGCACCGAGGAGCGGTCCAGCGCCTCCGCGTAAGCCATGCCTGTATCGATCCAGTCGATTCCGTGGTTCCGTTGGCTCGCCCGCGCGCGCGCCGTCTGGCCGCGCGCCGCGGCGGTTCCGGCCGGCGAGGCCGTGTCCACCCAGCGTCTGGAACGCTGCCGGGCCGCGATGCTGCAGTTCGGTCGCGATTCGGACCGCGATTTCACCGCGCTGGCCAAGGAGCTGGGCCGGTTCAACGGCGAGCTCGGCCAGCTGCGCGGACTGGCGAGCCGCCTGTCGGCCTTCGTCGAGGACCGCGACGAGGAGCGCGCGCTCTCCGCCGCGTATGCGCTCTACAAGGGCTCGGTCGACCTGGTGCACGCCAGCCTCGGCATGGCCGTCTCCGAGCAGGAGCAGATGCAGACCGTCGAGAAGCAGCTGCTCCACGCCTGCGCCTCCCGGAGCCACTTCGAGCGCAACGACATGATGTTGCGCATCCTCACCCTCAACATCCGCATGGAGGCCGTGCGCCTCGAGCCCGAGCAGCAGAGCGTGTTCGTCAACGTGGCCGCGGCGATCGGCGAGATCGCGCAGAAGGTCCTGGCCAGCTCCGCCACCGCCTTCTCGCGCATCGAGTCGATCGTGCTCGAGGCCGCCACCGAACGCGCCGAGCTGCGCCGCCTCGAGGAGACGCTCCACGAGCGGGCCCACCGCAGCGTCGAGACCATCTTCCGCGAACTCGAGAAGCTGCGCACCGCGCTGGCGCCCTGCGCCGAGCGGAGCAAGGCCATCGAGGGACGGCTGGAGCGGACCACCCCGATCACCTTCGGGATGATGATGTCGCTCCAGCACCAGGACATCGTGCGGCAGAAGCTCGAGCACATCGCCGTCGGGTTCGACGACATCGGCGAGCGCCTGCCCGCCGCCCTGGCGGCGCCGGGGGCCGCCGGTGCCTTCGTCCTCCAGGCCGCCGCCGTCCAGCACGCCCAGCTGCGGGCCGCCCGCGCCGAGATCGAGAAGGCCGGCGACGAGGTCACCGGCGGCATGGGCCAGTTGCTCCAGCACGGCGAGGCGTTGCTCGCCGACTACACCGCCCTCGAGCAGGCCGTGAGCCACGCCTTCACCGATTGCCGCCTCGCCGACCTCTACCGCGAGCAGATCACCGAGCTCGCCACGATTGCCGCCCAGGGCCAGGTGACCAACGAGAAGGTCGCCCGCTCCGTTGAGCGCATCGAGGAGGTCGTGCGGCTGTTCTCGCAGGAGATCGCCCGGCAGGAGTTCGACGTGAAGATCGTCTCGCTCAACGCCCAGATCGCCGCCGCCCGCATGACCGACGCCGAGACCCTCAACAAGCTCTCCGAGGAGTGCAGCCGCGTCTCCAGCGACATCGGCGTCATCACCGCCGCGTTGGCGCGCGAACTCGACGACGTGCTCGCCGCCTTGCAGCAGATCAGCGCGCAGGCCGACGGTTTCCTCGGGATCGTGTCGCGCGAAAAGGTGGTGCTCGAGAAGGGCGCGGTCACCGTGAGCGAGCAGCTCCGTCGCCTCAGCGGGCAGATCCAGCAGGACGCCGCCGCCACCTCGAAGGACTGCGCGTCGCTCTTCGGCGAAACCAACAAGCTGCTCCAGGGCCTCCGCTTCCCGGACCTCATCGCCTCCGTCTTCACGCCGGCCGAGGCGCTGTGCACCGATCTCCAGCGGGCGACAGCCGCCAGCGAGGGCCAGTCCCTCGACGCCGCCGCGAGCGCCAAACTCGCCGCCCACCGTGAGCGCTACACGATGGAGGAGGAGCGGCAGGCCCACGCCGGCGCACTCGGCGTCGCGACCGCCGCCGCCGCCCCGGTGGCCGAGGTCGAGCTGTTCGACCTGCCGGCCGAGCCGGAGACGGCGCCGCAGACCGAGACCACCGCGGCGGCCCCCCCCCCCCCCCCCCCCCCCCCCCCCCGAAAACCCCCC
>JAEXPQ010000246.1 GCA_023446735.1 Verrucomicrobiota bacterium
TGGGCCGCGCGGCACAGTGTGCTCGCCGCACGCGCAATCCCGCCGACGCGGCCGCAGGGTGGCCGGCGCCGGCCGCGGCGCAGCCGGCTGCTCCGACAACGCCGCCGGCCCCGGCCCAAGGGGGAGCAACCCGCGCTACTCCCCGATGATCTTCACGAGCACGCGCTTCCGCCGCAGGCCGTCGAACTCGCCGTAGAAGATCTGTTCCCACGGCCCGAAGTCGAGCCGGCCCTCCGTCACCGCCACCACCACCTCGCGTCCCATGAGTGTGCGTTTGAGGTGGGCGTCGGCGTTGTCCTCGCCGCGATTGTGCGCGTATTGGCCATGCGGCTTCTCCGGCGCGAGCTTCTCCAGCCAGCGCTCAAAGTCGGCGTGCAGCCCGCTCTCGTCGTCATTGATGAAGACCGAGGCGCTGATGTGCATCGCGTTCACCAGCGCCAGGCCTTCGCAGATTCCGCTCGCGCGCAACTCGGCCTCGACCTGCGGCGTGATGTTGAGAAACGCCCGGCGCGCGGGCACCTCGAACCAGAGCTCCTTCCGATGCGATTTCATTGCTTGGTCTCTGCCACCCTCCGCGCTGCGTGGCAACGATCCGCGCGTTCCGCCATCACCTCGCCCGTGCGAGCTTTCGCATCGCCAGCCACGTCGCCACCGCCAGCATTCCCACCATGGAAACCCGCGAGGAGATCGTGGAGAACTGGCTGCCCCGCTACACCGGCCTGCCGCTCGAACGCTTCGGCCAGCACATCCTGCTCACCAACTTCCAGCGCTACGTGAGTCTGTTCGCCGAATGGCACGGCGTGCCGGTCGAGGGCCTCGACCGCCCCATGCCCAACGCCACCGCCGGCGGCATCACCATCGTCAATTTCGGTATGGGCAGCGCCAACGCCGCCACGGTCATGGATCTCCTCGGCGCCGTGCACCCCAAGGCCTGCCTCTTCCTCGGAAAATGCGGTGGCCTGAAGGAGAAACCCGCCATCGGCGACCTCATCCTGCCGCTCGCCGGTATCCGCGGTGAGGGCACTTCTAACGACTACTTTCCACCCGAGGTGCCGGCGCTGCCCGCCTTCGCCCTCCAAAAGGTGATCTCCAACGCCGTCCGCGACCACGGCCGCGACTACTGGACCGGCACCGTCTTCACCACCAACCGCCGCGTCTGGGAGCACGACGAAGCCTTCAAGGCGCGCCTGCGCGCCACCCGCTGCATGGCGATCGACATGGAGACGGCGACGCTCTTCACCGTCGGCTTCTTCAACCACATCCCCGCGGGCGCGCTCCTGCTCGTCTCAGACCATCCGATGGTCCCCGAGGGGGTGAAGACCGCCGAGAGCGACCGCTTGGTCAACGCCCAGTTCGTCGAGGAGCACCTGCGCATCGGGATCGATGCCCTCCAGCGCCTCGTCGACGGCGGTGCCGAAGTCCGGCACCTGCGCTTCGAACGCTGAACCACGCTCCGCTCAACCGGTCGCCTCGGCCGCCGCGAGCGTCGCCTCGTCGAGGCCCATCCGTTTCCGCACGAAGGCCCTGAGATCCTCCGTGAGCGGCGCGCGGAAGGTCCGCCCGCCCTCGCCCGGCTCGAAGCGCATCTCCAACGCATGCAGCGCGTGCCGCGGTAGCGTCAGCAACTCCGCCAGCCGCGGCGTGAACCCGCTCTGGATGAACTCGAGGAAGAGCAGTTGGTCCGGCCCGTACAGTTTGTCACCGAGGATCGGGCACCCAAGCTCCGCCGCGTGCACGCGGATCTGGTGCTGCCGGCCGGTCCGCGGCCGCACCCGGGTCAAGGTGTAACCGCCGCCCCATGCCAGCGGCAGGAACTCCGTCATCGCGGGCCGCCCCTCCGGCCCGCGCACCACCGCCTGCCGCGCCGCGATCGGACTGGAAAGGTCGCGCCCCAGCGGGGCGTCGACCACCGTCGGCTCTCGCAGGTCGCCCACGAGGATCGCGAGATAGCGCTTCTCCACCCGCCGCCCCTCGACCGCGGTCTGCAGTCGCCCGGCCATCGCGGAGGTCTTCGCGAAGACCATCACGCCGCTCGTCTCGCGATCGAGCCGGTAGATCATGTGCACGCGTGGCAGCTGCAGATGCTCACGGCACGCGCCGACCAGCGACGACCACGGGCCATTCTTCGAGGGATGACAGACGATGTCGCCCGGCTTGTTCAGCACAATCACCTCGCCATCCTCCTCGACGACCAGCCCGGGAAACTCCTCCGGGGTCAGCAGCCGCGGGCCCGGATCGACAAAGCCGCTCACGTCGCACCTCCCGACTTCTGCACCAGTTGCGGCAGACGATAGCGCGCCAGCACCGCAGCCGAAATCCGCGCGCACCACACCCGGGGCAAACGCCCCGTCACCATCCCCAGGACACGGTTGCGCCAACCCGGCACAACCAGCGCCTTGCCTCGCGCCAAACCGCGCAGGCTCGCCCGCACCACCGCCTCGGACGTCATCGAGTGCCGGCCGGCCACCACCCTCTCAGAATACCCGACCCGGCGGAAAAATTCGGTCTCCGTCGGGCCCGGGCATAGCGCCTGCACCGGGATGCCGTGCGGTCGCAGCTCCTCATGCAACGCCAGACTCCAGTTCAGCAGAAACGCCTTCGTCGCCCCGTAGGTCGCCATATACGGCGTGGGCTGGAATCCGGCGACCGAGGCCACATTGATCACCGCCCCGCCCCGTTCGCGCAGCGCGGGCAGCAGACGAGCGGTGAGATCCACGACCGCCGCGACATTCACCGCCACCATGTCAAGCTGACCGGAACGTTCGGCATCGGTAAAATTTCCGCAGGAACCAAATCCGCTGTTGTTAATCAAAAGCACTTTCGACCGATAATGGTCCTGGCGAATGACCCTCGTTGCCTCCCCTGCAGCCACCGCCCGCATGTCCACGTTGCCGAGATCGCACGGCACATGCACCAGCCGTTTTTGCACTGTCTCGGGCAGCCCTGTCGGCGCCCGGCGCGACAGGTTGCAAAAGACCATCCGCGGGCTAGCCTCGGAGAGCAGCGTGATGAACGTTTTCCCCACACCGGAAGAACCACCGGTCACCACGGTTACCGTGAAGGGCGCGAGGGCGTTTTCGTAATCGAACACGGACCCACTAATCGCGCCTCCCACACCCAAAACAAGGAGCAAAACGCACCATGAAAGCAGATACCAATCCGCACGAAATCATCGTCTCGGGCATCCACGTCTCGTTGACCACGGCCCTCAGGGCCTACGTTGTCGACAAGATGCAGCGATTGTTCGGCCACGAGGATCGAATCGTGCGGATCCGCGTTGAAATCGAATTTGACGACCGCAAAGCCAAGGACGACCGCTTCACCGCCAAGGCCCACCTCCAGATCCACGGCCCCGACACCAACATCTCCGTCACTTCGGACGATGCCTACAAGTCGATCGATCTGCTGGTCGACAAGCTCGACCGCTCGATCCGCCGCCGCTCCCGCCTCCACAAGGAAAAGCGCAACCACCCCCACGAGGTCGAGCTCGAGGCCGCCCTGCCGAAGGCCGGCTGACCCCTCCACTCCTCTCCACTCCTGCGGCCGCGCCTTCCCCGGCGCGGCCTTTCTCGTGCCCCATAAGGTGGACCACAGTCCATTCATACTGCGAAACAACTCCCCTTGTTTCGCTCCGCCACCCGGGCTTCCGCGTTGCCAGCACCCTCCCGCGAGACTTCAACCGGCTCTGTTCTGCGATGCGCTACCCGCCTCGCACCCAATCAACACAACCCGGGAGCTTGCTTGGACATTAAGCAGATCAAGATGGTGATCGACCTGATGAAGCGGTCCGACCTGACCGACTTCGAAGTCGAAGAGGAAAACTTCAAGCTGCGCATCCGCCGCAATGCCGGCCACGCGCCCACCGTGTTCGCCCAGCCCGCCCTTGTGCCGGCCCCGGTCGCCGCTGCGCCGCTTTCCGTACCCACTCCAGCCGCACCCCCGGCCGCTCCGGCCGCCACGGTTCCCGCCGGCGAAGAGCCCGGAATCGTGTACATCAAGTCCCCGATGGTCGGCACCTTCTACCGCGCCGCTTCGCCGGAGAGCGCGCCGTTTGTCGATCTCGGCGCCTCCGTCACCGAGAAGTCGGCCGTCTGCATCATCGAAGCCATGAAGATCATGAACGAGATCCAGGCCGAGGTGAAGGGCACCGTCGTCGAAGTCCTCGTCGAGAGCGGGCAGCCGGTCGAATACGGCCAGCGCCTCTTCAAGCTGAAGCAGGCCTGAGCCCGCACGCATGATCCAGAAAGTCCTCATCGCCAACCGCGGCGAAATCGCCCTGCGGATCGTCCGCGCCTGTCGCGAACTCGGCATCAAGACCCTCGCCGTCTACTCCGAGGCCGATGTCCAGTCCCTCCACGTGCAGCTCGCCGACGAAGCGATCTGCATCGGCGGACCGCGCAGCAACGAAAGCTACCTGCGCGCCGACCGCATCATCAGCGCCGCCGAGGTGGCCGACGTCGACGCCATCCATCCCGGCTACGGCTTCCTCTCCGAGAACGCCGACTTCGCCGAGCAGTGCGAGTCCTGCGGCATCAAGTTCATCGGCCCCCGTTCGAAGAGCATCCGCATGATGGGCGACAAATCCGTCGCCAAGGACACCGTACGCGCCGCCGGCGTGCCGATCGTGCCCGGCTCCGACGGCCCCGTCGCCACCGAGGAGGAGGCGCTCAAGGTCGCCCGGCGCATCGGCTACCCGGTCATCATCAAGGCCGTGGCCGGCGGCGGCGGCCGCGGCATGCGCATCGCGCACAACGACATCTCCTTCGCCAAGGAATTCCACGTCGCCCGCAACGAGGCCGAGAAGGCCTTCGGCAACGGCGCCGTCTACGTCGAGCGCTACATCCAGAACCCGCGCCACATCGAGTTCCAGATCCTCGCCGACGAACACGGCAAGGTCCTCCACCTCGGCGAACGCGACTGCTCCATCCAGCGCCGCCACCAGAAGCTCATCGAGGAGGCGCCCTCGCCCTTCCTCACGCCCGATCTGCGCGACCGCATGGGCCGTGCTGCAGTCGCCGCCGCCGCGGCCGCCGGCTACGCCAACGCGGGCACGATCGAGTTCCTCGTCGACGACAAGGGCGAGTTCTACTTCATCGAGATGAACACCCGTATCCAGGTTGAGCACCCCGTCACCGAGGAGGTCACGGGCATCGACCTGGTAAAACAGCAGCTCCTCGTCGCCGCGGGCGAACACCTCGCTTTCGACCAGAAGGACATCACCTTCCTCAAGCACGCGATCGAGTGCCGCATCAACGCCGAGGATCCCGCGCGCAACTTCGCGCCCTCTCCCGGCACCATCGGCCTCTACTACGCCCCCGGCGGCCACGGCGTCCGCGTCGACTCCCACGCCTACGGCGGCTACACGATCCCGCCCTACTACGATTCGATGATCGGCAAGCTCATCGCCTACGGATCCAACCGCCAGATCGCGCTCCAACGCGCCTATCGCGCGCTCAGCGAGTATCTGATCCGCGGAGTCAAGACGACCATCCCGCTCCACAAGGCGATCATCAGCGATCCGGTCTTCGTCGCCGGCAAGGCCACCACGGGCTACATGGAGGACTTCTTCAACCGCGTGCCGCCGGATCTGTTCAACACCACCGACCAGCCGCAGGGCTGAGCACCGGCAGGACCCCTTCCTTCCGCCCTATAGTAGGCCGCGCCGAGCCCGCTGTAGCCGACCGCATCGAGGCCGGTCCGTCATACCGCAGGCCTCCGCGCCTGCGACCCGATCTTCGCCGCCGCCGCCCCCCATCGTTCTCGTTCTCCTACTCGTTCTCGTTCTCTTCGCCGCGCCCTCCGTCGCGCCTGCGATCTCCGTCCGCGCCCCACTCCACCATTGCACGGTTCGGCCGCGGGCGCATCCTCGCGCCGCCATTGTGAACGCTCTCCGCTCCGCCCGCTTCTACGCCATCCTCGACACCGGCTACGTGCCGCGCGACCGCTGGACTCCCGTCTGTCGTGCACTCCTGCTCGGCGGCGCGGATCTCGTCCAACTCCGCGCCAAACGCGAAACCGCCGCCGAGCGCCGCGCCCTCCTCGATGAAATCCTGCCGTTGTTCGCGCCCGGAGCGGTCGTCGACGCCCCGCCCCCGCTGATCGTCAACGACGACCTGGAGCTCGCCCTCGCGTACCCACATCTCGGACTCCACGTCGGCCAGGACGACCTCCCGCCCGCCGCCGCCCGCGCGCGCCTCGGGCCGGGGCGACTGCTCGGCCTCTCCACTCATTCGCCTGCGCAGGCTGCCGCCGCGCTCGCGCTCCCCGCCGGCACGCTCGACTACTTCGCCGTCGGCCCGGTGTTCGCCACGCCGACCAAGCCCACCTACACGCCGGTGGGCCTGGAGCTCGTCCGCCATGTCGCCTCGTTGCGTCCCGCCCTGCCTTGGTTCTGCATCGGCGGCATCAAGCGCGGCAACCTCGCCGCGGTCCGCGCCGCCGGCGCCGAACGGGTCGTGGTCGTATCCGAAGTTCTGACCGCCGCCGATCCCTCGGCCCTTGTTCGCGATTATCGCGCGGCGCTGTAGAGCGACCACCAGGTCCCGTCCGGCCGCTCCCCGGGATAGGAGGCCAGCCGCGCGCCTCAGAGGCGCGCCTGTACTTCCGCGAAGAAGCGCTCGTGGACACCGCCCCACGGCAGGGTCTGTTCGCTCTGGCGCATGGCCCCGGCTCCGGTGCGCTCTTCCATCTGCTCGCGCACCTCGAACTGCACATCGCAGGCGCCGTCGGGCAGCTCGACGATGGTCACGCGGCAGTTGTGCTGAGTCGAGGCGCGGAAACCATCGTCGACCATCAGCCTTCCGTAGGCTTCCAGCCGCCCGCTCTTCGGGCTGGACGCACCGATCCGATAGCCCATCGCGACCAAGGCTTCCTTCGCGGCGGCGAACACGCGCGCGGCCGGCGCCTCCACCACCCGCTTCACCGGCGGCGGACTGAAACGCTCGCTCAGCGGTTCGCCGATGGTGTCGCAACCGGCCATGAGAAACGCCGCGCCGAGGGCGAGCAGGAGGGAGAGAAGTTTGGTGTTCATGAAAGTGGGTGCCCTGGTTCGGTTGCCTGGAGGTAGGAGCCTGCTTGCAGGCGATTCCGAGTCCACATCGCCTGCAAGCAGGCTCCTACAGTCGATCCGGAAACCGACGAGCAGGCTAATCCTGCGCCCTCACGCCGGTTGTTGCTGCGAGATGCAGTGCAGCGAGCCGCGGCCCCAGATCAGGTGGTAGCAGTCGAGCGGCACGATCTCGCGGCCGGGGAAACAGGCGGCGAGGATCGCACAAGCGCGGTCGTCGGCCTTCGGTTGGCGGAAGGTGGGCACGAGCACGGCGCCGTTGAGCACGAGGAAGTTCGCGTAGCTGGCCGGCACGCGCACGCCCTGGAAGGCCACGCGCTTCGGCGCGGGCAACTCGACAAGGTCGAACGGCTGGCCGGCCGGCGTGCGCAGTTTCCGGAGGCGGCGGAGGTTGTCGTCGAGCGCGGCGAAGTTGGTGTCGCGCTTGTTCGACTCGACGAGCGTGACGATGCCGTCGGGCTTGAAGAAGCGCGTGAGGTCGTCGACGTGGCCGTCGGTGTCGTCGCCCACGAGACCCTGGCCGAGCCAGTGAATGGTGTGCACGCCGAGGTAGTCGCGGAGGTTCCGCTCGATCTGCTCGATGGTGAGCGTGGGATTGCGGTTCGGGTTGAGCAGGCACTGCTCGGAGGTGAGCAGCAGGCCCTCGCCGTTGACGTCGAGCGAGCCGCCCTCGAGCACCATCGGGCCGGCGAAGCGGCGCTTGCGGAGGCGTTTCGCGATGAGCGCGGGGATCGCGTTGTCGCGGTCGCACGGGAGATGCTTGCCGCCCCAGGCGTTGAACTCCCAGTCGACCAGCGCGACTTCGCCGGTCTTGGCGTGCTTCACGAAGATCGGGCCGTGGTCGCGGCACCACGTGTCGTTGGTCGGGTGGTCGTAGAACTTCACCCGCGACAGCTTCGCACCGGCGGCCTCGCAAAGTTCGCGGGCGCGCGGCTGGAGTGCGGCGGCGGCGTTGATGCGCACCTCCTCGAAGCGGCTTATGGCGGCGACGATCTTCGCGAAGGCCGGCGGGATGGGGCGGAACTGCTTCGGCCACGTCTTACGCTTGTGCGGCCACGACAGCCAGATCGCCTCCTGCGGCTCCCACTCGGCGGGCATGCGAAAACCGAGCGCCGCAGGTGTGGTGGCGGAAGTGGAGGCAGCGGAGCGGGAACTGGCGGAGCGGACGGGCACGCGGAGGAAAGGTCGAAAAGGTTCAGACTAGAACAGGCAGTTCGGACAGGTCACAGAGGCAGAGGAGAGACGGAGGGAGAGCACAGAGAAGAAGTTGATGAAGCGGAATCCTAATCCGGGTCACTTCCTCGAATGGTGAAGACTGCTCCGACCGCATGATTCCGAACTCTCTGTGTTCTCCTGCGTGCCCTCCGTGATCTCTGTGTCCAACTGGTTCGTTTCGGTCAGCGGAGAAAACGTTTGATGAGGTCGCCGTAGGCGTCGACGCGGCGGTCGCGCAGGAACGGCCAGTGGCAGCGCAGGTCGTCGAGGGCGCCGAGGTCGACGGGGACGAGCAGCGTCTCGTCGGCCGAGACAGCGGCCTTGGCGAGAAGTTCGCCCTGCGGGCCAGCAACAAAGCTCTGGCCCCAGAACTCAAGGCCGTCGCCCCCGGCGGGCGCCTCGTGGCCGCAGCGGTTGATGGCGGCGACGTAGCAGCCGTTGGCCACGGCATGGCTGCGCTGGATGGTTTCCCAGGCGCCGTGCTGCTTGGCACCGAGCTGAGCCTTCTCCTGCGGATGCCAGCCGATGGCGGTCGGGTAGAAAAGGATCTCGGCGCCGTCGAGCGCGGTGAGGCGCGCAGCCTCGGGGTACCACTGGTCCCAGCAGATCAGCACGCCGATGCGGCCGAACTTCGTTTTCCACGAACGGAAGCCAGTGTCGCCCGGGGTGAAGTAGAACTTCTCGTAGAAGAGCGGATCGTCCGGGATGTGCATCTTCCGGTACGTGCCGAGCAACGAACCGTCGGCGTCGATCACCGCCGCGGTGTTGTGGTAGAGACCGGGCGCGCGGCGCTCGAAGAGCGAGGCGACGACCACGACGCCGCGGCGCTTGGCGAGCTCCTGGAACAGCTCGACCGTGCGGCCGGGGATCGGCTCGGCGAGTTCGAAGTACTTGTAGTCCTCGCTCTGGCAGAAGTACTGCGAGCGGAAGAGCTCCTGGGTGCAGATGATCTGCGCGCCGCGGGCGGCGGCGGCATCCGCCTGCGCGAGAGTGCACCGGAGATTGGTCTCCGGGTCCGGCACGCAGGTGTGTTGCAGCAGTCCGAGAGTGACGATGCTCACGGGAAAACTCCTCGCAGAACGCGCCCGGCGACGCGAGGAAACTCGCGTCCACCCGGGCAGGGATTCACCGGCCCGACACGGGCCGGCGGGTGATCAATAGACGACCTTGTTGAGCGGATACTCCACGATGCCCTCGGCGCCGAGCGCCTTGAGCTGCGGGATGAACACGCGCACGACGGACTCGTCGACGATGGTCTCGAGGGCGACCCACTCGGGATTGGTGAGCGGGGAAACGGTGGGGTTGCGCAGGGAGGGCAGCGCCTTCACGACCGCCTCGAGCGAGGCCTTCGGGAGATTGAGCTTCAGGCCGACCTTGCTGCCGGCCTCGAGGGCGCCCTTGAGCAGCATGGCGATCGTCTCGATCTTCTTGCGCTTGGCGGGGTTGGCCCAGCTGGCCTTGTTGGCGATCAACTTGGTGTTGGTCTCCATCAGGGTGTCGACGATGCGCAGCTTGTTCGCGCGCAGCGAGGAGCCGGTCTCGGTGATGTCGACGATCGCGTCGACGAGGTCCGGGACCTTCACCTCGGTCGCGCCCCAGGAGAACTCGACGTCGACCTTTACGTTCTTCTTCTCGAAATAGCGTTTCACGGTGCCGACCAACTCCGTGGCGACGCGTTTGCCGGCGAGATCCTCCGCCTTCTGGATCGGCGAGGCCTCGGGCACGCAGAGCACCCAGCGCGACTTCTGCGTGGAGGCCTTCGAGTAGATCAGGTCGCAGACGTCGACGACGTCGGACTCGTTCTCGAGGATCCAGTCCTGGCCCGTGAGGCCGCAGTCGAAGAACCCATGCTCGACATAGCGGCTGACCTCCTGCGCCCGGATGAAACGGCCGTCGAGCTCCGGGTCGTCGATGGACGGACGGTAGGAGCGCGAGCTGGTCGTGATCTTGAACCCGGCCTTGGCGAACAGGTTCTTGGTGGACTCTTCCAGGCTGCCCTTCGGCAGACCCAGCATCAGGAGAGGTTTAACTTCGGCCATCCGACCATGCATCCCGGCGCAACGAAGCTGCTCAAGCCCAAAAACCGCTAGGCCAACAATCTGGAGAAGCGCCCGGCCCGTTATCGTTTTGACTCTTTTACAATTCTCCGCCCGACTCCCGCCCTAGGGGAACAACCCCGGCGGCGGCGATCCCATGGTTCGACGGCGCCGACCGCCTCCCCAGCCCACCCCAACCGCAACTCATCCGCGCACCTTCTCCCAGCATGCCACGGATCTCCAAGCCGCTCATCCTGATCGTCGAAGACGAGGAACAACTCGCCAACGTCATCGCCGAACATCTCGAAAATGCCGGCATGCAGACGCAGGTCTACTACCGCTGCGCGCCCGCGATGCGCTTCCTGAAGCGCAACTTCGCGAACCTGATGTTGCTCGACCTCAACCTGCCCGATTCGAGCGGCTTCGCCTTCCTCCAGGAACTGCGCAGCGAGGACATCCGCGTGCCGACCATCTTCGTCACCGGCACCAACGCCGAGGGCATGAAGATCAAGGGGCTCGATGAGATGGGCGGCGACGACTACATCGTGAAGCCGTTCAGCTACCCGGAGCTCATCGCGCGTATCCGCGCCGTCCTGCGCCGGTCCGAGACCGCCGGCGACCTCAACGTCGCCAAGAACGTGCGCGTGACCGACGAACCTTTCGACTTCCTCGGCGCGAAAGTCATCCCCCTGCGGCTCGAGATCGAGTTTCCCGGCGGCAATCTCGCCAAGATCGGACGCAAGGAACTCGGCATCCTCGCCTACCTCAACGATCACCCGGGGGTCGTCATCCCGCGCAAGGCCCTCATCCACTCCGTGTGGGGCATCCATGCCGACGTACGCAGCCGCTCCCTCGACCAATATATCGTGAAGGTCCGCGACATGTTCGAGGCCCACGGCATCCAGCTCAACGCCTTCCGCACGATCCACGGCGTCGGCTACATCTACGATCCCCAGGGCACGTCCCAAATCGGACGCGACGCCGCCGCCCCGACACCAGCCCCGGCCGCTCCCGAGAAGCCGGCGCCGGCGGTCGATCTCGACGAGGAGGAAGAAGTCGCCCCGCCGAAGAAGGCCGCGAAAAAGCCGGCCAAGAAAGCCGCCAAGGCCAAAGCCTGAGCGCACCGCTCCGGCTCTTCGCTCTCCACCCAGCCCCGGCAGGTCGCCCTGCCGGGGCTGGGTATTTTCGCGGCCGTGATCCACGCCGAACCCAAACCCCGCGCTCGGCGGGTGAACAAGCCACCGGATCGCAGAAGTCGACATGTGCCGTGCGGAGTCACCGATCGAAACGGTCGGCCGTGGCCCACGCTTCAGCCTGCGGTTCCCGACGGAAAACGAAGACATGCCCCTCTCCGCACCACCACCGCGGCCTGAAGACTCGCGCCACGGCCCGGAGCTTCGACAAACTCGGGCGCCTCGGCACGTAACCCTCGGCGCCGCGATCGCCCTCGGAAATCGGGCTAACAGTAGCTTTGATTCGCCCTCGCGCCCGACTCCGCGCTTTGATCGCACGTCCGCGATGAGACTCCGCCGCCCCCGCCACGCCCTGTTCGCCCTCCTCGGCCTTTCGCTGCTGCTCCGCGGCGTGGTGTACCACGCGTTCCTCGACACCGCGATGCCGTGGTTTCCGCTCGAGGCCACGCAGACGGACATGCACGCGACCTGGCAATGGTCGGAACGCATCCTCGCGGGCGACCTCCTCGGCAGCGACACCTACCACCCGGGTTTCGAGTGGATGGCGGCCGCCGACCGCGAAGCCGAGTGGGCCCGGCGCTGGGGCGACCTCCGGATCTTCCAGCAGGAACCACTGTATCCGTACTTCGTTGCCGCGCTGCGCGCCCTCCTCCCCTCGCCCCTGCACGCGATCCCGCTGCTCCAACTCCTGCTCGGCGGGCTGCTGCTGCCGCTCGGCGTCCACGCGCTCGGCCGCCAATTGATCGGTCCGCGGAGCGCTTTGTGCGGCGCGGCCCTCGCGGCCGTGTTCGGTCCCGGCGTCTTCTACCAGCTCGCCCTGCTGCGCGACTGGGCCGTGCCGGTTGTCGGCGCGTTCGCGCTCTCGCTCACGCTCTCCGGCCTCCGTCGCCGCCACGACGGGCGTCTGTTCGCGGCGGGGCTGCTCCTCGGCGTCGGAGCGCTGCTGAAGGCGACGGCATTGCTCTGGCTGCCCGTGCTCGGCTGGTGGCTCTGGCGGACGCGCTCCGCCGCGACCGGCCTCGCCCGTCCGGCTCGGAGCGCGGGCCTGCTGACGCTCGGCCTCGCCCTCGGCCTCGCGCCGATCGTCGGCCGCAACCTCGCCGTCGGCGCGCCGGCGCTGGCGCTCTCCAACCGGCTTCCAGAGGGGCTGATCCAGGGCAACGCCGCCGACGCCTGCCCGGTCGGCCTCGGGCATCCGCCGTCCCAGGACGCGACGCTTCGCGCGGCCGGAGGCAGCGCCGCCAAGGTCGTCACCGAGATCCTGCGCGGCTATGCCGCCGACCCGGGCGCCTTCTTCCGCGTGCAGGGCGCGAAGCTGCGGGCGGCCTTCGCCCCCGTCGACCTCGCCGACAACTTCGCCTACGACTACGGCCGCGAGCGCCTGCCGGCGCTGCGGTTCTGCCCATCGTGGGGCACGTTGCTCGCCCTCGCGGTCCCGGGGCTGACTCTGCTGCTCGCGCGGCGCCACCTCCGGCGCCCGTGGATCGTCGGCATCCTTGCCGCCAACACGGTCGCGGTCCTGCTGCCCATCGCGCTCGGCCGCTACCGGCTGGAGGCGCTGCCGCTGCTGGCGCTCGCGGCGGGCCACTTCCTGCGGTTTCTCGTCGTCACGTTGCGCGCGCGCCGCTGGAACGCGTTCGCTCTGGGCGCCGGCGGGGCCACCGGTGTCGCGATCCTGGTCCATGCCACCTGGCCGCCCGCCTGGCTGCCCTGGAGCGAGCGCCAAGCGCTCCAGATGGTGGAGCGCGCCGCGGCGATCTGCATCTTCTCCGACCGCCGAGAGCACGAACGCGCCGCCGACGAGGCCGCGGCCCTCGCCGCCCAGGCGGGCCGCTTTCCCGAGGGCGACGAGGAGGCGACGCGCGCCCGTTTGAGCGAGGTGCTCAGCCTCGTCCACGCCGCGATCGAGGCGAACCGGACCAACGACGAGTCGCGCGCCCTGCGGGTTCTCGAACGGGCGCGCACCCGCATCGTGGGCGGGGCCACCGAGCGACGTCTGCCGGCCGAGCGGGTCGTCGCGTTCCTCGCCCAGAGTTTCCCGGCTGCGGTCGCCGAGCAGATCGCCGCGCTGCTGCTTTCGAGCGAACCGCTCGGACCGGCGGCTACCGCGACGACTCCGTCACGGTAGCCCAAGTTCGTCAGTCCAGGAAACGACTTTTCGCGTTATCAACGAGTTGTGTGATTCAACTCGCGATTTTCGGCACTACATCGCTGATGGAGCGGGTGCCTTTGGGCAGGCGTAGGCCCAG
>JAEXPQ010000301.1 GCA_023446735.1 Verrucomicrobiota bacterium
CACCCAGAGTGCGTATGGAAGCCAGACCCACGGAAGCCCTTTCTCCCCGCCACCCCTGACCAACCACCGAAAAGGTGAACCTTTTCCAACATACGATTCGACACGCCTTCTCATGGAAGCCACTACAGGGAACGCCGGGGAAAGTCCCATTTCCTCCGACCGAGCCGGAGCCCCGTCGTCCCTGACCGTTGAGCGTCGCCGAAAGAAGATGACCCCGACGACGCGACGGACCTTCCTTCAGCTCAACGCGTGGGGCGGTGCTTTGCTGATCATCTGGAATGCTGCCGAAGCCGGTTTCTGGCTCGGGCCCAACGCGTCCGGGGCGTATGAGGACTCGATGTTCATTCGTCCGCTGATTTTCGCGTCGCGGGTCTTCCTATGTGCTACCGTTGTCCGCGCGGTGCTACTCAAGAGGTGGACTTTCGGGATGCTGATTCTTGGGGTCGGCCAAGCCGTGGTGATCGCGAGATACCGAAGGCTCCCGCTTTCAGTGCAGGAAGGTGTGTTCTTTGCCTTGCTCGCGTTTGCCGCCGTGCTGCTCGGATTGATTTCGCTGGACCGGCGTGAGTTGCAGAACCGAGCGGAAGAAAAATGGGCGAATCGGGTAGCCGGAGGTACTTAGCCTCCGGCCCCCACACCACCCGGCGTACGGGTCCGTACCGTCCTCGATCCGAAAGTGGGCGGTTCCGGTCTCCATCACTCGAAGACGCGCGGGGCGCCGCCGGGGTAATGGTAGGCGATCCAACTCTCTTGCAGGGAAACAACCCCTTGTTCCTTCAGCCACTCGTGGTTGAGCGCAGCTTGCACGACGGAGTTGGTGCTCATTCGCCAGCAGCCCTTGCGGGACCGGCTGCACCGATGCACCTGCTCCGGATCGGCGCCCAGCCACTGGCCCGAGTACTCAACCACGCGCTTTGCGGAGTGAGTCGCGTAAGGGACACCGGCCCACTCCCCGCCGCTCCACCAGGCGGTCGCCGCTCACCGCACCGCGGCGGCGGCGGCAACCAGCGCTTCGAAGTAGCTCGGCAGCGTGTCCCACGGGTTGTTGAGCGTGTCGTCGGTCACGTAGATCCAACCGACGTTGTTCGCCGCGGCGCGGGCGAGGAAGACCGGCATGTCGGCGGCGGAGGCGTTGTACGGGAGCACGTAGAACTTGCTCGCCGGATAGTTCCCCGTCCAGGACGGCGGCGTCCACGCGGGGAATGCCGACGGTCCGTCGGTCTCGAAGACGCAGGTCACGTCGTTGAGCGACAGGTAACCCTCGAGTGTCGTCGTGCCGGGGTTGGCCACGACAAGCGCCTCGCCGCCCTTGGCCTTTATGTGGTCGTGGAGGGCGCGGTAATACGGAAGCGCAGCGGCCGTGTTCGCCTGCTCGTCGAGGAAGATGCCATCGACACCGTACCGCGAATACCAGAGGTCGATGTCGTCGGTCGCCGCCTTCCCGGCCCGCGTGCCGTAGACGGTGGAGACGTACCCGAGCACCCTGCCCCCGGCCGCGCGGAAGGCGGCGATCGCGCGCTGGTAGGCAATCCGATCGGCGTCGTAGCCGCTGTCGGGCCCGCTGTTGACGTTGGCGATGGCGTAGATCGTGCCGGCGGGATACTTGGCGGCGGTGGCCGCCAGCTTGACCCAATGGTCGGAGCTTCCGCCGACGGGATAGAAATACGCCGGCACCAGCACCTTCATCGCGGCCGGCGCTAGTGTGGCCCGCAGCCGCAGGAAGCGGCGCGGCACGCTCGCCAGCTCGACGCTGTCCGGCGCCTGCACCTGCAGCGAGGCGTCGGGTTTCCAGGTCGAGATGGTCGACCAGTTCACAAGATCCGTGCTTGCCTCGAGCGCGTAGTCCAGCCCGGGGGCGCAGCTCCGCCGCGTGAAGCGCAGCGAATGGAAGTAGTGCCAATCGTAGTCGATCATCCGCTGGTAGGTCGCGAGCGTCGTGGGCGCCGCCCCCCGTCCCCGCGCCCGGAGAGTGTGGGCGAAGCGCTGAAGGTTCGTCACCCCCGCCCCGTCCGGATCGGCCTCGGCGCCGCTGATCTCCGGCCGCGCCTGGTCGGCCGCGCTGAAGTTGGCCGCCACCCAGGCCGCGTAGGAGGTCGGCCCCGGGGCAACGAGCTGCACCACACTGGCGTACCCGCCGTTCTCCATGTCGTGCAACTGCACCCGAGGGCTGCCGTCGGGCGCGAACGCCATCGACAGGTAGCAGCCGGCACCGTCCAACGCGCAGCCGGCGTCGCCGACCTTCGCCCAGGCGCCGCCCTCCCACCGGTAGACGAACGCATTGGTCGTCCCGCCGCTCTCGTAGAGGGCGATCCACGGCACGCCGTCGGGCGCGAACACCAGGTTCATGTCGAACGCCATGCCGGCGGTGAAACCGGGCGTGCCCACGTACGACCACGCCCCGCCGGAGTAACGCATCACCGAGCCGCGATAGTCGTGCGCATAGTCGCGGAACGCCACGTGCGGAACACCGTCGTGGTCGAACGCCAGCCGCAGATCCTCGATCTCCCCGTCGGTGAAGCCCATCGGACCAACCGCGACCCACGCCGTGCCGTTGTACTTCAGGACCGTCGCCCGCTCGTCGATGGCGGTCGGACCGCTGGTGGACATCTCCTTGTACACGGCGTGGAGCGTGCCGTCCGGCGCAAATGCCAGGGAGGTATAGAGCGTGCCATCGGTCGAGATGCCCGCCTCCGGTCCAACCGCCGCCCAGGCGCTGCCGTTGTAGCGCAGCACCTTCGCCTTCCAGCCGCTCGAATCCTGCAAGGGATCGGAGAAGATCACGTGCGCGGCCCCGTCGGGCGCAAAGGCAAGACACGGCGAATACGCCAGGGCCACCGAGAGCCCGGCCGCGCCGACCTGCACCCACGAGGTGCCGTTGTAGCGGCGCACCACCAGCCGGCCGGAGTTGTTGTCGTCCGAATAGGCGACCCACGGCGAACCGTCGGGAGCGAACGCCAGATGCACCTGCCACACCAGTCCACCGCTGAAGCCGCGCGGGCCCACATTGGCCCAGCTTCCCCCACTGAGCCGGCGGACGGTGAGCCGGTTGTTGTAGTCGCAGTCCTGGTAGGCCACGTACGGGGTGCCGTCCGGGGCCAGCGCCAGGCAGTTGTACATCGTGTTGCCGTCGTTGACCCAGCGGGCGCCATAGTTTGCCCACCCGCGGCCGGCCAAGTCGGGCATCGGGGCGGTGACAAAGGTCCTGGTTGCGGCAGTGCCCTGCAGCGTCGCGCCGTCGTCGGCAGTGAAGCAGATGGTATAGGCGGTGCAGGCCTTGAGTTCGCGCAGCGTGTACACCGCGGCGGTGTTGGCGGCGAGTTTGACCGAGCCGAAACGGGCGGCGGGCGCGCCGGTGCCGTCCTGGCCGGCTTTGATCTGCGTACCACTGCCGGGCGCCGGTGCGGGCCCCTCGAGCAGCGTGAAGTAGCCGGTGCCGGCCGCGCTGGACTTGAGGGTGAGCGTGACCTGCCCCGCGCCGAGATTGCTCGTGGCGGGAACTGTCAGCGTCGGCTGGGCACAGAGGGCGCCAACGGCGGACAGGACCCAGCCGAGCAGAGCGACCCGGCGCAGCGAAAGACAACTCAGGGGAAAAGCAGTGCGAGATGGCATGAGTTACGACCGCGGGCGCGCCATCGCGCACCGGCACAACGGGCGGCACACGGCCGCCGGAAGGGTTGAGCCCCATCGCGCGCTTGAGAAGCCGCGACGTTGTGAAAATCCCGTCGGAATGAACGGCGCCACCTCCGAACGCGGTCTCGGAACCGAACCGCAACCCGCATCGCTTCATCCCCGATGGCCAATCGTCATCCACAAGCCGCCCCGCGGCTCGCCTGGGGCTTAGTCAGCCGGTCGAGGGTCGAGACGTCGAGCGCCCAGAGCCGGAGCGCCCAGCGAGACGACGAGCAAACCAGCGCACTGGATCAGCCCACCGACGGTTTGGCGCTCGTCCCTCATCTGCATGGACACGTTGGCTGGAGCAGGCGACGGCTCGGCCGAAAACGGGATGCAGAAACCCGGTTTGCCAGTTGCCCCGGTGTCCGCACAATCGCGGCCTACTTGAGGACCTTGCCTCTCCCCCCACCGCTCGGCATCGCCGCCCTCCTCCGCGTTGCACGCTTCGTCTGGCTCTGGCGCCTGCGCGCGCTGCAGCTGGTGGGCCTCCTGCTCTGCGTCCTGCCGGCCGCCCTCCTCCGGGCCGAGCCCGCCCCGCCGGACAACCGCCGTCCGGCCGTCCTCACCCTGCACTCCTACACCTCGAACGACTGGTGCAACGGCCTCCAGGCCGGCATCAACCACGAGCTGGTCGAAGGCGCCCAGGTCGACATGTATGTGGATTACCTCGACTCACGGAAGGCCAACACCCCGGAATACCAGGAGATCCTGCGGCAGTTGCTGGTCATCAAATACCAGACGGTCCATTTCGACCTCGTCATCGCCTGCGACGACAACGCCTATCACTACGTCAACAAGTACCGCGAGCAGCTCTGGCCCGGCACGCCCGTCGTGTTCTGCGGGGTCAACGAGTTCCGTCCCGAGGAGTTCGCGCGCCACCCGAACTGCACGGGCCTGTCCGAGAACAACGACCTGCGCCCCTTCGTTGGCGCGATCCCGCGGATCTTGCCCGCGCTGCAGACGCTCTTCGTGGTCTGCGACGATTCCTCCTACTCCCGCGACACGCTGCCCCACCTGCGCAAGGACATCGCCGCCGCGCTGCCCCACGTTCGCATCCAGATCCTCGACAACAGCCTGACCGCCGAGGAGCTCACGGTCCAGCTGGGTCGGCTCCCGCCCGACTCGGCCGTGTTCTTCCTCTGCTTCTGGCAGGACAAGAGCGGCCGCTACATCAGCACCAACGAGGGCCAGCGGATCATCGTCCACAGCTCCGCGCCCGTTTTCACCACCCAGCAGAATCTCCTCGGCCAGGGCGCCGTGGGCGTCTCCTACGTGGACGCCTTCGAGCACGGCGCGGCCGCCGCGCGCATCGCGCGGCGCGTCATCGAGGGGACGCCGATCGCCGCTCTCCCCGCCGCCATCGGTCCCGCCCGCCGCATGGGTTTCGACCACGCCCGTCTGAGGCACCACGGTATCGACCCTTCGGTGATCCCGCCCGGTAGCCATATCATCAACGAGCCGTTCTCGTTCTACCGCAAATACCGCACCCTGGTCTGGATCACCACCGGCACGATCGGCGTGCTCGCCACCCTCGTGGTCCTGCTCGTGATCAACGTGCTCCAGCGTCGCCGGGCGCTCGCGCGCCTGACCGAGAGCGAGGCGAAGTTCGCCCAGGCGTTTCGCGCCTCCCCGGTGGGCATGACCATCCTCGACCTGACCACGAACCGCTACCTCGAGATCAACCAACGGCATGTCCGCACCCTCGGCTACGCGCGCGACGAGGTGATCGGGCGCACGCCCGGCGAGATCGGTTGGCTCGCCGAGGCCGACCTGCCCCTCCTCTCCCTCGAACGAACCAGCGCGGGCGACTGGCACGACCTGGAGATCCGCTTCCGCCACAAGGACGGCCGCGCGGTCATCTGCACCTGCACCGCGCAGAAGGTCCGGATCAACGAACGCGAGTGCCTGCTCTCCAGCCTCATCGATGTCACCGCGCAGAAACGCTCCGAGGAGGAGCGCGCGAAGCTCGAGGACCAGCTCGCCCAAGCGCTGAAGATGGAGTCGATCGGGCGCCTCGCCGGTGGCGTCGCGCACGACCTCAACAACATGCTCCTGCCGATCCTCGGCTACAGCGAGCTCATGCACGAGGAGCTGCCCGCCGCCAGCCCCCTGCGCAGCCACGTCCAGGAGATCACCCGCGCCGCCGAGCGCTCCCGCGACCTCATCCGCCAACTGCTCGCGTTCGCGCGCAAGCAGACGCTCGAGATGAAGCCGGTCGATCTGAACGCCATCGTGAACGGTTTCACGACCATGCTGCGCCGCACCCTCCGCGAGGACATCGCCATCGAGACGAAGACAGCCCCGGGGCTGCCCCCGCTGCGCGGCGATTCCGGCCAGATCGAGCGGATCCTGCTCAACCTCGCCGTGAATGCGCAGGATGCCATGCCCGGCGGCGGGCGCCTCTTCATCGAAACTTCGGCCGTCACGCTCGACGCCTCGTTCGACCGCCTCAACGACGAGCCCGTACGCCCGGGCCCGTACCTCCTGCTCACCGTGAGCGACACGGGGACCGGTATCCCCAAGGAGGTGCTGCCGAAGATCTTCGAACCGTTCTTCACCACCAAAGCCCCGGGCAAGGGCACCGGCCTCGGACTCGCCACGGTGTACGGCATCGTCCGCCAACACGGCGGCCAGCTGCGCGTCTACAGCGAGGCGGGCCACGGCACCACCTTCCGGGTGTATCTTCCCGCCCTCGACACCCGCCCGGCGACCGGCGAGACCGCCGCGGCCGGGCCGACCGCCATCGGCGGCGACGAGCACATCCTGCTCGTCGAGGACGAGCCGCAGGTGCGTATCCTCACCGCCCGCATCCTCGGCCAGGCCGGCTACACCATCCACGAGGCGGTGGACGGCCGGACCGCCATCGCGCTGGCCGGGTCTCTTGCCACCCCGATCGACCTCATGATCACGGACGTGGTCCTGCCCGACCTCAACGGCCGGGCGCTCCATCTCGCCCTCGGCCGCGAGCGCCCCGCGCTGCGGGTCCTCTACATGTCCGGGTACACCGCCGATGTCATCACGCACCACGGCGTGCTCGAGGACGGCGTCGATTTCATCCAGAAGCCGTTCAACGTCGCCGCCCTCGTCCACAAAGTCCGCGAGATCCTCGACCGCGGGCGGAACTGCGCCAGGTAGCGAAAGGCTCCGAGGGTTTCGGGGCGAGCGCGGGAGGAAGGCCGGCCCACACCCAACTCGGGCGAGTTACGCCACGGGCCGACTGTGCCGACCTCGGCCTGATCGGCGGCGGCTCAGCCGGACGAAGCCGAGTCGTCCGCAAGCTTGCGGGCCGGCAACGCAACGATCTCGACGAAGACCGCGGCGGCCCCGGCCTTCGCGGCGGCATCGACCGCCGTCACCACTTCGCTGAGCGGGCGCACGGTAGCGGTCGCGGCATCCGCGCCGACCTTGCAGGCGAAATCCCACCGGTTGAAGCCCTCCGGCAGGTCCTTGCGCTGCTCGCGCTGCACGTACTTGCGCAGCTCGCTCTTCACGGCTTCGAGGACACGGGCGTCGGCCTTCTTGGGATCTTTGAGGGGGAAAATCTTCTTCATGGTAATTGGGTGGGCGGAGAGCCGAGGGGCGCGTGCCAGCACGCAGGCCTACAGCTTCACCGTCGATGCGAAACGGAGCGAATGTGAACTTGCGGGCAACGGGGCGCGGCCTCGTTCGGGCACGGCTCAGCGACGTTTGCCGCCTTTGCGGTGGCCAAACGATCTGCCTTTCGCGGGCGCCAGGAAACCGCGGTTGGGTTCGTCTTTCTGTTTCGGCTTCTGCTTCGGGCGCGGCTGGAACTTCGGTTGCACCGGCGCGGAAGCGGGAGCCGGGCGCTTCTTTTTCTTCGACGCGCCGACGGTGGTCTCGTGCCAGCCGTCGTCGGGCTGGCGCTTGGACTGAGGGAGCGGTTTGGGTGCGGTCGTAAGCACCCCGCCCTCCTCCGGCTCGGGCCGCGGCGGGGCGGCGTTGTAGTCGAAGCCGTCGAGTTTGCGCTTCGGAATCTCGGCGCGGATAAAACGCTCGATGCCCTGCACGGCGCCCGTCTCGCGCGGGGTGTAGAGCGTGAAGGCGTCGCCCTTCGCATCGGCGCGGCCCGTGCGGCCCACGCGGTGCACGTAGTCGTCGGGCGTCATCGGGATGTCGTAATTGATGACGTGCGAGACCTCCGAGAGGTCGAGGCCGCGCGCGGCGATGTCCGTGGCGACGAGGATCTCGTAGTAGCCGTCCTTGAAGCCGGCGAGCGAGGCCTTGCGTTGACCGCTGCTGCGGTCGCCATGGAGCACGGTGGCGGAGTGGCCGGCGCGCTTGATGCGCGCCACGATGCCGTCGGCCCCTTCCTTGGTGCGGCAGAAAATGATCACGCTGCGGTACTCGGTCTTCTCCAGCAGCGCGAGCAACAGCGGGAATTTCAACGCACCGGAAACGGGATACAGCTCGTGTTTCACCGACTCCGGCACGGTGCGCACGCGGCCGATGCTGACGCGGATCGGATCGCGGACGGCGAAACGCGCCACCTCCTCGATGGTGCCGGGAATCGTGGCGGAGAAGAAGAGCGTCTGGCGTTTCTGCGGGCAGCGGCCGACGATCGCCTTCACATCGTCGATGAAACCCATGTCGAGCATGCGGTCGACCTCGTCGAGCACGAGCACCTGCAACGCATCGAGCTTCACCGCGTGGTCGTCGATCAGCTCGAGCAGTCGGCCCACGGTGGCGACGACGATGTCCGCACCATCGACGAGGGCGGAGCGTTGTTTGCCGTAGCCGACCCCGCCCTGGATCAGGTCGACATGCAGATCAGTGAACTGCGCGAACTCGCGGAAGGCGTCGGCGACCTGCTGCGCCAGCTCGCGGGTGGGTTCGAGCACGAGCACGCGGGCGCCGCCGGCGCGATGGGGTCCGAGGCGGTTGATGATCGGAAGGGCGAAGGCCGCGGTCTTGCCGGTGCCGGTCTGCGCGGAGGCGATCACATCGCGCCCGGTGAGCACGGCCGGGATCGTCTCGACCTGCACGGGCGTGGGCTCGGCGTAGCCCTTGGCCTGGACGGCGCGCAGGATGCTGGAGTAGAGCCCGAACTTGGAAAACGGCATCCCTGCGAATGGAGGCGAGCCGCCCCGCAACGCGAGGGAAAAGTGCCCGGAGCCCAGGAAGGGGCGCCCGCTCGCGGGCCTCAGCCGCCGGGCGGCGGCGGCAGCGTGGGCGGCGGCAGGCCGCGCAGTCGGCGAAAGTGGGTGGTATTGCGTTCGAAGGTCACCGAACTCCCAGCCTCCACCTGCGAGAGCCACTTGTCGGCGAAGCGAAGGTAGGCGGTGCTGCCTTCGTCGCCAAGGCGCAGCTGGATCTCGCGCCGCACTGCGGCGCCCAGCGTCTGCAATGCGACAAGCCTCTCTTCGGTCGATCGGGTGGTGTCGCCGACGATCCGGCTGGATTCGGCGGAAACATAGTCGCGCATGCTGAAAACTTCGCCGGCCTGGCTCTCGGGAAGGTTCAAACGGCGCGTAAGCTTGGCGAGTTCGCGGTACTCTGCGTTGCGGGAGCGCTCATAGGCGGCGAAGCGGTCAGTACCGAATTGAGCCAGCAGAAGATCGTCCGCAGCCGTCAGATACTGCCGAGCCGCAGCCCAGTCCTCCCGGCGAGGGGGCATCCGGCCAGTTGATGAAGTGTCGAAGCGGTCTGCGTACTCCTTCGCTTGCGCAAAGATCGCGCGAAACTCCGCGAGCGTGGGATTGAACTCGCTGGTTTCATAGGCGAGACGCCGGTACAGCGGCGACTTGAGCATCTCGAAGTCGCCGAGCTCCTGCGGAGAAAGGAACGTCCCCAGCTCGCGGCGTCGTTCGGCCTCGAGTACCTCCAGCATCTGCTTCTCCGACTCCGTGAGCATGGCCCCACCGCGGCGGATGTCAGCGATCATTACATCGTAGTCGCGGGCGATGACCCTCGCTTGTTCGCGGCGCGACGGGGCGATGAACTCCAAGTCATGGCCGAGGGGCCCGGCGAACTGGCGCCCCGGCGCCCGGGGGCGCTCACGTTGGGCCCCGGAATCGCTCGTCGCATTCGTCGCGCTTTGCTCGTCGTGGGCCAGATCCGCCGACTCCCGCTGCTGCCGCCGGCGTTCCCGTGCCTCGGCGGCGAGCAAGGCGGTGACGAAATGCTCCGGAAGGCCGGCTTCGCGCAGCTTCTTCTCGAACACCGCCGGGTCGTCGCCATCCACGGACCGCCACAAAACCGCGTTCGCATCGAGCGTCGAAACTCGGTGGGTGTCCACCGCGGGCAACCCCCAGGGACGCTCGATCATGACCAGTGCCGCCAAACCGAAGTTGGCGGCGACAGAGGCGGCGAGAAGAAGTGTCGTGAGTTTCATACCGGCGGACGAGAAACCGAGACGGGGAGGCCAGACTATCTGGGGGCTAGTGCGATGCTGCCCGCAGGGGCACCCAGCGCGAGCGCGTTCTCCGCCGCGAGCGACGCCCGGCAACGGGCCGCAACACCACGCGTCCGCCCCTAATCCCCGCCCCTGCCGCACCAGCGGGCAGCGCCATCAGGCCGTCTTTTGCCCCAGCGCGTGGAGGTATTTGTCCACGTTGTTGGCGACGATCACGCCGTAGTTGATCGTGCCGAGCCAGCCGGACATGATGATGCCCACCGAGCCGGCGTGGTGCAGGCCGGCGATCTGATTGGGCAGCTCCATCGAGACCTTGAGGCCCTCGAACTTCGTGCCGAACGAGGTACCCGCCCAATGCGTGGTGTAGCGCTCGATCGTGCGCGGCGTGGCGGCCTCGGTCCAATCGATCTTCGCCCGCACGCCCGGTAGGAAGCGCTCGAGCGCGACCAGCGACTCCTCGACGAGGCGGGCCTTCTCGGTCTCGTACTCGGCGTCGGTGAGTTTCGCCCAGTCGTCGTACTGCGCGTTGAGCGAGGCGACGATGGTGTAGCGGTCGGTGCCGGGCCGCGTATCGGGATAGTAGATCGAGAAGGTACGGCTGCTCGTGCGCTTCGCGACAAGCTCGGTGCTGGAGAACGCGGGGGCGTCCGAGGTGAAGATGAGGTCGCCGATGTGCGGGATGCTCTCGCCCTTGCGGATGCCGAAGTAGACCTGGCACGAGGAGGGGCTGATGCGCACGGCCTCGGCCTCCGCCACGAACTCGGGCGCGAAGTTCTCGGCGCCGGCGAGGCGGAAGATGGTGTTCTTGATGTTCGCGTTGGAGAGCACCGCGCCGCAGCGGATCTCGCGGCCGTTGGCGACCACGCCGGTCACGCGCCGCCGGCCGTCGACCACCTCGCTGAGGACGCGCTCGACCATCACCTGCTTGCGGATCTCGACGCCGTTGCGCTGGAGTTCGGCGGCCATCTTCTCGACGAGCACATCGGTGCCGCCGCGGAAGGTGTACACGCCCTTGCTCATGAAGTTCGAGAACACGATGCCGTAGGTGATCGCGAGGTCCTCGAGCGTGGAGCCGTTGGCGTAGGCGATCGGCTCCATCAGCAGCCGGTGCACATCGGGCCGGCCGGGGAAGAAACGGTTGAAGAACTCGCCGGTGGTCTCGGTGTTGCGGTCGTAGTAGTTCATCGCCCGCAGCGTGGCGAAGAACTCCTCCACCTTCTCGCGCGGCACGCCGAACTTCTCGTTGAGGATGCGCGTGAAGTCCTCGCGGTCGAAGGTCGTGGCGACATCGAACTGCGGGTTGACGAAGCGCACGCCGCGCAGCTGCTCGATCGAATCGGCGATCTCGGCCGTCCAGTACTTGCGGCAGGACTTGATCATGCCGATCGGGAAGCCGTGCAGGGAGACATCGAAGATGTGCCCGCCCTTGCGCCGGAACCAGGTGGCGAGGCCGCCGAGTTGGTAGTGGTGCTCGAGCAGGAGGACCTTGCGCCCCTGTTTGGCCAGCACGTTGGCGGCAGTGAGGCCGCCCAAGCCGCTGCCGATCACGACCGCGTCGTAGTAGTTTGCGATGCCTTCGAGCTTGTCTCGCGCCATGGTGGAAGCCGCGGACAACAAACGGGGCCACCGCCGAGGGCAACGGGAAAGCGAGGTGGCGCTCGTACCCGCGACCACTCAGAAGCGAGCCAGCATCTCCGGCACGCCAGCTGCACGCTGCGCTGATGCCGCAGTCGAGCCGCCGGCTCAATCCTCCTCGGCGCGGGGCACGTAGTCGGGGCGCGGATTCTTCTCCTTGCCGACGAGGTCGAAGCGGATCGGGCAGCCGTTGAGGCGGAACTCCTCGATCACGCCGCTCTCGAGAT
>JAEXPQ010000313.1 GCA_023446735.1 Verrucomicrobiota bacterium
CCGGCCGGGCCGGGGGGCGGCGCGGGCTTCTGCCGGGGGAGGCCCGGGGGACGGCGTGGCGGCTCAGGGGCTGCGGCCTTCGCCTGCCTCCTCGTGGGTGATGCCGTCGCGGATATGGTAGATCCGTCGGAAGGTCGGGATGATCTTCTCGTCGTGGGTGACGACGATGACTGCGGTGTCGTAGCGCTTCGCCATCGCGTTTAGGATACGGATGACGCCCATCGCGCGCTCGGAGTCGAGCGGGGCCGTGGGCTCGTCGGCCAGGATAACGGGCGGGTGGTTGACCAGGCCGCGGGCGATGGCCACGCGCTGTTGCTCGCCGCCGGAGAGTTGGGCGGGCATGGCGTGGGCGCGGTGCTGCACGTCGAGGGCGGTGAGCAGTTCGAGTGCGCGGGCGCGCGCCTCGGCATCGGGCCGGCCGGCGAGCATGGGCAGGAGGGCGACGTTGTCGACGACGTCGAGGAAGGGGATCAGGTAGGGGGCCTGGAAGACGAAGCCGATCTTGTCGCGGCGCAGCGCGCGCAGGTCGCGGACCTTCCAGCCGTCGTCGTGGATGACTTCGTCGCCCAGGATCATGCGGCCGGCGGTGGGGTCGATGACCGCGCCCAGGCACTTGAGCAGGGTGGTCTTGCCCGAGCCGGACGGGCCGACGAGGCCGACGACCTCGCCGGGGGCGACGTGCATGTGCACGCCCTTGAGCGCGTCGACGGCGGTCTCGCCGGAGCCGTAGCGTTTTTTCAACCCTTCGATGCGGATGCCTTTTGCTGCCATATCAACCTCCGATGGCCTCGGCCGGATCGACCTTGAGCGCCACCCGGATGGCGATGCCGCTGGCGAGGATGCAAATCGCCATGACGGCGAAGAATCCCGCGATCGAATCCGGGAGGACGAGCAGGACGTGTTTGGGGAAATGGGGGGCGGCGTACGTGGCGGTGATCCGGCCCACGGCGAAGCCGATGAAGCCGAGCGCGAGGGCTTGCTGCACGATCATGGCGGCGATGGTGCGGTTGCGGGTGCCGATGAGCTTGAGCACGGCGATCTCGCGGATCTTGTCCATCGTGAGCGGGTAGATGATGAACGCGACGATGGCGGCGCTGACCGCGGCCAGGATCACCAGGAACATGCCGATCTGCCGGGCGGAGGTGGCGATGAGCTTGCCCACGAGAATATCCTCCATCTGGGCACGGGTATGCACGGAGAGGCGTTTCCAGCGCCGGATCGTCGCGGCGAGCTCGGCGGCGGAGGCACCGGGCGCCACGCGGACCAGGATCGCGTTGACCGAGGTGCTGGCGGTCTGGGTGCTGTCGAGGGCCGCGAGCAACCCGGGGGCGCCGGGGCGGTTGAAGACCGGATTCGCCGCGGTGCGTCGGCGGTTGCGCCAGATGGCGTCGTTGTCGCGGAGAAACTGGGCCTCCTGAGCGTCCTTGAGCGGGATGAACACCATCGGGTCGCCGCTGGAGGAGACCATGCGGCGGGTCAGGCCCACGACCGTGTAGCGGTTGCGGCGGATGGTGAGCTGCTCGCCCAGCCGGGCGCCGGTGGCGATGTCGGCCACGGCTTCGTAGTGGCTGCGCGTGATCTGGCGGCCGGCGACCAGATGCGGCGGCCAGCCGGGCGTTTCCCACGGCGTGCCCGGGGCCACGCCCACGACCATGGCGCGCACGTCGCGGCCGGCGCGGCGCACCTGCATGGTCAGGTAGGTGACGTTCGCGGCGCGGCCGACGCCGGGCACGGCGCGCACGGCCCGGTTGAGATCGTCGTTGAGGCTGGAGGATTCCGCGTATGGCCCGAGCGTGTCCTGTTGCACGACCCAGAGGTCGGCCCCGCTGTTGTCGAGCAGCGCCTTCCCGTCGTCGACCATGCCGCGGTAGACGCCGGCCATGACAAGCGTGACCCCGATGAGCAGGCCGAGCCCGAAGCCGGTGAAGACGAACTTCCCCCAGCTGTGCAACACGTCGCGACCGGCGAGGCTGATCATGGTGCGGCCTCCACCAGTCGGTCGACGATCCGGATTCGGCTGCTGGCCCGCAACGCCTTCGCGCGGTGGAGCACGACGGTTTCGCCCGGTGCGAGGCCGGCGAGCACCTGCACGTGGCCGTCGAGATCGGACCGGCCGAGGGCGACGGCCACGAACTCGGGCCGGCCGGCCACGACGCGCCAGACGCCGACGCGCTCGCCTTGGCGCTGCAGCGCGGCATTGGGGACGGATACGGCGGCGGGCAGGGACGGCAGCGCCACGGTGACCTCGGCCAGTTCGCCGAGCGGGGGCGGAGCGGCCGGTTGGCGTTCGAAGACGATCTTGGCGAGGAGTTCCTCGGTCACGGGGTCGGCGCGGGGCTCGACGCGCAACACGCGGCCCGGAATCTCCGTGCCGCCGAGGGAGCGCAGGACAATGCGGGCGGGTAGGTCGGCGGCGAGGCCGGCGGCACCGCTTTGGTCGAAGCGCACATCGACCCAAATGCTGGCGGGGTCGACGAGTTCGAGCACCGTCTGGCCGGCGACGAGCGTGGTGCCCGGATCGGCGGCGCGGAGGGTGACGAGGCCGGCCATCGGCGCGACCAGGCGCAGGTTGGCGCGTTGGGCGCGGAGTGCGTCGAGTTCGGCGGCAAGGCGGTCGACTTCCTCGCGCGCGGCGGCGGACGCGGCCTCGGCGATGGCCAGTTCTTGGCGTTTGGCGGTGCGGGTCTCCTCGCTGGCCGAGCGGTCGGCGTAGAGTTCGTCGTAGCGGAGGGCCTGCGCCCGGGCGTATTCGAGGCGAGCGGCCGCCTCGCGCACGACGGCCTCGGCGCGGCGGTGGGCGGCGGTCTGGGCGCGAAGGCGGTCGTCGAGGTCGACCGGGTCCATCTCGCCGAGCACTTGGCCGGCCGCGACGATCTCGCCGACGTGGACCTCGAGCCGCGCTAGGCGGCCGGGGGCGGTGGGGCCGATCCGGCCGGTGTAGCGTGCCTCGACGGTTCCGATACCAAAGCGCGCTGGTTGCAGGGCGCGAGTTTCGGCCCGTGTTACCGTGACGGCCACGGGGGCGAGCGGGCCGGAGCGCAGGGAAACGTGGGCGAGCAGCGCCACGAGCACGGCAAGGATCGCGCCGAGCGCGAGGGTGCGGGGGCGGAAGGGGAGGGTTTTCATGACGAGGGGAGGAGGGCGCGGCGGAAAACGTTGAAGACGCCCGGTGCTTCGCGGCGCAGCAGGGCGACGCTGCCGGCGAGCAGGGACTGCATCACCAGACCCTGGACGGAGCCGACGAAGAGGGTGACGGCCGCGTCGGTGTCGACGGCAGGCGAGATTTCGCCCGCGGCGCGGCCCCGCTCGACGAGGCCATGGAGGAGTTCGCCGTAGCGGCGGACAAGGGTCCGGGCGAGGCGTTTGGCGCCGGTGGTTTCGGTGCGTTGCAACTCGCCGAAGAGCATGCGCGGGACCCCCGGGTGGGCGGCGACGAAAGCGACGTGGGCGAGAAACACCGCCTCAAGGGCGGCGAGCGGCGAGGGGGCGGCCTCGGCGGCCTGCGCGACCCGCGCGAGCAACTGCTCGGCAACCCACTCCATGACCGCCTCAAGGATGCTCTCCTTGGTCGGGAAGTGCTTGAAGAGAGCGGCCTGGGTGACGCCCACGCGTTCGGCGATCGCGGCGGTGGTGATGTCGCCGGGGTTCTGGCGGGCGGCGAGGGCGACGACAGCTTCCACGGCGGAGGCGCGGCGGCGTTCGGCGGGCTGGTGCTTGGAGTGGCGGA
>JAEXPQ010000119.1 GCA_023446735.1 Verrucomicrobiota bacterium
GCGTAGACCTTGGCGCAGGCGTAGGGCGAGCGCGGATAAAGCGGCGTGGTCTCGGTCTGCGGCACCTGCTGGACCTTGCCGAACATCTCGGAGGAGGAGGCCTGGTAGTAACGGACCTTCTTGCCGATGCCGGACTCGATGATCGCCTCGAGGATACGCTGGGCGCCCAGGCCGGTGACATCGCCCGTGTAGGTCGGGATGTCGAAGCTCACGCGCACGTGGCTCTGGGCGGCGAGGTTGTAGATCTCGTCGGGCTGGATCTGGTAGAGCAGTTTGACGAGGGCGACGGCGTCGGTGAGGTCGCCGTAGTGGAGGAAGAGTTTCTTGTTCTCGCCATGCTCGTAGCCCTTCAGGTGGTCGATGCGGGTCCGGGTGACGGAGCTGGAGCGGCGGACGATGCCGTGGACTTCGTAGCCTTTGGCGAGGAGCAGTTCGGCGAGGTAGGAGCCGTCCTGTCCGGTGATGCCGGTGATGAGTGCGCGTTTCATGAGTGGTTCCGTGAGTGAAGCGGGTTTGCGGCTGCGACTAGAGCGGGAGCGGGGCGGGGGCGGAAGACGAAATTTCCAAGGCAGGACCGGCGGCGGCGCGCGCGGCTCAGCGGCACTTGGCCAGTTCGGCTTCGACCAGACGCTGCACGATCTGGGTGAACGGGACGGTGTTGCTCCAGCCGAGCAGGCGCCGGGCCTTGGTCGGGTTGCCGCAGGAGGCGGAGGGTTCGACCGTGGTGACGAGCTTGCGGTCGTGGCGGACGTAGTCCTGCCAGTTGAGCCCGACGGTCTTGAAGGCGAGGTCGACGAGTTCCTCGACCGAGTGCAGTTCGCCCGTGGCGAGGATGAAGTCGTCGACCGGGTTGGCCTGGAGCATCGCCCACATGCCGCGGACGTAGTCGGGCGCCCAGCCCCAGTCGCGGCGGCCGTCGAGGCTGCCGAGCACGAGATCGCTCTGGAGGCCGGACTTGATGCGGGCGGCGGCGCGGGCGATCTTCATGGTCACGAACGATCCGCTACGGCGGGGCGACTCGTGGTTGTAGAGGATGGCGGCGCAGGTGGGCAGGCCGTAGGCGACGCGGTAGATGCGCGCCATGTGCTGGGAGAAGGCCTTCGCGGCGCCGTAGGGCGTGGTGGGGTTGACGGGGGTGAGCTCGTCCTGAGGGGAATGCGGCGGGGAGCCGAAGACTTCACTGGACGAGGCGTAGAGGAAGCGCGGCGGCTCCGGCAGGTCGCGCAGGATCTCGAGGAGGCGCAGCGTGCCCATGCCGATGCTGTCGACGGTGGCCTCGGGCAGCTCCAGGCTGAGCCGGGGGCTGGACTGGCCGGCGAGGTGGTAGAACTCGTTGGGCTGGGCCTTGACGATGATGCGGCGCAGGTGGGTTGCGTCCTCGTAGGTGCCGTTGTGGAGGAAGAGGCGCCGGTTGACTATCGCCGGGTCGGCGACGAGATGGGCGATGTTGCTGTGGCCGAGTGTATCCGGGCGATGGACGAGGCCGTGGACTTCGTAGTCCCGCTCCAGGAGGAGTTCGGTGAGGTAGGAACCGTCTTGGCCGGTGATGCCGGTGATGAAGGCGCGAGGCATGGGGGGATCGGTTGAAGGCGGGGGAACGGTGGGAGGAGGGGTGTCAGAGCACGTCGGCGAAGGCCGGGCGCAGTTTGCGGAAAATCCAATAGCCGAGCGCGGCCACGGCGAGGCCGACCACGTAGAGGTAGCCGAGGTGCGCCAGATCAATCGGGCGATGGCGCAGGGCGGCGTCGCGCGAGAGTTCAATGGCGTGGATCAGCGGATTGAATTGCAGGACGAGCCAGGCCGCCTTGGAGCGTTCCACGATCATCGCCGCCGGGTAGAAGATCGCGCTGGCGAACATCAGGGCCATGCTCAGGAAGCCCGTGAACTGGTTGATGTCGCGGAAGAACACGCCGATCGCCGCGGCGGCCCAGCCCACGCCGAGCGTGAGCAGGAGGAACGGCAGAAAGATCACGGGCAGCCAGAGCACGCCCAGATCCAGTCCGGGACCGAAGGCGGCGATCCCGATCAGGGTCAGCCCGACGCTGATAAGGAAATGTACGAAGGCCGCGCCGACGTTCGCCACCGGCAGGATCTCGAGCGGGAACACGACCTTCTTCACGAAGCTGGGATTGGCGACGATGGTGGCCGGCGAGGTGCCGAGCACCTCGGACAGGAAATGGAAAATGCTCAGACCGATGAAGATGCTGAGCGCGTAGGTGGTGGTGTCCTCGGTCGGGCTCTTGGCCTGGAAAAACTGTCCGAACACCAACACGTAGAGCCCCAGCATCAACAGCGGGTTCAGAAACGACCAGATGAGCCCGAGGTGGCTTCCTTTGTGGCGCAACTCGACGTTGCGCTGGATGAACTGCCAGAGCAGGGCGCGGTGGCGCAGAAGCGGGCTGAGCCTATCGAACCGGCTCGCGTTGAGCTGACCTTCGTTTGCACGCACCTGCATTTTGGCGCGACTCCAGCCTCGGCCTCTGCGCAAGGCAAAGCATTTCCCGTGGCGCCGAGGCCGGACGGAATCGGCGAGATGGGCTGCTCCGTGGACGGTCCCGGGAACGGGGTGCTCTGGGAGAAGGCGCTTCTCCCGGCGCGGTCTGGACCGGCGATCCGGTTCGGGCGGACGTTGCCGGTGCGGCGTGAGCAAGGTGGGGCTTCTCTCTTAAAATCAGTCGGTTAGGATCGGCCCGGAGTATCCGTTGCCCGCGCGGCGGCGCGTGGTTTTTGGGATTTGACGCTCGTTGGCGCTGCTGTCGCACTCGCGGATCCATTGTCGCAAAGGGACGCGACCCGAGGTGGTTGCGCGGCCTTTACGCCACGGATGCGAACCCGCTATGAAATTTCCTCTTCCGAGTGCCTTTCTTTTCTTGGGTGTGTTTGGGCTTCGCTCCCTGTGTGCCGCGGCCGACTCCGACAATCTGACTTTGCCCGAGGACGTGATGCCGCAGTTGCGGCCGGTGATCGAGCAAGCGATGCGGCAGGCGCCCCGCTTGCTCGAGAAACAACTCGATGTGGTGCAGAGCCAAGCCAGCGGCTACATGCTGCGGGCGAGCAGCCTGCCGAGCGCTGGCGGCTTCGTCCAATACCAGTGGCAACGCGAGACCCGCGCGGATGTCGGCCCGCAGGGCGACGTGAGCTCCACCAACGACAAGTTCTTCTACAACTTCTCGGTCAATCAGTCGGTCTGGCAGTGGGGCGCCCTGGAGGCCTCGCGCAAGATTGCGCGCATCGAGCGCAATCTCGCGCAGATGAACTACTCCGAGGCGTACCGGGATCTGGCGGCGGAAATCCGCGCCAACTACCTCGGTCTCGTGCTAGCCCGACTCGCGGTTCGCAATGCCGAGCACGTGCTGCGGATGGCGGAGGAGAATCTCAAACGCCAGCAGGCGCGCTACAACGCGAACCAGCTCACCTACGGGCAGATCATGCACGAGCAACTGCGGGTGGACGACGCCTCGCTCGCGCTTCGTCGCACCCGGGCGGATTTCGATTTCGCCTTGAGCAGTTTCCGGTCGCTCACCGGCGACGCCCAGTTCGCGGAGAGCGCCATTCCGGAGACGATCGCCGAGGTCCCGCAAGGGCCGGCGTTGGCCAACGTGGTCGGCACCAGCGCGGAAGAGTCGGCCGCGCAACTCAAGATCGCCGAGCAGGAGGTCGAGAAGGCGAAGCTCGGTCTGGTCGGCCCGAGCCGCAATCTCTGGCCGAAGCTCGGGCTGATCGCGGGCGCCTCGCGCGAGGAGATCTCCCGCGACCTTAGCCTCTACAACCGCTACCAGATCGACACGTGGTACGTCGGCGCGCAGATCAACTGGCAGGTGTTCGACGGCCTGAGCACGAAGGGCCAGAAGCTGGAGGCGTACGCCCGGCTGCGACGCGCGGAACATCGCCTGGCCAACCTCAAGGAGGCGCTCGGCCGAAGCTTGGAGCGCGAACGTCTCGAGGTCGGGTTCTCGTGGGAGGCGTACCAGAACGCCAAGCTGCGCCTGCGCATGGCGCGCGAAGGCTTCGACTACACGAAGGATCTCTTCGCGCGCGGCGAGGCGTCGCAGGAGCAGGTCGACAATTCGCAGGGCAACGTGAACGCGAACCTCCACGCGACCCAGTCCGCCCTCGCGGCGCACTTGAACGCCAACGTCCGGTTCCTTTCTTCCCAAGGGCGGGATCCTTTGGCCAAGTCGCCGGTCCAGCCCTAACCTCGTTTTCGCAATGTCGCTCAAACTGAAACTGCTCGGGATCGTCGCGCTGGTGGCCGTGGCCACGTGGTTGGGGCTGCAATTGATGCGGCCCGAGGCGAAGGTGGTCGTCGCCAAGCGCGAGCGCGCGATCAACGCGGTGCCCGGCTCGATCACGGTGTTGGCCGAGCGCGCCCTGCAGGTGAAGAGCGACGTGGGCGGTCGCGTGCGCGACAGCAAGCTCGACCTGAGCGCCAAGGTGCAGGCCGGCGGCGTACTCATCGAGTTGGACACGACCGACGTGAGCCTCCAGCTCGAGCAGCTCGAGCACGATCGCGACGCGATCACCAAGCGCATCGAGATCGGCTCGGCGACCCAATACGAGCTGCAGAACGCTCGCGACCAGCTCGCGACGTTCGAGCGCCAGCTGAAACAGGGCACGGTGACCGCGGTCGACGTGGAGAAACAGAGCCGCCTCGTGAAGCAGATCGAGCAGAAGCTCGAGCTCGAGAACCTAGCCAACCGCCAAGCGCTGGCCAAGATCGAGACGGAACTCAAGGTCGTTGCCCGCAAGCGCGATCTCATGACCCTGCGTTCGCCGGTCGACGGCGTCGTCTCCGCCATCTTCGTCAACCCGGGCGACCTGATCGTCCCGAGCGAGCCGGTCGCCACAATCATCGCGGACAGCCGGGTCGTGGAGGCGAAGATCAGCGAGGAGAACTTCTCCGGCCTCAAGGTCGGCCAAGCGGCGACGCTGCGTTTCCTCAGCTACGGAGCCGCCCAATATCCCGGGCGGGTGGAGAAGATCCTGCCCGCCGCCGATCCCTTGACCCAGCGCTACATCGTCCACCTCTCGGTCGAGATGGAACCGCAGTTGCTCGTGCCCGGCATCACCGGCGAGGTGAACATCGTCGTCGACGCCCGCGAAAAGGCGGTGGTCATTCCCCGGCGCGCTCTGCTGGGGCGCAACGTCTTTGTCGTGAAGGACGGCCGCGTGGAGGTGCGCACGGTCGAGATCGGCTTCACCAGTCTCAACGCGGTCGAGATCCTCCGCGGCGTCGACGAAGGGGAGATGGTGATCGTCGAGGAGCTCGAGCGCTTCCGGGCGGACATGCGCGTCTCGGCCGTTGCGCCCAAGGCCTGAGGTCCGCCGCGAACGCCCCCCGCCGATGTCGCCCAACGTTCGTATCGCGCTGCGGTTTCTCACCGCGAAGCGCCGCGCCATGATCATGAGCCTCGCCGGCATCGTGTTCGGCGTGGGCTTCTTCATCGTCACGCAGGCGCAGACCAGCGGGTTCGAGGAGTTCTTCATCAAGACCATCCTTGGCACCAACGGCGCGATCCGGATCGAGGACGGGCTGCAGGACACGCTCAAGTCGATGTCGGCCGACGGCTCGGACTTCGCGTTCGAGCACCGCGACAGCGTGCGGTACGTCGAGGGTATCCAGGAGCCGGAGAAACTGCGGGCGGCCGTCGCGCAGTTCGAGAACGTGACCGGCATCGCCGAGGTCATCAAGGGCGCCGTGCTCGTGCGCGGCAGCATCCGCAGCGACTCCGCGCAGGCCTTCGGCGTGCACATCGCCGACCTGCTCAAGGTTTCCGATCTCGGCCGGCAGATCGTCTTTGGGCACCTCAACGACTTCCGCATCAACCCGACCGGCGTGCTGATGGGGCGGGTGCTCGCCTCGCGCCTCGGCATCAACGTGGGCGACCCGATCGTCCTCGAGGCTTCGGGACAGATGCGCCACTACCGGGTCGCCGCCATCTTCGAGACGGGCGTCGGCGAGATCGATCGCCAGCGCCTCTACCTGCACATGCAGGAGTGCCGTTCGCTGATGCAGAAGCCCAACGGCGCGTCGTTTCTCCAGGTGGCGGTGGCGGATCGCGACCGGGCGCCGGCCGACGCCGAGCACATGCAGCGCACCCTCCAGCACGCGGTCAGTCCGTGGCAGGTGCGCGAGAAGACATGGCTCGAGGTGTTCCGCGCCCTGCGCGTCTCCTCCGCACTCACCGTTTCCACGATCATCCTCATCTCCGGCCTGGGCATGTTCAACACCCTGGCGATGATCGTCATGGAGAAGACCAAGGAGATCGCGATCCTCCGCTCGATGGGCTACAGCCGCAACGACATCGCCTCCATTTTCCTGTGGCAGGGCGTCATCGTGCTCACGGGCGGGGTGTTGCTCGGCTGGATCTTCGGCGCGGTCGTCACCTACGCCGTCTCGCGGCTGCCGATCCAGATCCGCGGCATCTTCTCCACGGACAGCTTCGTCGTGGCGTGGTCGGTCTGGCACTACCTGGTCGCCGCCGGCACCGCGACCGTCGTGGTCATGGCCGCGAGCTTCATCCCCGCGCGGCGGGCGGCGCGCCTCGAGCCGGGCGATGTCATTCGGGGGACCTCGCAATGAACGACTCGGGCATTTCCCCGGACCTCGCGATCGCCTGCACCGGCGTCCATCGTTACCTCGGCTCCGGCGAGGGGCGGGTGCACGTCCTGCGCGGAGTCGATTTCACCGCCGAGCGCGGCAAGGTCTACGCGATCGTGGGCCCGTCCGGCTGCGGCAAGAGCACGTTGCTCTACCTGCTCGGCCTGCTCGACCGCACCGATGCGGGAGAGGTTTGGATCAACGGCAACCCGATGAGCGCGGCCGACGACACCGCCCGGACCGCGATCCGCGGCGAGCATGTCGGCTTCGTCTTCCAGTTCCACTTCCTGCTGCCGGAGTTCACCGCGTTGGAGAACGTGCTCCTGCCGATGCGCAAGCTCGGGCGGCTCAGTCCGGAGCACATGGAGGCGCGCGCCCACCAGCTGCTCGCCGATGTGGGCTTGGCCGAGAAGACCAAACGCCTGGCCACGCAGCTTTCGGGCGGCGAGCAGCAGCGCGTCGCCATCGCCCGCGCGCTGGCGAACGCGCCCTCGATCGTCCTCGCCGACGAGCCGACCGGCAACCTCGACCAGCGGAACTCGGCGCAGGTGTTCGACCTGCTGTGCCGGCTCGCCCGCGACAACGGCCAGGCGGTCGTGTTGGTGACGCACAATCCCGAGATCGCCCAACGTTGCGACGTCGTGCGGCCGATGCGCGACGGCCTGTTCCTCTGACGCGGTTATCCGTTCTTCGCGGTTGCGATCCCATGGCGGAGGGGGAGGAGGGAATCGAGCTGCGGGAGCAGTTATCCGTTCGCCCGGTTTCGAGCGACGCCTACCCAACTCGGGCAACTTCTTGAGGGCGGAACGGTATACCGGTGCCGGCTGAATGGTAGCGAAGCGGGACGTGAGGCACCCTACCTCGTCTACCGACCGACTCGACCTGCGACCGATGTGGACGGTGGTAGGAGTTGGGGAGACGGTGGACGGACCGACCAGAATCCCAATGGGGCGACATGACGCAGTCCGGAGCCTTGCGGATTGAACTGGTCCGTGTGGCAGCATGGGCCATAATAGGTCTGTGGCGACGAATACTATCGGTGTGCGGCTGCTGGTGGCACTTCCTGTGGCCTTGGCGTTGGCGCTTTCGGCCTGGGCTTTCACTCCGTCCCTTGAGGATCGTGTTCGCGTGTTCTCATCGCGAGGGAGCGATACTCTCGTCCGAGTCGAAGCCGGAGAATGGGACGGAGAGAAGGCGAGTTGTGCGACGGCAGCGGTCTTCAGGTATGATAAACTGCATGACTGCTACGAGCGAACGTCGTCGTTCTCACTCACGTCGGAATGGCCACCCGATCAGATCTTGCTGACGGACCAAGCTGAGTTGGTCGTCGCGCTCAATAGCGTCGAGACTCGATCCGAAGGGAAGAATGCAATCGTGGTCTACCGTGCGGATGGTGCGATTGTCCGAACGTGGAATCTCGACGACATCATCAAAGCTGCGGGACGAATACAGATCACCTTCGCGACCGGAATCAAGTGGGCGGATTGGTCCGTGATCCGTGCGATCAATGACCGAGGTCATGTTCTGATCCGGCTGCTTGGGGATTCCAGCTCGGCAGCCCCGTCCAGTCCGATGCTGCGGATCGAACTTCCATCGCTGGTACTCTCAATTGTCGCGCCTCCTACGGTTTCCCCAAGCGGGACGGTGTCTTCTCACACCGCCCCGTGACGGATCCGACTGTGTTCCCCATCTGTGACCGTCTGGCCGTCGGATTCCCTCGAATCGTTCCGGGATCGAGTGACGCATATCTGTAGATACGAGCTGCCCTCGGAAATTCGTCCTCGGCAATCGAACAGGTGGGGGGCCGTCAGGGGGCTCAGTCTCCCAGTGTCGGCTGCGACCGATGGAGTCCGTCCTCCTTCATCGTGGACGGGAAGCCAAACGAGCGGAGGGAATCGGTCAGAAGTGATGGGCGACGCCGAGGCCGAGGTAACTGGCGGAGGTGCTGGCCGAGTCGATGAACGTCCACGAGGCGAGAAGGGAAGTCGATGACGTCACTGAGTATTCCAGACGAACGCGGGCACTCGGGCGGATCGAGTTCTTGTGGGATGTGAGAAAGTGAAAGCGGTGTTCTGTCAAAGGGGTCTCCAATTCGCCTATCCATCCAATCAAAGCGACTTTGGATGAGACGTTCTCGACGGCTGCAAATACACCGGCAGACAGACGGAAACCATGGCCGAGCCTTAAGGAACAGTTTGGTCCAATGGACACCGTGTTGATCGTTTGCTCCAACTCGTACTCTTGCAGGGCGGGAAGCATGCTCTTGCCGAAGATATCTCCGAGTCCGGAGACGAGTTTCCGGGTCGTGAAATCCGGAGTGTAGCGATAGTTCAGTTCCAACGAGAGCCAGTCCTTGATCGCGTAATTGACCGCGACGACTGGCGACATTCGGTTGATATGACGGCTCTGGGTTGATCCAACGTCCCCAATGTCGGGCGTCCCGTGTGGATCGTAGTAGTCCAAGGAGGCCGAGACCGACCACGGTGTGGAACCGAAGGTGGATGAACAACACGCGAGACCGACGGAAACCAGAAGTGCTTTGCTCGAGACTGACATCTTCTCATCAACGTGCCGTCCGTGTAGTTGCGGCGTCAATTTGCTTTTCTGAAGCGGGGTCCCCCTTGGTCGGGCGAAACCAATCGTTTCGGTGACTGTTGCCGTGGGGCTGGCCGGGCCTCCTTCGTCGTTCAGCTTCGGACTGCCTGCCAGGAGCAGGGCCATCTGGGGATGGACGTGCCGCCTGAAGCCCTGAGCGCGAAGAATGGCGGAGGAGGAGGGATTCGAACCCCCGGAACAGTTGCCCGTTCGTCTGATTTCAAGTCAGGTGCCTTAGTCCACTCAGCCACTCCTCCGGCTGGGAGAGCGGCGAGCATCGCGGGCGCCGTCGTGTTGTCGAGCGCGTTGTCCGCCTCCGACGCGGTCCGCCTCAGCGTTTTTTGCCGGAGGCGACCAACACCCACACCGCGAGGCCGACGAGGACGATGAGCCACCAGTGGAGACGGATCTCCCGCAGCAGCGTTTCCAGTCCCCCGAGGACTCGGGGCAGCAGCACGACCGCGGCGGCGACGATCACTCCGAAGGCGAGCAGGCGGACGGCGAGTCGGGTTTGGCGGTTCATCCCCACCGAGCGAACGCTTCGGAGCGGCGCCCCGCGAGCGAAAACCCGCGCTTCGCGGGCCCGGCGAGGGGCTAGTAGCGCCACCGCGGAGATTGCCTTGGTGCCGACGCGCGGCACACTGCGCGCATCGTGGAGTGGACGAAGCATCTGTTGGTGGATGGCTACAACATCGCCCATGCGTGGCCGACCCTGCGGCGCGTGCTCGAACGGGAGGGCCGGGAGGCGGTGCGCGACTCCCTCGTCGCGCGGTTGCGGGTGCTGCACGACTTCGAACGGGTGCGAGTCACCATCGTGTTCGACGGGCGGGGCACCGACATCGCGATCGAACGGCCCACCACGCATCCGACCTTCTCGATCGTCTACACCCCGGGAGGGATGACGGCCGACGATTTGATCGAGCAGTTGGCGGCGCAGGCGGCGGAGCCGGCCGGGGTGATCGTCGCCACCGCCGATCAGGCGGAACGCGACACGATCGAGGCCGCCGGGGCCGCGGCGCTTTCACCCGATCAGCTGCTGGAGTGGGTCGAGCGGGTCGAGCGGGCGCAGACGGCGGCGGTCGATCAGCAGCGGCGCCAGGTGGAGCGGCAATGGCGGCGGGGGTCTTCCCGGTGACATCCGCCATGCACCACCGTCGCCAGATCGCCTCGGATCGGGTGGAGGAGATGCAGGGGCTCTTCGGTCCGTACGCGTTTCCCGAAAAGCTGCTGCAGAAGATCTGGCTGTTGGGACGTTTCGAACGCCATGGGGCGCTGCTCGATGATGGTCGGTCCTTGGATGTGCTTGCGCCCGGGCGCTGGAATCTGCTCGGCGGCCCCGATTTCCGGGCGGCGCGGCTGCGGATCGCCGGTCGCGAGGTCGAGGGCGATGTCGAAGTCCATTTCCACTCGGCCGATTGGGTCCGGCACGGGCACGACCGCGATCCCGCGTACGACGCCGTCGTGCTCCATGTGGTGCTCCACGAGTCGCCGCGTGATCGGCCGGTGCTGCGGACGGCGAGCGGGCGGGAGATCCCGCAGTTGGTGTTGCTTCCGTGGTTGCATTGCAACCTCGAGGAGTTCGCCGCGGATGCCGCGGTCGAGGCGCTGACCGGGCGCGACGCGATGCGCCTGGCCGAAACGTTGTTGGAACTGCCGGCACCGGAGCGGGCGAGTGCGTTGCGGGCGGCGGCGGAGCGGCGTTGGGCACAGAAACGGCATTTCGCCGCGGCGCGGATCGAACGGCTCGGCTGGGAGGGGGCCTGCCATTGCACGGCGTTGGAGATTCTCGGGTACAGCCTGAATCGGGCGGCGATGCTGAGTGTGGCGGAGCGGTTGCCGTTGGCGGCGTGGCGGGCTGGAGGTGACGAAGCCGCGGCCTTGGTCGCCGGCGGTGATTTGTGGCGGTACCACGGGGTGCGTCCGGCGAACTCGCCGCGGACCCGGTTGGCGCAGTATCGCGCCTGGGTTGCCGCGGTGCCGGACTGGCCGGAGCGCTGGTTGGGGTGGGGGAGCCGGCACGCCGCTCCGGTCCCCGCCGCCGCGGGGGAGGACGTCGCCGCGGCTCGCCGGCGGCACGGGCTCTCGGGTTGGTGGCGGGAGGTCGCGAGCCGCGTGGTCGGGGGTGCGGTGGGCGGCGCCCGCGTGGCGACGTTGATCGGCAACGGACTCCTGCCGCTGCTCGCCGCGCGCACCGGCCAGGATCTTTTCGGCCGGTGGTATTGTGGTCCAGCCAGCGAGGTCCCCGAGTCCATGAGCAATGCGTTGCGGCTCGCCGGTGTGGTCGGCCGCGGGGCGGCGCCGAGGCATGAAGGAGCGGTGCAAGGACTGGTGCAGATGACCCTCGATCAGACGGTCCCGGACTGGTAGGAACCGGTGCCCGCGGAGGGGCCGCTTTCGAGGGAGAACCGCAGGGAACTCTTTTCGCCGTGCGGGGGCGCGGGGCTTGACATGGTTTTTCGCCGTGGGCTACGGTGACCGTCCCTACAGTCCTCACTTTCACCAGGTGGGCCCACCAGCCCGCCTTTTTTTTCCTTTCTAATCACGACCGAACAATGAGCAGCGAAATTCTTTCCGTCCTGGAATACATGGAGAAGGAGAAGGGGATTCCGCGTGCCGACATGATCCAGGCGATCATCACGGCGATCAAGAACGCGGCTCTGAAGGGGGTGAACGCTGGCCAGGAGATCAAGATCGAGATCAATCCCAAGAACGGCCAATTGCAGGCTTGGGCGGTATTGAAGGTCGTCGATTCCGTGGCCGATCCGTTGAAGGAGGTCCATGTCGAGAAGGCCCAGTCCGTGCGTTTTGGCGCCGGCGTGGGCGAAATCGTCGAGAAGCCGATCGATCCGGCGTACCTGGGGCGCATCGCCGCCCAGACCGCCCGGCAGGCGATCATGCAGCGTATCCGGCAGTTCGAGAAAGACCGGATCATGGACGACTACAAGGACATGGTCGGCGATGTCGTGAGCGGCATCGTCCGCCGCAAGGAGCGCGGCGACATGTTCATCGATTTGGGCAAGGCCGAGGCGGTGATGCCGGCGAAGGAACAGGTGGTGGGCGAGGAGTATGGCGCCGGCGAGCGTATTCGCTGCCTGCTCATGAGCATCGACACCACCCCGCGAGGCCCCGAGCTGATCCTGAGCCGCTCCAGCCCGCGTTTCGTGCGGCGTCTGTTCGAGCTTGAGGTGGCCGAGATCGCCGACGGCACCGTCAAGATCGAAGCGTTCGCCCGCGAGCCCGGCTATCGCACGAAGATCGCCGTCACGACCACCGACCCGAAGGTCGACCCGGTCGGCGCCTGCGTTGGCGCCCGCGGCGCTCGCGTGAAGAGCATCGTGCGCGAGCTCAACGGCGAGAAGATCGACATCATCCCGTTCAAGGCCGACCCGCGCGAGATGGTCCTCGAGGCGCTCAAACCCGCCGTCCCGCGCAGCATCCAGCTCGACGAGCGCAACAAGCGCATCGCACTCGAAGTCGGCGAGGACGATTTGGCAGTGGCCATCGGCCGCAAGGGCCAGAATGCCCGCCTCACCTCCCGCCTGATCGGTTGGCGCATCGACATCATCCGCGCCGCCGCCGCCGCGAACACCATGGGCGACAAGGTCAAGGCCGCCGCCGGCTCGCTGCATAGCGTGCTCGGTCTGGCGGACGATGTGGCGATGCGGCTGGTCGAAAAGGGCCTGCACAGCATCGAACTGCTCGACACCGTCGACGAGGAGACCCTCGTGGGCGAAGGGTTCTCGGTCGACGAAGCGCAGGATATTCTCAACCGCGTGCGCCAAGCCGGTTCCGGCGCCGCTCCTCAGGCCTGACCGCACCCTCGGCCCTCACCACGCAGCACCCATTTCGCATCTTTTCGATGAGCGTACGCATCCACGAACTCGCCAAACGCATCGGCATGGACAACAAGGAGCTGCTTGCTCTCCTCAAGGAGCGAGGCTTCGACGTCAAAACCGTCTCCAGCACTGTCGATCCTATCAGCGCCGAAGCGCTGGAAGGCGAGTTGAAGGCGCAGCATCAGGCCGCCCCGGCGCCCGAAGTGTCCGCGCCTGCGCCCCAGGTTGAGCCGTCGCCCGAAGTGGCTCCGGCGGCCCCGGTGGCTCCGGCGTTTGCGACCAAGTTGCCGCAAGGCGTCTTTGTCCGTTCCGCGGCTGAGATTGCACAGGAAAAAGCCGATGCGGAGAAGGCCAAGCAGGCCGCTCGCGTCGTTGCCCAGCCGGCTCCCGCCCCTGTGATCGCGCGTCCGCCGGCTCCGCCAGCGATGCCGCGCCCGGCGGCTCCTGTTCCGCCGCCCCCGCCGCAGTCCGTTTCGCGTCCCCAGCCGCTGGCTCCGCCTCCGATGTCGCCGCCGCGTCCCGCC
>JAEXPQ010000237.1 GCA_023446735.1 Verrucomicrobiota bacterium
CCGGCTGGCGGCTGCGCATCGTCGGCCCGTGGCGCGCCGAGCAGGGCGGCGGCGGCGCGGCCTACCTCGACAATCTCAAGCGGCTCGCCGGCGCCGACCCGGTCGACTTCGTCGAGCCGGTCTTCGACCTCGACGCGCTGGAGCGCGAGTACCGCCGCGCCGCGGTCTTCGTGTATCCGTCGCTTGCGGCCAAAGGCGAGTCGTTCGGCCTCGCGCCGCTCGAGGCGATGGCGTTCGGCATGCCCGCGATCGTCTCGGCGCTCGACTGTTTCCGCGATTTCATCACGCCCGAACAGAACGGCCTCGTCTTCGACCACGCCGACGGCGACGCCGCCGGCGAGCTCGCCGAGCGCATCGTGCGCCTCGGCACCGAGCACGAGTTCCGCCTCCGGCTCGGCGACGCCGCCTGGGCGACCTCCGCCGCCTACACCGAGGCCGCGGTGGCCGACGCCTATCTCCTCGAGTTCGCCCGCCTGCTGCAGAACGCCCCCGCCGCCCAACGATGAAGACCTACGCCCAGAATTCGCCCTACGCTTCGCCGTGGCCCCGGGGCCACCGCGTGCGCGCCCTGCTCTGGGACCTGTGCTGGGCGCTATGCTGCGCGTGGACGCCGAAGCCCCTCAACGGCTGGCGCCTGCTCTGGTTGCGCGCGTTCGGAGCGAAGCTCCACGGGCGGCCGTTCGTACACCAGCGCGCGCGTATCCAGTTGCCGTGGAACCTCACCCTGCACGACCGCGCCTGCCTCGGCGACCGCGCCAACGCCTACACGCTCGGCCCGATCGAGATCCACGAGGGCGCCACCATCGCGCAGGAGGCCTACCTGTGCACCGGCACCCACAAGTTCGACGATCCCGCGCTGCCGTTGCAGACCGCGCCGATCGTCGTCGGCGCGGGGGCGTTCGTGGGCGCGCGCGCCTTCCTCCTGCCCGGCGTGACCGTGGGGGAGCGCGCGGTGGTCGGCGCCTGCGCGGTCGTGCGCCACGCCGTGCCCGCCGGCGCCGTCGTCGCGGGCAATCCCGCCAGAGTGATCACCCGTCGCGACCGCCCCGCCCCATGAGCGTCGCCCCCCGCACCGTCCTGCTCGTCGGCACCTACGGGCTGCAGCGGCGCAAGAGCGTGGAGCTCTTCGGGCAGGCGCTGGCCGAACGCCTGCCCGCCCACGGCTGGCAGGTCCTCCCCGCCCCCGCCTGCGGCGCGCTCGCCGCGCTGGCCCACCGTCGCGGCTCCAAGCCGCTCGCGCTGCTCGACCGGCTGCTGCTCCAGCGCAGCGCGCTGCTCGCCGCCGGCCGCCGCGCCGCGCTCGTGCATTTCACCGACACCTCGGACGCCGTGCTGCTCAACGGCTGGTTCGGCTCGCGCACGGTCGTGACCTGCCACGACCTCTTCTTCCTCGAACGCACGCTCGGCAGCGGTCGCGCCTCGCGCGGCCAACGCCTCTGGCAGGGCGCGATCCGCCGCGGCCTCGACCGAGCCGACGCCGTGGGCTTCGTCTCGCACTGCTCCGCGGCCGCGTTCCGCCGCGTGAGCCGCCGCGCTCAGCGGACCGCCCGCGACCGGGTGATCCCGAACGGTCCGTATCAGGACTTCCACGCTCCTCCCGCGGCCGAGACCGCCGCGCGCCTGCGCGCCTTCGCCCCGGCGCTCGTACCCGGCCGCTACGTGCTCAACGTCGGCAGCAATTTCGAGCGCAAGAACCGCCGCGGCGTGCTCCGCGCCTTCGCAGCCGCCGGCCTGCCGGCGGACTTCCGGCTCGCGATGGTCGGCGAGCGCATGCAGGCCGCGCACCGCACCCTCGCCGCCGAACACGGGATCGCCGATCGCATCGTCGAACTCCCCGAGATCGGCTTCGGCGAGCTCGAGGCGCTCTACTCCGGCGCGTTCGCCCTGTTGTTTCCCTCGTTCGAGGAGGGCTTCGGCGTGCCGATCCTCGAGGCGCAGCAATGCGCCTGCCCGGTGGTGTGCAGCGACATCGAGATTTTCCACGAGGTGGCGCAGCGCTCCGCGCTGCTCGCCCCGCCCGCCGATCCCGCCGCCCTCGGCGCGAGCCTGCGGCAGTTGCTCGACCCGGAGGGCCGGGCCGCGCTCATCGCCGCCGGCCTGGCCAACGCCCGCCGTTACTCCCTCGACGCCATGGCCCGCGACTACGCCGCGCTCTACGCGGAGGTGCTCGCCGCGCCCCGCTGAACGCCCGCGCCCTCCTCCTCGCCTCCGCCCTACGGCCCCGGTTCGCTCCGGGGCCGTTTTCATTTCCGGATCCGCCGCGGTCCGCCCTGACGGATTTACCGCGGTACAAACAGGGTGTTCTCCCCATGCTCGCTTTCGGGCGCTGCCTGTAGTCTTGCTCTGCAACCCCTGCACCCAGCCATGCAGACCGCCAAGACGACCCTCCACACCCTCGCGGTCCTTGCCCTCCTTGTCCCTTCGGTCGCCTTTCCCGGCTACCGGACCCAAGTGGGCTACGACCAACTCCTCCAAGAATACGGCGATTCCCTGCCCGACGGCAGGAACCTCGCCGTGATGCAGATCGAGGCGCCGAACGCCTCCGGGGCGTGGGCGACCAGTCCGACCGCCACCGAGATCGCAGGCAAGACCGTCACCTATCCCTACGCGACGGTCGCCCCCACGGCGTTCTCCGCGCATGCCAACACCGTCGCGCTCAACCTCGTCGGCGCCAAGAGCAGCCTGATTCCCGGTGCCTCCACGCTCGTGTGCTCCGGCGCCAGCGCCTACCGGGCGACTTCGCTGCGCATGGGCCAGGCCTCGCCGCCGCCGCCCGCGACCTGGGATCTCGAGAACCACTCGTACGCGGGCAACGCGACCACCTACAACACCATCGCGTTGCAGCTCTTCGACCTGCGTATCGCTCGCGACCTGACAACGGTCGTGGTCGCGCTGGAGAACGGCACCGGCGCCCTGCCCCCGCTCTTCGCCAACGCCTACAACGCGATCACCGTCGGCGTCTCCTCCGGATCCCACTCCCGTGGCGGCTCGAACCTCGACGGCTCCGGCCGGCTCAAGCCCGACCTCGTCGCGCCCGCCGGCTACACCAGCTACGCCACCCCGATGGTCGCCTCCGCCGCCGGCCTGCTCCTCGCGGAGGCCAAACGCACCGCCGCCCTCGCCGAAGCCGCGGACCCTCGCGTCGTCAAAGCCCTCCTCTTGACCGGCGCCACCAAGGACGAGTTTCCCACCTGGGCCGCCACCAGCACCCGTCCGCTCGACCCCGTCTACGGTGCCGGCGAACTCAATGTCGCCAACGCCTACAAGGTGCTCCTCGCCGGCCGGCAGACCCCCGCGAAGACCTGGCGAGCCCCATCCGGCTGGGACCTCGCCAAGAGCAACACCACCTCGACGTATTTCTTCCGGGTCGCCGACGGCCAGACCTCCCGCCTCACCGCCTCCCTCGTCTGGCTGCGCGAGCAGACCACCGAAGACTACCTGAGCTTCTCCGGCGAGCCGGCCGATCTGGCGCTCCGCCTGCGCCGCTCCGATGACGCCTTCGCCCGCGGCGCCATTCTCGCCGAGAGCAACTCGCCCCTCGACAATGTCGAACACCTTGTCGTCCCCGCCCTCCCGGCCGGCGACTACGTGCTCGAGGTCGCCGGTCCCGCCGGCGTGACCTACGGTCTGGCCTGGCAGGGAATCGCGACGGAAGTGGTCACCCCGGTCGCGCCCACCTCGGCGGCGCTACCCTCCCTCGCCACGTCGACCACCACCCAGGCGTCCACGGCCGCGCCCGTCCCGTGCCTCCCGAGCGCCGATGTCCTCGCCGTCGAGACCACTGCCGCCGGAGCGACCGAAGCGCTCGAGGTCCACTTCACCCTCACCGGACGCGAGGCCCGGCGCCTCCTGATCCGCGGCTTGAGCGGCGCCACCCTGCCGGGCGGCCTCGCGCAGCCGGTGCTCTCGCTGTCGGCTGCCGGCAGCCCTCGGCGCCTCGCCTACAACGACGCCTGGAAGGCCGCCGGCGAGACCCGCATCGCCCGGGAACTCACCCGCCTCGGCCTGCCCGCGCTCGACGCCGCCAGCCACGACGCCGCCCTGTTCGTCTCCCTCGCCCCCGGTTCCTACGTGCTGAGCCTCTCCGAGAAACGCGGCCGGGCCGGACTCGCCCGCCTGCTCGTGGCCGACGCCTCGCCGGTGGCGACCGGCGGCCTGCGCCTCACCGCCATCGCCGCCCGCCACGCGGCCGCCGCCCGGCTCGACACCACGTTGCGGAGCACCGCCGTTCCGGCGCCCGAGCTGATCGTCGCAGCGGATACAGCGGGCGACGAGGCGCCGCTGCTGGCCGTCTTCTCCGGAGGGAGCTTGCTCGCCGAAAACACCGGCTGGACAGAGGCGGCGAGCGCGTATCGCCTGGCCACGACGCTCGCGTCGCCGGCCGGCGCCCAGCCGGCCGACGATCTCGCCGCGGTGCTGGTGCGGCCGACCGCCGCGCCCCTCTCCGTCCACATTTCACCTACGCCGGACTCCTCCGGCGCGCTCGAGCTGCGCTTCGCCGCGCCCGCCCCCTGAACGCACCCCGCCGGCACGCCGCGCCCCGGTGTACCGGCCCGTTCCCAGCTACCCCTGGGGCCCCCGCACCCGCACGGAGGGCCCTACACCCTAGACAAATCTGAGGCGATCCGGTCGCCCCTGCGCGGCAACCCCCTCACTCCGTCGGTCACCCGGGAAAAGCAAGGTTGAGGCACAACCTTCCCTTCCAGCCATGAAGTCCATCCGCACGATCCTCCCCCACGTCGTCACGCTCGCCCTCGCCGCCGGCCTCCGCGCCTCGGTGCAGAGCGACATCGGTTATACCGATCTGAAAGCCGAGTTCGGCGCCGCCTTGCCTGACGGCTCGAACCTCACGGTCCTCATGGTCGAGGCCACCAACTCCTCCGGCAACTGGGCCGTCGCGAAGTCCGGCGAGCTGAGCACCCGCAAAATCACCTTCCCGTTGGCCACCACGATCCCGACCTCGTATTCGAGCCACGCCAACACCGTGGCCAAGAACCTCACGGGCGTCACCACCAGCATCCTCCCCGCCCTCGGCGAGTTGCAGGTCGCCAGCGTCGGCACCTACCGCACGAAGGCCATCCGCATGGGCCAGTTCACCGCCCCCGCGGCGGCTGCCGCCGACGTCGAGAACCACTCGCTCATCAGCGACGTCACGACCTACAACATCAACGCGCTCAACCTGCTCGACTACCGCATCGCCCGCGACCTCGTCACGGTGTGCATCGCCCTCGAGAACGGCACCGCCACGATGAAGCCGCTCTGGGGCAACACCTACAACACGATCGCCGTCGGCACCGCCACCGGGCTGCACACCCGCGGCGGCACCAACCTCGACGGCTCCGGCCGCCAGAAGCCCGACCTCGTCGGCACCGCCACCTACACCAGCTACGCCACTCCGGTCGTCGCCTCCGCCGCCGGCCTGCTCGTCGCCGAGACCAAGCGCACCGCCACCCTCGCGGCCGCCAAGGATCCCCGCGTGATCAAGGCCCTGCTCATGGCCGGCGCCACCAAGGAGGAGTTCGCCACCTGGACCAGCACCGCCGCCCAGCCGCTCGACCCGATCTACGGCGCCGGCCAGGTCAACATCTTCAACTCCTACAAGGCCCTCCTCGCCGGCCGCCAGACCGCCGGCACCGCCTGGCGCTCGACCCGCGGCTGGGACCTCGGCAAGTCCTGCTCCACCGCCGTCTACTACTTCGACGTCCCGGCCGGCCAGACCCTCAAGTTCTCGACCGTGCTCTCCTGGCACCGCGAACTCGCGACGTCCGACTTCTGGACCTTCACCGGCAAGCTCACCGACCTCAACCTCCGCCTGCGCAACTCCACCGCCTCGTTCGCCCTCGGCACCGTCGTCGCGGAAAGCTCCTCGGCCCTCGACAACGTCGAGCACATCTACTGCCCCGCGTTGCCCGCCGGCAAATATGCCCTCGAGGTCGTCGGTGCCGCCGGCACCCCCTACGGCATCGCCTGGAACGGCACGCTCTCCGGCACCGCCACCACCACTGTGACCGAGCCGACCGTCCTCGCCCCCTCCATCGTCGCCCAGCCCGCCTGCGCCGCCGTGACCGAAGGGCAACCCGCCGCCTTCTCCGTGACCGCCACCGGCGACGCCCTCACCTACCAGTGGAGCAAGGACGGCATCGCCATCGCCGGCGCCACCACCAGCAACTACGCCATCACCGCCACCACCACCGCCTGCGCCGGCAGCTACACCGTGAAAGTCGCCAACTCCGCCGGCACGCTCACGAGCGCCGCCGCCACCCTCACCGTCGCCTCCGCCGTCGTCGCCGCGCCGGATTCCGCCGAGGAGACCGCCAGCCCGCTCGTCGAGCTCGTGCCGACCTCCTACGCCGCCCGCGGTCAGATCAGCACCACCGAAGGCATCGCCAAGGCCTTCGACAACAAGACGACCACCAAGTGGCTCGACAACGTGGGCCCGACCTGGGTCCGGGTCTCCTTCAGCACCCCCCGCTCGCTCGAGTCCTATTCGATCACTTCGGCCAACGACTACCCGAGCCGCGACCCCTACAACTGGACGCTCAGCGGCTCCAACGACGGCACGACCTGGACCGTGATCGAGACCCGCACCGCCGAGACCTTCGCCACCCGCTATCTCGTGCGCGACTTCGTCCTCGCCCAGGCCTCCGCCGCCTACCTCCACTACCGTTTGGATATCGTCTGCAAGTCGGGCACGACCACGCAGCTCTCCGAACTTGAATTCTGGGGCCGTTAAAACGGCCCAGCCCCGATCCGCTCCAAGCAAAAGAAAGCCCCCGTCCGCGCCGGACGGGGGCTTTCGAATTTTCCGAGTTCGCTTCAGCGGGCGCTCAGGCCTGCTTCTTGAAGCGCCGGTACCCGACCAGGCCGAGCAACGCGGCCGCGCCGATCAGACCGTAGGTCGACGGCTCCGGCACGCCGCCCTGCGGGATGTCGTACCCCGCGCGGAAGGCGAAGATGAAGTCGTTGAAGTCCTTGTCGCTGCCCACGTGCTGGTCCTCGAACGCCACCACCGTGAACGGGATCGTGCCGTCCTCATTGCCGAGATACGCGGGGCCGCGCACGCTCGTCAGCGGGGTCATGGTGCCGAAGTACGAGTGGTCGGTCGCGCCGATCGGCGTATTCAGGCTCTTGTCGAAGACATAATACCGGCCGCCATTGACGCCGCCCGTCGTGATCACGCCGTCCTGTGTCCGGACCTCGCTGCCGGTCACGAAGAAGTCCAGCGTCTCGCCCGGGTTGAGGGTGAAGTACTGGAAGTCGCCAAACCAGCGATTGGTGCCGCCGCCGATGGTCTGCACGCCGTCGGCGAGCAGGTAGTCGGTGCCGTTGAGCCGATAGCCCCAATCGTCCCACCAGCCCGCGGTCTCACCGAGGAACAGGGTCTCGACGATGAGCTTGTCCGTCGCGCTCGTGTTGGAGATCGGACCGAGCAGACCGACCGGGAAGTTCTTCGTCCAGCCGCTCCAGTCGCGGTTCACCGTGTCGATGTTGCCCACCCCCGATCCGGGAGGAGTATTCAACTTGGGATAGGGAACGCCGAGGTAGTTCGCGTCGGACGCGACACCGAAGGGACCGAACCAGTTGGTGTAGTCGGTCAAACGACCACCCGTTGCCGTGGAGAGCGCGCCGTACGAGGAGGCCGCCGCCAGGAACAGTGCGGGAATCAGCAGGTTTTTCATATGTTTTCCGGGTATGTGTTTTGAAGTGATGGTGGTTGTGAGCCTCCACCGGTTGTCTCGGGTCCCAGAGTACCACAGCCCCCGCCGCGCCGAAATCGGACCGGGCCTGTTTGAGGGGTGCACCGGAACCCGAGCCGCGGCATCGGGGTTTCCCTCAACCCGCAGGGAGAAAGCCGTTTCCGCATGCCGGACCGAAAAGAAAGCATGACGGACCGCGCCCGCGCTGCTAGCCCCTCGCCCATGGCGCGAGTCCCGGTCTCCATCCTGGTTCCCATCAAGAACGAAGCCGCCAACCTGCCGCGCTGCCTCCAGGCGGTCGCGTGGGCCGACGAGATCGTCGTGGTCGACTCCCAGAGCACCGACGGCAGCCCCGCCATCGCCGAGGCCCACGGCGCCCGCGTCGTGCAGTTCGCCTTCAACGGCACCTGGCCGAAAAAGAAGAACTGGGCCCTCGAAAACATCCCCTTCCGCCACGACTGGGTCTTCATCCTCGACGCCGACGAGGTCCTCCCGCCCGAGACCGAGGCGGAGTTCCGCGCCATCGTGACCGACCCGGCGAATCCAATTAACGGCTACTGGATCAACCGCCGCTTCATGTTCATGGGGCAATGGCTGCGCCACTCCTACTATCCGAACTGGAACCTCCGGCTCTTCCGCCACCGCCTCGGCCGCTACGAGCGCCTCGTCCAGGGCGCCACCGGCAGCGGTGACAACGAAGTCCACGAGCACATCGTCGTGCAGGGCGCCACCGCGCGGCTCCGCTCCGAGATGGACCATTACGCCTTCCCGTCCGTCGATGTCTTCGTCGAGAAGCACAACCGCTACTCCAACTGGGAGGCCCGCCTCGCCCTCGAGGACACGCTCGGCCGCTCCGCCGATCCGGGCCTGCAATCCGGAGCCGTCTCCTGGCGCCGGCGCCTCAAGGCCTGGTCGCGCCATCTGCCCTTCCGCCCGACGCTGCGTTTCCTCTACGTCTACCTCTTCCAGCTCGGTTTCCTCGATGGGCGCGCCGGCTACTACTTCGCCCGCCTCCACGGCTTCTACGAATTTCTCTCCGTCGCCAAGGCCCACGAACTGCGCCGCGCCGCGCGCGCGCAACGCCAGTCCCGCTAGCACCCCGCGCCCAAGCGCCCCCCCTCCGACCGTGGTGCGGGATTCATCCCGCAGAGTCCCCGCGCGCCGCCACCGCCCCCCGGCCCGTTCCCGCGTCCCCCTTCGCGGCCAGAAGGCGCGCGCCCCCGTACCTCCGCCGCCCCGCGCCACTCCCTCGACCGTGGTGCGGGATTCATCCCGAAAAGCCCCCGCGCGAATGGGCCACTGGGGTGATTACCCGGGGGCCAAACCCCCGTCACAAGCTCCCGCCGGACCCGCCAATCAGGCCAACCCCGATAGCGATCGCCCCCCGCGCAGCGTAACGTGTCGGGTATGAAAAGGCGCCCACTCCACCTGTTCTTTCTCGCGCTCTCGATCCTCCCCATCGCCGCCTTCGGGCAGCTCTGGATCGAGCAACGCACCGCCACCAACCTCACGTTCGCCTTCCGCGGCGTGAACGACCTCGGCGTCTTCACCACCGAAAACCAGGGCGCCGGCGCCCGCCTCAGCCTCGACTTCGACACCGCCGCCAAGCGTCTCGCCATCTCCGTGACAAATCTTTCCGGCGGCTGGCGCACGGTCGGCGTCGGCGACGAGCAGGACACCCTCTACTTCGGCACCGGCACCCTCATGGGCTTCGGCTTCGAGACCAACCCCGACAACCTCCAGGCCACCTCCTTCGCGTCCTGGGCCAGCTCCGCCCTCAACGCCGGACCCGCCGGTCTCGACCCCATCAATTTCTCCCTCGCCCAGAATTACGACCTCAGCGGCGGCGGCGCGAATCAGTTCTACATGGACGCAGGCACCGCCGCCTCCGGCAACGTCAACGGCGGCAACCCCGGCAACGGCCTCGCCGCCGGCTACGGCGCGAAGTTCCTCTTCACCTTCAACACCCCGTCGTTCAACGCCGCCACGTTCAACCCGCTCGACTTCTTCTTCCGCGACGCGGATCCGGATATCTACGACATGTCCTTCCGCTTCCAGCAGACCGGCGGCCTCGGCACCGCGTCGACCCCGGGCCGGCACTCCGGGCATTTCACCGACTGCTTCGAGAACGACAACGGCAGCGACAAGGTTGCCATCGTCTTCAACCTCGAGCAGGACTTCGAGGTCCCCGAGCCCTCCACCTACGGCCTGATCGGCGCCGGCGCCCTCCTCGCCCTCGCGCTGCACCGGCGCTTCCGCCGGCGTTGAGCCCTCTCCCCGGGAGCGCATCCGCGATCCCCCTCCCCCGAATCCCACCGCGCGATCCGCTCGCCGGTGGGATTTCGCTTTTCCTGCGCCCCTCCCGACCTACGCTGCCCGCCTTTCGCATGCTCACGCCCTCCGACATCCAGCTCATCGGCCACGAAGTCGCCATTCGGTGGAGCGACGGCGTGGAGAGCTATTTCGCCGGCGAATTCCTCCGCGCCGCCTCCCCCAGCGCCGAGAACATGGGCGAGCGCGATGTGCTCGGCCGGCAGATCGGCGGCGACCCGCGCACCGCGTTTCCCGGCGTGACCGTCCTGCGCTGGAGCCGCGTGGGCAACTACGCCCTCAACTTCGAGTTCAGCGACGGCCACCGCACCGGCCTCTACTCCTTCGATTACCTGCGCCGCCTCCACGACAACCCCGCGCTCCCGCCCAAGAACGTCGGTTGACCCGCCGCTCCCCCGCTTGAACCCGCGCGCCCGCGTGCCGTCCCCCTTCCATCGACCCTTTTCCCAATGAGTACGTTCGTTCCGTTCCCCGCCCGCACCGCCACCGCCGAGATCGAGCTCGGCCAGACCTTCCAGCCGAAGTTCGACGCCGAAGGCCTCATCCCCTGCATCGCGCAGGACATCCGCACCGGCGAGGTCGTGATGTTCGCCTTCATGAACGCCGAGTCGCTCGCCCATACCCTCAAGACCGGCAAGGCCACCTACTGGAGCCGCTCGCGCAAGAAGCTCTGGCTGAAGGGCGAGGAGTCCGGCAACGTCCAGCTCGTGAAGGAACTCCGCACCGACTGCGATCAGGACGTGATCCTCATCAAGGTTGAACAGGCCGGCGTGGGCGCCGCCTGCCACAACGGCTACGAGTCCTGCTTCTACCGCCGCCTCGCGAACAAGGAGAGCTTCGCCCTCGAGTTCCTCGGCCAGCCGAAGTTCGACCCGAAAGCCGTCTACAAGAAGTAACCACGCCGCGCCGCCGTTGCGTCTCTCCCCTTCCGGGCCGGTCTCCGACCGGCCCTTTTTCGTGCCCGCCGCGTCCGCCCACCGCGCCGTTTACCCCGCAGCTGGGTGGTGCCGTCGTCCCTTTCTCCGCGAGGACGGCGCATGCAGCAACCGCACTCCGCACCACCGTGCCTTCTCTGGGAAGCGCGTTGCCCGCACCGCCACCCGCTTCAATTCCACAGCCGCCGGCCGATAGAGGGTTACCTCTACCATGTCCATCAAGGCCAAGCTCGTCCTCCTGAGCGCGCTGCCGTTGCTCGGGCTCATCCTCGGTGTGATCCTGCTGTTCTTCCTCGTCCGCAGCACCAACCGTCAGATCAACCTCACCCAAAATCAGTACGCCGCCGAGATCGAGGTCGCCCGGCGCCTCCAATTCGACGTCGTCCAGATCCAACAGTTCCTCACGGACTATTCCGCCACACGCGGGCAGGACGGCTTGGGCGACGGCCTCCGGGAAGCCGAGGAACACCGCCGGAGCTTCCTGGAGAACCTCCAGCGCTGCCGCGCCCTGCTGGAAGCCGACCACGAGACCGACGAACTGCGCGCACTCGCCGCGATCGAAACCAGCTTCGCCGGCTACTGGGACAACGGCCTGAAGATGGCGGAACTCTATGCCAAGGATGGCACCGCCGCCGGCAACCGCTTCATGGGCGAGTTCGACAAAACCGCCAAGGTCCTCACCGACCAACTCGAGCGGTTCGTCACCGGCCAGAAGAAACAATTCGACGACGCCCTCACCGATGTCCGCCAGTCCAACAGCCGCGTCGCCACCGTGCTGATCACCGGCGGGCTCGCCCTCCTCGTGGCCGCCCTCGCGCTCAGCATCTGGGTCGGCCGCTCCATCTCCAGCGGCATCCTCCGGTCGGTGGTCTCGATGCACGCCAACGTCGTGATTACCTCCGCCGTCGCGCGCCGCATCAGCGAGACCAGCGCCGAAGTGGCCGACGGCGCCAACTCCCAGGCCGCCTCGGTCGAAGAAACCAGCGCCACGATCGAGGAGATCTCCAGCATGACCAAGCGCAATGCCGACGACGCGCAGCGCGCCAACAACCTGGCCAAGGAGACCCGCAACGTGGCCGAGCGCGGCGTGCACGACATGGAGGAGATGAGCCGCGCGATGGAGACCATCAAGACCTCCAGCAACGAAATCTCCGCCATCATCCGCACGATCGACGAGATCGCCTTCCAGACCAACATCCTCGCCCTCAACGCCGCCGTCGAGGCCGCCCGCGCGGGCGAGGCCGGCGCCGGTTTCGCCGTCGTCGCCGAGGAGGTGCGGAACCTCGCCCAGCGCAGCGCCCAGGCCGCCCGCGAGACCGCCGGCAAGATCGAAGGCGCCGTCCACAACACCACCCGCGGCGTCGAACTGAGCACCAAGGTCGCCCTCACCCTCAACGACATCATGGCGAAAGCCCGTGATTTGGATACACTGGCCGCCGAGCTGGCCAGCGCTTCCGGCGAACAGGCGCAGGGCATCACCCAGATGAACGAGGCCGTCGCCCAGATCGACAAGGTCACGCAGACCAACGCCGCCAGCGCGCAGGACAACGCCGGCGCCGCCAAGGACCTCATGCGCCAGACCACCGACCTGAAGGAGGCCATCGAGCAGCTCATGACTTTCCTCGGCGAGAACGCCAAGGCCGCCACCGCCCCCCGCGCCAAGGGCCGCGGCGTCATCCTGTGGGACCAGGCCAAGATGTCCACCAGCGTGCAGTCGATCGACGAGCAGCACCAGCGGCTCATCGACCTGATCAACGCCGTGCACGAGACCGTACAGAAGGGCCGCGGCGGCGACGAGCTGATGCGCCAGCTCAACTACCTCGGCGAGTATGCCCAGGACCACTTCGCCCACGAGGAGGGCATCATGGCCTCGCACCGCTGCCCGGTCGCCACCCAGAACAAGGAAGCCCACGCCCGTTTCCTGCGCGACTACCAGGCCCTCGTCCAATCCGCCCACCAGCACGGCCCCACCGCCGAACTCGCGCAGGACGTGAAGAAGCTCCTCGGTGACTGGCTCAGCAGCCACATCTGCAAGATCGACACCAATCTCCGCGGCTGCCACCCGCCGCACGGTACCCACTTCTCCCCCACCGCGGCTCACTGAGCCCCGCCGCCCCCGTGGCTGGGCGGTGCGGCCGCTCCGCCTCGCGCGCCGAACGAGACCGTCGGCGAGCCTCACCGCGCGAACCGCTTGGGGACTGCTGCGCTGGCGTTACGAACGCATCGCCGCCCGCTTCCGCGGCCGAGCCGAACTCGTTCCGCCCCGTACGCCCGCCCGCTTTCACGGGCCTTTGGCATTCGTGCCATTGCACGCGCTCGGCGGCCGCGGTTCGCTGGAGGCACGCAGGCGGTGGAGGCCGCTTGCGCCCTCCACACCATGCTCTCCACGCTACGCCTGCGGCACGCGGGCTTCGTCGCGCTCCTCTGCACCACGCCCCTGCGCGCCATCCTCGACCAGAACGCCGATGGCCTCTCCGACATCTGGGCCGCGTTCTACCCCACTGCCGGCGCCCCGTCCGCCGACCCCGACGGTGATGGCGCCGCCAATCTCGCCGAGTCACTCGCCGGCACCGACCCGCTCGACGCCGCCAGTCGCTTCGCCGCCACCACCGAGCGGAGCGACACCGGCGAGGTTCGTCTACGCTGGCGCGGCGTGATCGGTAAACAGTACCGCCTCGAGACCTCGCCCGATCTGCGGACTTGGTCGCCCCTCCCGCCCGAGTACACGGGCCAGAACGAGGATCTCGCGCCCACCGTGCGCGCCGCCAACTCGCCCGCCACCAACCGCGAGTTCTGGCGCGTGGTCGTGAGCGACCGCGATTCCGACGCCAACGGCCTCACCGGCTGGGAGGAGGCGCAGCGCGCGACCGACACCCGGTGGTCCATCGCCGCCGCCGTGCCCAATGGCGTCTTCGACAACGCCCGCCCGATGGCCGACAGCGTCTACGATCCCGCATCCAACACCACCTTCGCCACTTACCTCGGCGGCACCGCCGTCGCCGATGCCGGCATCTACGTCTTCTCCTACAACCACTCCACGAAGACCCAGGACGGCCCGTTCCCCCTCTTCCTGTTCAGCGCCAACAGCACCACCAACGACGGCCACAGCTACCCGCAGATCGTGCGCACGCAGGACGGGTACATCCACGTCTTCTTCGTCAACCAGCGCAGCCTCGGCGGCGTCGATCCGCACTGTAATTTCCATTTCCGCTTCGACTCGCCCGGCACCATCGCCGGCCCTTTCACCACGCAACGGCTCCGCTTGGGCGGCGCCGGTCTCTACGGCCGTGCCGGCACCGCGCTCATCCAGGGCGAGTACCCGAAGGCCTTCGTCGCCCGCAACGGCACGCTGTACTACTTCACGCGCGCCGTCCCCACCAGCGCCAACGAACCCACCTACACCTACAACGGAACCAGCTACCGCGTCGCCTTCCGTTCGCAGATCTACGTGAAGTCCACCGACAACGGCCTCACCTGGGAGGCGGCCAAGGTCGGCATCACCCGGCGCAACCTCACCGACTTCCTCACCGAGCCGTACCTCACGCAGGTGATCGCCGAACCGCCGCGCGCCGGCGTGCCGGAGCGTTTCCACTTCGTCTGGACACTCGCCGCCGGCATCGACCTCTACTTCAACGCCAGCGGAACCCTCGTCTACAACTACCACAACGGTTTCTCGAAGAACCTCTACCACGCCTACTTCGTCCCGGGAGTCGACCGCTTCTACGCCATGGACGGCACCGACCTCGGCGAAACCATCGACGGCGACGAGATCGACGCCCATTGCGTCGTGAAAACCACCGGCTCCGCCACCATTCCGCCGTTGCCGATGACCTACGCCGAACACCAGGCGCTCGCCACCGCCCCGTCCGTCACCTCGATCATGGGCAACATCGCCACGATCGACGGCGCCGGCGTCGTGACGATCAACGGCACCTACCGCTGGACCGGCACCGAATGGGCCGCCTTCGGCACTTGGCCGAGCGATACGCGTTTCTCCGAATGGCGCCACGGCGCCTACTATGCCTACCGGCAGAACGGCTCCGTCTACAAATCCCTCGACGGCCTCGGCACCTGGGTCCCGCTCGGCAGCATCTTCGACGATCCCGTCGGCGTCGCCAAACTCCCGGAGGCGCTACGCACGCTCAGCGGCTCGGTCCGCATCACCGCCACCACCGTCCCCGCCCACCCCGAAGCGCGCTTCTGGTACAAGCGCTACGGCAGCGACACCTTCCAGGGCTACGTGATCCTCGGCGGCCACACTTCCAGTTGCGCCCCGTACGCAGTGCTCGCGCAGGTCGACCGCGGCACTGTCGCCCCCGGCGAAAGCTTCACGCTCCAGCTCTACCTCACCGACGAGTGGGGCGCCCGCGTCACTGGCTACACTCGCACGCTCAACGTCGCCACTTCGTTGCCCGCATCGTTTGCGCCGAGCGCCGTCACCGCCGAAGGCCGCGCCACGATCCAGTTTACCGTCGCGCCCGGCGCCGCGCCCGGCGAGTACCGGATCACCGCGACCGGCACCTCGCTCGATGCCGGATCCGTCTGGGTAACCGTGAAATAGCGACGCGCCTTCGACCGCGCTCCGGAGGACAAGCTTGCCACCAAACGCGTCGCGCACTCCGTCGTCTTCGTGCTCTGCGTTGCCTTCCTTCGCGATCCGCGCTCGCTGCTGGAGCGCACCGAGTCGTTGAACCGGTTCGTCGCCGCGCTGGCCAGCGCCATGAAGGACGCGAGCGAAGCCGCCGGCGGTCCGGACAGGACTGTCGCGGGGCTCCTGACCCAATCGGCGTCCAGAGCGGCACGAGACCGGGCCGGGTTTTCGCTTTCGCCGAATACGGCGGCCCGCACAATCCACGCATGACGAATTCGTGTCGTCCGCATGCCCCGTCCCGGCTCGCTGCGGTCCGCCGCCCTCAAGCGCGCCTGCTGCCTGTCGGCTGCGCCCTGGCCCTCCTTCTTGCCTGCTCCTGGCCGACGGGGGAAGCCGCGGACGCCGCCCCGCCCGTCGGCCAGGAGCAGATCGACGCAGTCGGTGGTTTTGCGGCCTGGCTCGAGCGGTTCGTCGCGGCGCCCGAGCTGTTGCGCCCCTCTCTCGGCCGCGAAGGATTGCACTGGGCTTCGTTGCGGCGGGAACAGATCGCGCTGCTCATCCGCACAGATCCCGCCCGCGCGCTCGCCGCGGCGGTTTCCCCGCTCGAACGCGAACTCCTGCCACCCGCGATCCTCGCCCAACTCGAACGGCCCGTCTCCGGCTTCGGCGACTTCCTCCTGCAGGCCTCCGAGCCGGCCGGCCCCGACGGCGCTGCCGAACTCCGACGCACCGTCCGCCTCGGTTCCAACCGGTACCAAGCCTTCGTTTACGGCCGCCGCCTCGCCCAAGGCACGAAGCGGGGAATCCCGCTCGCCGGCGTCGCGCTCGACGGCGCCCTCGCCCTGCGCGCCTCCGTTCTGGGGCCCCGCGATGGGCTCGGAGCCCCGCTTGCCGGCGAGCCCTTCATCGATCTGGCCGGCGACGCCCCCTCCAGCTCCGCCTATGCCTGGGCCGAGATGGGCGGCCGCCTCTATCGCTTTGCCGATGCCACCGCCCGCGCCGAGACCGAGCGCCGCCTCGTGGCGGCAGAGAGCGGGCCGGAGGCGGAGCCTGCCGAGTTGGCCAGCGTCGCCATCGATCCATTTACCGCGCGCACCGCCGCAACCGAACCGATCGGCCGGCGGGTCGACCTGTGGACCCAAGGGACCAAGAAAGTTCTGGTCCTCCTCGTCGATTTCGCGGACCTGCCCGGCGCCCCCGCCGACGCCGCGACCGTCCAGAGCCTCTTCGATCGCACCGTCGCCCCCTTCTACGCGCGCGCCAGCTACGGACGCCTCTCGCTCGTCGCCGCCGTCGCTCCGCGCACCTATCGCCTGCCCCGCACAGCCGCAACCTATGCGACCGGCGGCCTCGCCAACGAACTGCTCGACGACGCCTGCGCTGCCGCCGCCGCCGAGTTCGACCCCAAAGCGTTCGACCGCGTCGTGGTCGGCTTCAAGCGCCTCGCCGCGCCCACGGTGCCCGGCTCACAGATGTCCTTCGCCGGTCTCTCCGACGTGCATGGCCGCGGCGTCTGGGTCAACGGCACCGAGTACTTCAACGCCTTCCTGCTGATCCACGAGCTCGGTCACACAATGGGCCTGCTCCACGCCAATCTCTGGCAAGTAACCGACGGCAGTTCGACTAGCGCCGCCGGCTCGGCGGTGAACCAGGGCGACCTGTTCGACCCGATGGGGCAATCCGGCTACCTCACCGAAGCGCAGGACTTCAATCCGTTCTTCAAATACCGCATGGGGTGGCTCGACGAGTGCCACGTCCGCACGGTGGTCGAGTCCGGCACCCACCGGGTCGCCGCCTTCGACTATTCCGCGGCCGGTGCCAAAACCGAACCGCTCGCGCTGCGCATCCCCTGCGGCGACCAGCGGGCGTACTGGGTTTCCTGTCGGCGCAACTACCCCGCCGAAGCCGCAATCCAGCACGCCGCCTACCTCGTGCGCGCCGAGGAGTTGTACAACCCGGGAACCTCGCTGATCGACACCAACACCCCCGGCACCGATCCGAAGGACGCCGGTGTGGCGATCAACCAGACGGTCACCGATTCGGCCGCCGGCATCACGATCAAACCCATCGCGGAGTCCGGCACCGCGCCGAACTCGAGCATGGAGATCGCGATCACCCTCGCCCCCAAAGCCCCGACGATCATCACCCAGCCGGCCGCACGCAGCATCGATCCCGGCTCCGCGGTCGAATTCGCCGTAGCCGCCTCCGGGACACCCCCGCCCTCCTTCCAATGGGCCAAGGAGGGCGTTGCGATTCCGGGAGCGACGGGCGCAACGCTGCGCCTCCTCAACGTCGACGCCGCGGACGCCGGCGCCTACTCGGTGCTGGTCGCGAACGCGGCCGGCTCGGTCCGCAGCCAGGACGCAACGTTGACAGTCGCCGCCCAGAAGCCGGTCATCGTCCGCCAGCCCCCGAACCGCCTCGCGCCCGTCGGGGGCGCGGCGACCTTCGCCGTCACCGCCACCAGCACCCTTCCGCTGACGTACCAGTGGTTCACCGACGGCCACGCGATCGCCGGCGCCACCGGCAGCGAGCTCACCCTGACCAACCTCCAGGCGTCCGCCGCCGGCTATTATTCCGTGCTCGTGGCCAACAGCGCCGGGACAGCTTGGAGCGGGCTCGGCCTGCTCACGGTCGGCACCGCCAGCGTGGAACCGGTCATTACGAAGGAGCCGCAGGATCTCGTGCTCCCCGAGGGAGGCAGCGGGCAATTCACGATCTCCGCCATGGGCGCCGATGCGCTCCACTATATCTGGCACAAGGACACCCAGGTCCTGGCCAACACCAACGGTCCCTACCAGTTCCACGCCGTGACCGCCGCCGACTCGGGAAAGTACTACTGCTACGTCGCCGACAACGATAGCGGAACCACCAGCCAGGAAGTGACCCTGACCGTGGTCGTGCCGCCGAAGATTGTGCGCCAAACCGATGCGCAGGCAGCCGCGCCGGGATCCAGTGTCCGGCTTTCAATCACCACGGAAGACACCACCGCCGCCGCCACCTGCCGCTGGCTCAAGAACGGCACCGCGATCGCGGGCGCCACCTCGTCGACCCTGGATCTCGCGGCGGTCTCGTCCGCCGCGGCCGGCCTCTACCAGGCGGAGGTCGCCGACGGCATCCGCCGGACCTTGGGCGCACCGATCGTGGTCGGGCTTCGTCCGGCCGGCCGGACCGCCGGAGCCGTGACCACTCGGCCCGAGTGGCAGAACATCCGCCACCCCAACGGCAACATCTACGACCAGTTCCTCCTCGACGGTGCCGCCGGCACCATCACCGCCGATCCAGGACAGATCGCGCGCGTCTCGCTGCTCGATCCGGAGGGTGACATCGTGCAGGTCGAGATGTCGGGAGCCGGCGCGCTCACCGTCGTGCTGGAGAACCCCTCGGGGCCCAAGACGCCGACGCTCTACAACCAGCCCGGGGTCCACTACATGCAGGGGCACCCGACCATCATCCTCGTCGGCGCCGACGCGAACACCCACATGTCCATCTTTTCCGTCGGGCGTCTGACCAACCCCGGGGTCACCCGCGCGGACGTCGCCTACGACGGCTGGGCCGACATCCGTGCGCTCGGGCTCGACTCGACCGATCGCGGCCTTGGCGGATTGTACCTGGGCAACGCCCGCTTCTCCGGCGACGCCGGCCCGATCGGGCTCCACGCCCCCACGGTCGCGACCATCGGTCGGGTCGCCGTTCACGCGATCTCCGCCACAAGCGCCGGCCAGCCCCAACTGGTCTTCGCCACCGACGGCACCGCCGAGGTCCGGATCGCCGGCAGCAGCCTCCAGCAACCGAACGGCGCCGCCATCGCGGTCGCCGGAATCGTCGGAGTCACGATGGCGGCCGGCCAGGGTTCCTCCGGCCAAAGCGCCCCCGCCGCCGCGATCGCCGGCCACCTCGTGCAGAACGGCGTGGACATCACCGACTTTCTCGTCACCGGTCCGTGAAGACTGGTCTGCGCCGGCGGCTTGCGCCCGCCGCCTCCTCCTCGGGGCTTGGGCGAGCGACGGCCCGAGGCTCCGTCGCCTCACCATGCCCGCGCGCTACTTCGCGCCCGGAGTGAGGCCGCGCTCGCTCTTCTCGGCGAAGGCGATGAAGGCCGCCACCTCGCTTGCGCCGGCGATCTCGGTGGCGAGGATCTTCTCCAACGCCTGCGTGCGATTCAGCCCGTCGCGGAAGAAGATGCGGAAGAGGGTCTTCACGTGCTCGATCTGCTCGAGGGTGAAGCCGCCGCGCTCCAGCCCGACCTTGTTGATCGCCCGCACCACCGCCGGGTTGCCCTCGATGATCATGAACGGCGGCACATCCTGCGACACCCGGCTCATCCCGCCGATCATCGCCCGGTCGCCGATCCGGCTGAACTGGTGCACCGCGGAGAAACCGCCCATCACCACGTGGCTGCCCATGGTCACATGGCCGGCGAGCGTCGCGTTGTTGCTCATCACCACATCGTCGCCCACCCGGCAGTCGTGCGCGACGTGCGTGTAGGCGAGGAAGGTGTTGTCCGAGCCGATCGTCGTGAAGTCGCCGTCGTAGGTGGCGGCGTGCACGGTGCAGAACTCGCGGAAGACGTTGCGGTCGCCGATGCGCGTGCCGGGGTGACCGCCCTTGTATTTGAGATCCTGCGTCTTCAGGCCCACGCAGGCGAAGGGGAAGACCTCGTTGCCGGTGCCGAGCACGGTGTTGCCCTCCACCGTGGCGTGGTGGTGCAGCACGGTGCCGGCGCCGAGCTGGACGCCGGCGCCGACGAAGGCGTAGGGACCGATCACGACCTCCGCGCCGAGCTGCGCGGAGGGGTCGACGATGGCGGTGGGATGGATCTGCGAGGGCATCGGCGGTGTGGGGACGCGGGACGCGGGACGCGGCGGGCGGGGGCGGTTCAGTCGACTTCGCTGTTGTCGACCAGGGCGAACATGAGCTCGCCCGAGGAGACGGCCTGGCCGTCGACGGTACAGGTGGCCTCGGCGGTGCAGATCTTGTTGCCGCGGTTCTTGGTCATCTTGACCGTGATCAGCAGCTGGTCGCCCGGGCGGACGGCCTTGCGGAACTTCACCTTGTCCGCGCTCATGAAGAGCGCGGTCTTGCCCTCGGCGGAGACCCGGCGCAGCAGCAGCAGACCGGCCGCCTGGGCCATCGCCTCGATCTGGAGCACGCCGGGCATCACGGGATTGCCGGGATAGTGGCCCTGGAAAAACGGCTCGTTGACCGACACGTTCTTGAGCGCGACCAGCTCGTCGGGATTCTTCATTTCGACCACGCGGTCGATCATCACGAACGGGTACCGGTGCGGCACCATGTCGAGGATCCGGCGGATATCGAGCGTGGTCTCCGTCTCGAGGATGACCTTGTTGCTCGGCTTCTCGGCCTTCGGCTTGCCCTTCTTCTGCTCCTGCAGGCGGTCGAAGAGGATCTTGGTGAGCTCGGAATTGATGGCGTGACCGGGCCGGATCGCGATGATGTGCGCCTTGAGCGGCCGCCCCAGCAGCATCACGTCGCCGATGATGTCCAAAATCTTGTGGCGGACGAACTCGTCCTTGAAGCGCAACGGCTCCTTCGAGATCACCTTGTCGCCGCGGATGACGACGGCGCAGTCGAGACTGCCGCCGCGGATCTTGCCCATCTTGAGCAGCTCCTCGATGTCCTCGTAGATCGTGAACGTGCGCGCCGCGGCGACCTGCGCGGTAAAGATGTCGGGGTCGATCGTGAGCGAAAGG
>JAEXPQ010000322.1 GCA_023446735.1 Verrucomicrobiota bacterium
GGGGGGGGGGGGGGGGCCGGGCGGGGGCCGCCGGCGGCATGCAGGGCGTGCGCTAGAACCTGCGGCTCAGTTCGATCGTGACACCGGTTTCGTGGCGATCGGCGGTGTCGGTCTCAAAGCGGCCGCGCAACGCGAGGGTGAGCTCACGCGGGAGCCCGAGGACGAGCTCGGGCGCCGCGCCGAGGCGCCAGCGGCGGCCGTGGTCGGCGTAACCAAAGGTTGGGGCAGCAGTGTTGCCGAGGAGCCGGGCTTGCACGGCGGTGTGCGCGTCGCCGACCTCATAGGCGGCGGACACGCGGAGGCCGGGTTGGAGGCTGACCGCACCCAGTTGCCAGGTCGCGGGACGTAGCGAGGCGGCGACGCGGAGTTGCGCGGATTCGCGCGTGAACTTCTCGAAGCGCAGATCGAGGCCGGGCGCACCGTGTTCGGAGTAGGCGGAGATCTCGGCCTCGGCCAAGCGGGCGCCCACTTCGAACTCCGCGGTCCAATCCCGGACGGCGATCGTGCGGACGAGCGCGGTGTCGCCGGCCCAGATCGTGTCGTGGGTCCGCCCTTCTGCTTTCATCGTCGGAATGCGCGGGTCGCGGCGGACTTTGCCGGCAAGGCGCGTCCACGTCACTGAGCTGCGGAGCGTGGCCCAGCCGAGGTCGCGGCGGGCGAACAGGCCGAGGCCGCCGCCGGCGAGGTCGGCGCGCAGGGCTTTGTCGTCGACCCAGGTGCGGGCGCTGGCGAGCGTGGCGCCGAGTCCCCATGCTTGGTCACTACTGGGCGCGTGCTCGAAGCCCACGGTGACGTTGGTGGGGAAGGTCTCCCAGTGCCCCTCGTCGCCGGGAAGGGTCGCGCGCCGATAACCGTTGGAGATGTCGACAATGCCGCTCCAGTGGCGAGCCGAGGTGGTGCGGGGTGCATCGAGCAGCTGGCTCGAGAAGATTTCGGCGCTGGCGAGGCCGGAGTCGGCCAGACGCGCGAGCCGTTGTTGCGGGCGGCCTTGGATCGAGTCGACGACCTGGCCGAAGTAGTCGGCCATGAGCCGCTCGCCCTTGGCGGTGAGGTGCAGCCAGTCGACGAAGAGGTGCTTCTCGGCGGCGGCCGTGTCGGTGACGAGCAGGGTGTCGGTCTCGTCGTCGTAGACCGGATCGGTGATGTTGGTGAAGCCGAAGGCCGACGGGTTCTCCCGGATGGCGGTGAACAGCGTGTTGCCCGGCAGGGTGACAAGGTTGACCGAGTCGCCGAGTTCACGACCGAGGGCGCGCAGCCCGGCATCGATCGTGGTGCGGCCGTGGTCCGCGGCGTCTGCGAGATAGCGGCGGTTGAGCTCGGCGTACTCGGGCGGCAGCGATTTGTAGAGCGCGAGAAACAGCGGTGCCGCGGAGAAGTCGGGCAGGTCGTTGACGAAGACGGCGAGCGGCTGGCCCGTGGCTCCCGGTTTGGAACGGGCGACGCTGGCGACGCGACGGATGGCGGTGGCGATGTTGGCAGCGGCCGTGCGCGAGGTGTCGGCCGGGTTGGTGCCTTGGAGGATACCCTCGAAGTAGTCGTTGGGGCCGATATCGATGACGATGGCGCTGTCGCCACGCGGGTGGAGCCGGCCGGTGGCGACTTCGGCTTCGAACGCTGCCACCTGGCTGAGGAGACCGGCGGGGATCGAGGTCGGGAAGCCGCCGATCCACTCGTTGGTCATGGCGCCGTCGTAGGCGTAGTTGACCCGTTCGCCGGTGCGCTTGGGATCGCTGCTGACCCGCATGCCGGGGAAGAGCAGCTCGACCCATTTTGGGCCGGAGGCGTGGCGGATGAAACCGTCGGGGCCGCGCCAGTAGGGCGCGTGGGCGCCGGGGGCGAACTCCGGAAGTGCGAGAAGGTTGCCCATCTCGGAACCGCTGTCGCCGAAGACGTAGACTTCAGCGGGCGGGGCGGCGCGGAGCGGAGGCGGGAAGAAACCGATGCTGCCCAGCAGGAAAGGCAGGATCGGCAGCCAGCGACGAGGCAGGGCGCGGGTGTGAGTTGCGGGGACGCTTGGGTCGGTGAGTTGGTTTTGCATAGACGGCTTGGCGCCGAGGGCGCGTTGCCGGATGCGAAACTACCCGAACGACCAGCGGGGGTCTTCCGGTGCGGCCCAAGCGTCTGACGACTGGGCCCATTCGTCGGGAACCGATGCGGAAGTGCTTGATAGGCAGGGTTAGGTGGTGGGCGTGGTTGGCGCGGACTTTTTCCCTGCAGAGTCGCGAAACGCCGACGGCGTGACGCCGAACTGGCCGCGAAACGCGGCGTTGAAGGCGGAGAGGGTGTTGAAACCGCAGCTGAAGGCGATGTCGGCGATGGTGCGGCGGGTCGCCTCGGGGGCGGCGAGGGCTTGGGCGGCGTCGCGCACGCGGTAACCGGCGATGAGCTGATAGAAGGTGGCGCCGAAGGACTCCTTCAGGACGAACGAGAGGTTGTGGCGGGTGGTCTTGGCCTGTTCGGCGAGCTTCTGGAGCGAGAGCTCGGGATCGAGATGGACCTTGTCGCGTTCGAGCAGGGCGCGCACACGATCGGCGATGCGGGCAATCTCGGCATCCGGCAGACGGCGCTCCTTGGATTCGGGACGCGATGCCGGATCGGCGATGGAGGGCGGCGGGGCTTCGGCTGGGGCGTTGGGCACGGGCGACGGCGTACCATGGTCGGTTGCCACCGGTGCCGGCGAAAACGCCACGTCGCCGAGCGGCTCGACCGGCGGGGCGATGACGACGGGAACGGGGACGACGAGACGCGTCGGTTGGGTGAAGGTCCAGAGCAGCGAGAACACGCCGATGACGGAACCGAAAGCCACGACGCTGTTGCCCTGCTTGGCCCACGGGGTGAGATCGGCTACGGTGCTGAACAGGAGAATCGCGAACACCAAGGAGGCGAGCACCGCGAGGCCCCGGACCGGGTGGGAACGCCCCTCGGCGATTTCCTCGGCGAGGCGCTGGCGCCGCCGCCAGAGGTTCCAGCAGGCGCCGCCGATGTAGCCGATCAGGTAGAGGTTGAGCGCGAGCATGATCGGCCACGCCTCAGGCTCGAACTCCCGGGAGGCCAGGCGGACCTTGTCCTCGGCCGGAAGGAAGTAGACCGGGAGATCGAGCATGGCGACCAAGGCGCTCGGCGCGAAATGCAGCAGCTTGCCGGGGGACCACGCGAAGGCCGGTTCGGCGGCAGCGCGGGTGTAGAGCAGGAACACCGGACCGAGGGCGACGATGAAGGGGTTGGCGATCGCGTAGAACCACGGCACGGCGCCGAAGGCCCGTTCGTCGTAACAGACATTGTCGCACACGAACAGGGCGGCGCAGACCAGAAACGCCGCAAGGGCCTGCGCCGCCGGACGGTTCTCGGTCGGGCTGGACAACAGGCGCACCGCGAGCAAAAGCGCGGCGCCCGCACCGGCGAGGTTGAGGAAGGAGAGCGCGGACATGGCGACGGCCCCGACGCTTCCCCTCCCGCGGAGACGCGGCAAGACCAAGTTGACCGGCGGAGCGTCGACCCTGCGGGCGGAAATTTCCTTGGTTCGGGCGGCGGAGCGCAGTGGAGTGGCGGGCGATGGAGCAATATCACCAGCTTCTCCACCTCGTCCTCGAGAAAGGCCGCTACAAGGCCGACCGCACCGGCACCGGGTGCCACTCCGTCTTCGGGGCGCAGGCGCGATTCGACCTGCGCACGAGCTTCCCGTTGCTCACGACCAAGAAGCTCCACCTGCGCTCGATCATCCACGAGCTGCTTTGGTTCCTGAAGGGGGACACCAACATCGGCTACCTGCGCGACAACAAGGTCACGATCTGGGACGAATGGGCGGACAAGGACGGTAACCTCGGTCGCGTCTACGGTGCGCAGTGGCGGGACTGGCGCCGGCCCGACGGCACCTCGGTCGACCAGATCGCGCGCCTGATCGACGGCCTGAAACGCGACCCGAACAGCCGTCGCCACATTGTCACGGCATGGAATCCCGGCGAGATCGAGCAGATGGCGCTCACGCCCTGCCATGCGATGGTCCAGTTCTTCGTGGTCGACGGCGAACTGAGCTGCCAGCTCTACCAGCGCAGCGCGGACCTCTTCCTCGGCGTGCCGTTCAACATCGCCTCGTACGCGCTGCTCACGCTCATGGTCGCGCAGGTGTGCGGGCTGAAACCGGCGGAGTTCGTGCACACCTTCGGCGACCTGCATCTCTACTCGAACCACCTCGAGCAGGCGAAGCTCCAGCTTTCGCGCGACTTCCGCCCGCTGCCGACGATGGCGTTGAATCCGGAGGTCAAAGACATCTTCGGTTTCCGCTTCGAGGATTTCACGCTCGCCGGCTACGATCCGCACCCGGCCATCAAGGCGCCGATCGCCGTGTGAGAATTGCGGACTGTGGAATGCGGATTGCGGAATTTTGCAGGCGCGTTGACGCCGCCACTCCAACACCTTCGACTTCCTTTCGCCGCCTGTGACTTCCGAGACCCCCAGTCCGCAACCCGCAATCCGCAATCCGCAATCCGCGCCGCGTTTCACGGCCATCGTCGCCATGGCGGAGAACCGGGTGATCGGCACGGGCAACAAGCTGCCGTGGCATCTGCCGGAGGACTTCAAGTGGTTCAAACAGCAGACGCTCGGCAAGACGCTGCTCATGGGCCGCAAGACCTTCGACTCGATCGGCCGGCCATTGCCGGGCCGCACGACCTTGGTCCTCAGTCGAAACGCGGTGACGATCCCCGGGGTGACGGTGGTGCGCTCGCTTGAGGAGATCGCCACCGCCGCGCCGAATGCCGCGGAGATCATGGTGTGCGGCGGAGCGGAGATCTACCGGCTCACGCAGCCGCTTTGGCAGGAGGTTTTCGTGACGCGGGTGAAACGCACCGTTGCCGAGGGCGACGCGTTCTTTCCGGAATTCGAGGCCGCGTTCGCCGCGCCCGAGGTGGTGCGCGACACGCCGGAGTTCACGATTCTGCACTACCGGCGCTGATCGGAGCAGCGGCGATGCGCTGGCGGTGCCCACGAAGAAGCCGGGCGTGACGGCCCGGCCTTCTCGTGAGCGAGGGAGAAACCGCTCTTCAACGGCGCCGGCGGCGTTTCCAAACGACGAGACCGAGCGTCGCGAGACCGAGGGAGATCGCGTAGGTCGAGGGCTCCGGGATGGCGGAGAACGAGACCGAGGAGTTCTGCACGAGGATGCCGCCGGGGTTGGCGTTCGCGAGACTGTCGTTGCTGAGCAGCACCACGAGCAGCGTCGAGGCGTCGATCGTGCCGGTGTAGGTCACGGTCGCCGCGGAGGCGTTGGTGCCGAAGTTCTGCCCGGTGGTGCCCAGGAGTCCGGCGAAGGATTGGTAACTGGTGCCCGGCTTGTTGAGGAGGTGGACACTGAAACCGTTGTCGCCGCGAAGGTCGAACGAGAGGCCGACCGGTTGGGCGAGGTTGGCGAAGGAGGCGAGGCTGGCGCCGAGGTTGTAGATGAAGGCGTAGCCGCCACCGTTGTTCGGATCATGGATCGCCGTGTCGCTCGCATTGGTCGCGAGCGCGAGCCAAAGCGAATTCGAGGCCGGGGTCGGCTCGACCCAAGCGCTGGAGAACCGAATCGCGTTCTCGGCGGTAGCGAGCTGGGTCTGCGGACCGGCGTTCCAGTAGCTCAGGAAATTGTCTAGGCCAGTCGCTCCGGTGGCGTTGTCCGAGGAGGCGGGGTTGCCGAGAAACCGATAGGCGTCCCAATTGGGATCGGTGGCCCCGGCCGTGCCGTTGAAACCCGTATTGAGGAAGTTGGTCAGCGGCGACAATTGCGCCGAGACCGCGAGCGCGGAGGTGGCCAGGGCCACGAAGAGGAGCTTGAAACAGTGCATGTGGAGTGGGGGCTGCGGCACCGAACACCGTTCTTCACGCGCGTACCCGCAACGGCAAATCCCCCCTCCGGCGCAAGTAGCTCTTCTGTTAATGGGCGAGGCCGGCGGTTGGAGCCGGCCTAATCGCCGCCGAACGACCCTCGCCTCACGCCCGGATGCGACACGAAGCGAATGTCCGCGGGGCTTCCGCTGCGGTGGGGCCGATTGAAACTCTGGCGCACTTCGCTGTCACGATGGGCCCCATGTCACACCACACGTTTTGCCCCGGATGGGGCGAAACCGGGCCGGCGCGGTTCGTTGGAGGGGCGCGCTCCGTCGCGATCGTTTCCGAACCCGGTGCCGCCAGAGCGCCGCCCTTCACCTAACCGCCGAAGGTGACGCTGTTTCCGAGGAGTGGCCGCGTAGGCCGGCGAGCTTGCTCGCGCTCCGGAAAGCGCGTGCAAGCACGCTGACCTACAGTCTCACGGGGGGTGCGGGAGATCTCGCTCGTGGACTGGCGGCGATTGCGTGGTCACGGCGTCGCGATGTCGCCCCTCCGACTCCCCGGGGGCGTGGCCTCGAAGGACTACTCGATCCGCTGTTTCGCCAACGCGACCAGATCCTCGCCGCCGCGGAGGAGACGCAGGCGGTAGGAGTAGGTTAGCGGCCAAGGGGTCAGTCGGAACGGCGCGTGCGGCAGGGCGCCCCAGGAATCGTCGCCGCCGACACCGCGTTGCTTCAAGTCGAGGTTGAGCGTGACGGTGTCGCGCTCGGGCAGCTGGTAGCGGTAGAAATTCTCCTTCTGCGTGGCACAGAAGAGATCGTCGGTCGTGGAGTGGAGTGCATTGGCGCTGAGCAGCGGCTGGCCAATGGCGAGCAGGCCCACGCCTTTGGTGTCGGTCAGCGCGATCCAGCGGACACCCTCCTTGTTGCCGGTCTCCTGCGGCTTGATGTAGTCAAAGTACTGGTCGCGGACGCGGCCAGAATAGAGGCCGACGCGGGCATCCTGCCGGTCCCAGTAGGTCTCCTGCGGGCCCTTGCCGAACCAGGTGAGATGGTCGAAGCCGGCGCGCAGCGTGGTCTGCATGCCGAAGCGCGGCAGTTCGGCGATCGCGAGGTAGGGCTCGGGCGTCCAGGTCGACTCGACGACGATGTCGCCGCCGCCGAGGATGGTCCAGGTCAGCCGGTATTCGCTGCGCGGAGCGGCGAGCGGGCCGCGCGCGGTGACTACGATGCGGTCCGGCCGATCTTGTCCGATCGCGACCGTCTCGGGTTTGAAGGTTTCGTGCGCCTTACGCCAAATGCCGGGGCCGCCGGGGGTCCAGGTGTTCTTGGCCGGACTCTCGTCGGTCATCTTGTTGCCGCGGTCGTTGTCGACCGGGGCGCGCCAGAAGTGCGGCCCGAGCGGGCCGGCGAGTAGCTCGGTGTCGCCGGATTTCAATGAGACGAGCAGGCCGGTCTTGCGGTCGACGGCGACGGAGAACCCGGGGCCGCGGACGACGAAGCGGTCGGGCGACGACTGGTCGAGCTGGAGCGGGGACGGCGGGGCCGCGGCGGCGACGACGGCCGGCGCGGCGTGCGGCAGCTTGAACTGCTCCCAGGCGATCTCGTGGCCGGCGGGCGCCCACGGGGTGGCGGCCTTCAGCTTGAAGCTGAGCTCGAGGAAATACTCGGTGGCCGGCGCGGGCGTGAACGGCGCAAAGGGCACGGCGACGGTCTTCGTCTCGCGCGGGGCGAGGGCGAGATCGGCGAGCGCGCCCTGCTGGAGGACCTTGCCGTCGGCGACGAGGCGCCAGTCGGCGGCGAGCCAGTCCTGCGCGGCGAGGAAGCAGTCCCAGTTGGCGAGCGCGACACGGCCCGCGGCGAGGTCGACGGCGCGGAGTTGGATCGGCTGGTACACCTTCTTCACCTCGGCGAGGCCGGGGTGCGGTGTCCGATCGGCGGAGACAAGGCCGTTGGCGCAGAAGTTGCCGTCGGAGGCGGTGCCGGCGGGGCCGAAGGTGCCGCCGTAGGCGAAGAACGTGCCGAGCTTGGGGTCGAGCGGGAGCGAGCGGGCGTTCTCGAGTTGCTCGATCTTCTTCGAGGCGGGGACGGGGGTGCGCAGGCCCTGGTCGACCCAGTCCCAGATGAAGCCGCCCTGGAGGTACTTGGCGCCGTCGTAGATCGGGCGCCAGTAGGCCCAGAGGTCGCCGGTGCTGTTGCCCATGGCGTGGGCGTACTCGCATTGGATGAAGGGCTTGGTGCGCGGGAGCGCGGCGTAATTGATCACGCTCTCCGGCGAGGCGTACATCGGGCAGACGATGTCGCTCGTCTCGAAATTCTTCGCGCCCTCGTACTGTACGGGGCGGGTGTTGTCGTGCGCCTTCAGCCAGGCGTAGGTGGCGCGGAAGTTCTCGCCGAAGCCGGCCTCGTTGCCGAGCGACCACGCGATGATGCAGGCGTGGTTTTTGTCGCGCTCGAACATGCGGACGGTGCGGTCGAGGTGGGCGGGGCCCCAGGAGGGCTGGTTGGAGAGGGTCTTGTCCTCGGCGTAACCGATGCCGTGCGACTCGATGTTGGCCTCATCGATCACGTAGAGGCCGTATTCGTCGCAGAGTGCGTACCACTCGGGGACGTTGGGATAATGACAGGTGCGGACGGCGTTGATGTTGTTCCGCTTCATCAGGCGGATGTCCTCGAGCATGCGCTCGCGGGTGACGACCTGGCCGAGCTCGGGGTCCCACTCGTGGCGGTTCACGCCGCGCATGAGGACGGGCTGGCCGTTGACGAGCAGGTGGCCGTCGCGGATCGCGACGGAGCGGAAACCAACCTTCCACGGGATGACCTCGAGGACTCTGCCGGAGGCGTCCTTGGTGGTGAGGAGGAGCGTGTAGAGATTTGGGGTCTCGGCGGACCACTTGAGCGGGGCGGTGACAGAGAACGCGCGAGTGAGGCGCTCTGTTGACTCGGGGGCGAGCATGGCGTGACCGAGTTCGGCCTCGTCGCGCACGGGTGTTCCGGCGGCGTCGAACAGCTTCGCCGTGACAGTGATGCCCGCCGGTTGCTTGGACCGGTTGTGGAGTTCGACTTCGAGATGGAGGAGCGCGTCGCGATTGTTCCCGTCGAGTTCAGTCGTTGCAGTGAAGTCGCGAATTCCGGCCGTCTGCGCGCTCCAGAGAGTGACATCACGGAAGATGCCGCTGAGGCGCCAGAAATCCTGGTCCTCGAGGTAGGAGCCGTCGCACCAGCGGATGACCTCGGCGGCGAGGAGGTTGTCGCCGGGCTTCAGGTACGGCGTGAGGCGGAAGGTGGCGGGGGTGCGGCTGTCCTTGCTGAAGCCGAGCTTCTGGCCGTTGAGCCAGAGCTCGAAGTACGAGTTCACGCCGTCGAATGTCACGTAGACCTCGCGGCCCGCCCAGCCGGTCGGCACGGTGAAGTGTGTGCGGTAGGCGGAAACGGGGTTGTCGTCGGTGGGCGGCAGCGGGGGCTGCACGTTCTTCCACGGGTAGGCGACGTTGGTGTAGATCGGGATGCCGTAGCCCTCGATCTCGACGTTCGAGGGCACGGGGATGGTCTTCCACGCGGAGTCGTCGAAACCGGGCTGCCAGAAACCGGCGATGCGGTCGGCGGGCTTGGCGACCCAGGCGAACTTCCAGTCGCCGTTGAGCGAGCGCACGAAGGGCGAGGCGGCGCGATCGAAGGAGCGCGCCTGCTCGACGGTCGCGTAGCGCGTCATTGTGGCGGCGGGCGCCACGGTGCCGGCGTGGAGCTGGGTCTCATCCTGCCAGGCGGGACGGGGGGCGGCCTCGGTGGCCATGAGCGGCAGGACCGGGGCGGAGAGCAGGAACGGCAGCGCGCGGAGCGCGGCGCAGGGGAAGCGTTTGGGCGTCATGGTGATTCCGGGGCAAGGCGGGGGAGCGCGGAGCATGGGTGTGCGGCAGGCCGACGACAAGCCGGCGCCGCCGAGTTGTGCTTTCGTACAGTTTGGCGATGGCGCCTGGTAGGTCAGCGAGCTTGCCCGCGCTCTGGGTGACGCGAGCAGGCGGGGAGGCGCGTGCGAACGAGAAGGCGCGAGCAAGCTCGCTGACCGACGGCGGAGGGGAGATTCGGAGGGCGCGTGAGCGCATGCCGGCCTACGGAGCGGAGGTCGGTGTCACGATCACGGCGAGATCCTCGGCAAAGCTTGGGAGCGCCAAGGCGAGTTGGCCGGTGGTGGCGGTTGCCTCGGTCGCGGCAACCACGGCGCCGGTGCGCGGATCGAGCCATTCGACAGCGTAGCGTCCGGTGGGCCAGTCGAGGAGCGTCACGGTTTCGCCGGACACGAGCGGCGGATTGAAACGCTGCGCGCCCGCGGGCCAGACGATGTGCGGCGAGGTGAGGTGGAGCACTGCCTTGTTGCCCTGCCGGAGACCGACGCGTTCCGGGGTGAAGCGCCAGCCGTCGGCGTAAGCGGCGGGGCGGACCTGCTCGACCTTGAGCGAGTCGAGCTGCACCCAGTCGGGGCCGTCGTGGGCGATCTCGACGGTGTGCCGGCCGGCGGGAACCTCGACGGCGAACTCGCGGTTGATCTCGTTGCTGTTGGGCAGCGCGCCATCGGTGTCCACGAGCTGGGCACGAAGGACCTCGGCGCCGTCGAGGCGGACGAGGAGGTTGGCGGAGGCGGCCACGGAGTTGACGTGGAATGCGACCCTGGCCTTCGGCGCGAAGTGCGCGGTGAGGCGGAGGTGCTGCTGCTTGTCGGGTTGCGCGGGCCCGTGAATGTAGCCGCAGAGAAACTCGGCGGCGCGCGCGGCGGAGAGGGCGTCGGCCAGCACGGCCTCGCCGCGCAGCGAGAGCCGGCGGAAATGGTTGAGCGCGATCAGTCCGGAGAACGTCTCGCCGCCGGCCGGCGGTTCGCCGAGCGCGACGGGAGCGACGGTGCTGCCGGCGAAACGCACCGGGCTCCACGTGCCCTCGTGCCAGCCGGCGCGGCGCAGGATGGAGCTGAGCGCGCCGATGAGCGGGTAGGCGTTGTCGGTGTGCACGTCCTCCCACCACCAGCTCAGCGAAGTGCCCATCGAGCCGCCGAGCGCGCCGCCCCAAAGGCCCTGCCGGAAGCCGCGCAGGTGTGGGTCGCCGGCGATGCTCCAGCTGCCCGGGGCGGTGCCGAACTCGCCGATGAGCGCGGGCTTGCCGTAACGTTGTACCATCGACTCGGCGACAGCCGCGACGAACCGGCCGGGCGCCGGCTCGGCGTAGGAATGGTAGACGGCGAAATCGAGCTCGGCCAGCGCCCACATCTCGGGGCGGTCGACGCCGCCGGTGAGGCTCGTCGTGATCAGATGGCCGACCGGATCGAGCGCGCGCAGGTGCCGCGCCATCTCGCGGTGCCAGGCGACCACCGCCGCGCCGTCGACGAGGTCGGGGCCGAAGATGTTGTCGATCTCGTTGAAGAACTGCCAGGCGAGCAGCCGCGGGCTGGCGCCGTAGCGGGCGACGAGGTAGCGCAGGCGTTTCTGGTAGGCCGCGCGGGCGCGGGCGTCGGTGAAGAAGTCGTTCGGCGTGGCGCAGGGGCCGCCCTGCTGGACGCTGTACGGATTGCTGGTCCGCCAGAAGTTGTTGGTGCCGCCCCAGCCGCGATTCTTCTCCTGGTACATGCCATGGTGGTCGAAGCAGAGCAGCAGGTAGAGGCCGTCGCGCTCGGCGAGTTCGAAGAGGCGGTCGAGTTGCCAGGCCCCGCCGAGGTCGTAGCGGGTCAGGGTGCCCGGCTTGTGTTCGAGCGGCAGGAACCACGGCGCGAGCCAGAGACGCGCGAGATTCTGTCCCGAGGCGCGCATCGCCGGGAACCACTCGTCGTAGTCGTAGGTGCCGCGCGCGCCGGCCCAGCAGGCGTTCTCGCCGACGAGGCGCAACGGGGCGCCGTCGGTCGTGGCGAGGTAACGGCGGTCGGCGCCGATCCGCACCCAGCTGCGCACGGTCGCGGACGACTCCGCGGCGACGGCGAACCGCAGGTTCGCCAGCGGGGTCGGCGTGGCAGTCCCGAGCGCCGCGTCGACCTGCACTCCGTATTCGCCCGGCTCGGTGGGTGTGAAGCGCACGCGCCATTCGGGTGCGCCGACCGGGGTGAGGACCTCGGCACCGTCGACCAACGCGCGCGAGTAGTCCTGGAACCAGAAGGCCGGTACGACGAAGGTGCGGCCGGAGGGCGCCGTGAAGTTGGCGTCGATCCGGATCAGGTCGGGGTCGAAGTTGTTGGCGGCGGTGGGAGCCTCCGTCAGACGGAACTCGGCGCACTGCCAAAGCAGGGGCGGGGCGAGTGGCGTGACCGCCGGCGCGCCGGACAGGCGGGCGACGGAGCCCAGGAGGAGAACGAGCAGGAGGGCGGGGCGGGGGGCGAAGCGCATGAGCGGAGAGCCGCACGCTTCGCCGCCGGCGCAGGAAGGTCAAACGCGGCCCGTGCGTTCCCGGGCTCGCCGCCGGCTCGCTCCCTCCTTTAATGCACACCCAACGCGCATGACTCCGCTCGAAGCCCAGGCCCGCATCGCCGCTCTCCGCACCGAACTCGCCCGCCACGACGAGCTTTACTACCGGCAGGCGCGGCCGGAGATCGCCGACTTCGACTACGACCGGCTGAAGCGCGAGCTCGCCGACCTCGAGGCGGCGCATCCGGAGTTCGGTGGCGGAGCTTCGCCGACCAAACGCGTGGGCGACGACCGAGCCGACGGCTTCGCGCGCGTGCGTCACCGGCAGGCGATGATGACCCTCGACAACACCTATGACGAGGGCGAGCTGCGCGAGTTCCACGCACGCCTCGTGAAGTTGCTGGGCACCGACGATCTCGCCTACACGGTCGAGCCGAAGATCGACGGCCTCGCGGTGAGCCTCACCTACGAACACGGCAAACTCGTGCGCGCCGTGACGCGCGGCGATGGCGAGGAGGGCGACGATGTGACGGCGAACGTGCGTACAATCAAGACGCTCCCGGAGACGCTGAAGGAGAGCGGAAACCTGAAACCGGAGAGCGGAGAGACGGAGGGCGGACGACAGAGGACAGACCACAGAGGGCAGAACGCGGATGAACTGCCGTTGTTCGCGGAGCCGACGGAGGGCGCGAGCGAGCTCGCTGGCCTACAGGCTGAACCGTCCACCGCCCACCGGTTACTGGTCACTGGCTTTCCGGCGCTGGTCGAGATCCGCGGCGAAGTCTTCCTGCGCAACGAGGAGTTCCAGCGCATCAACCGCGAGCAGGAGGAGGCCGGGCTCGAGCCCTACGCCAACCCGCGTAACCTCGCCGCGGGCACGCTCAAGCTGCTCGATCCGGCCGAGGTGGCGAAGCGCCGGCTCGAGATCGTGCTCTACGGTCTAGGCGCGTGCGAACCGGGCGAGCCGGCGGCCGCGCAGTCCGAGTATCTCGCGCGTCTCGCCGCGTGGGGGCTGCCGGTGGTCGAGAAGCACTGGGCGGTGCGCGGCATCGACGCCGTGTGGGCGGCCATTCTCGAACTCGACCGGTTGCGGCGTGGCTTCGCGTATGCGACCGACGGTGCGGTGGTGAAGCTCGACCGTCACGACCAGCAGCGTCTCGCCGGCGCGCGGGGCGAAGGGCAGACCGCGCGCAAGCTTTCGCCGCGCTGGGCGTGTGCGTACAAGTTCGCGCCCGATCGTGCCGAGACGCGCGTGAACGCGATCACGATCCAGGTCGGCCGCACCGGCGCGCTCACGCCGGTGGCCGAGCTGGAACCGGTGTTGCTGGCCGGCACGACGGTGAAGCGAGCGACGTTGCACAACGCCGAGGAGATCGCGCGCAAGGATGTTCGTATCGGGGATTTTGTGCTGATCGAGAAGGCCGGCGAGATCATCCCGGCCGTGGTGCAGGTGCTCGCCGAGAAGCGGCCCGCCGCCGGGCTCGCGCCCTATGTTTTCCCGACGAGCTGCCCGATCTGTGGCACGGCGGTGACGCGCGCCGAGGGCGAGGTCGTGTGGCGTTGTCCGAACGCCGACTGCCCCGAGAAGGTGCGGCGCCGGCTGGAGCATTTCGCGTCGAAGGGCTGCCTCGACATCGACGGGCTCGGCGAAGAGATGGTCGCGTTGCTCATCGAGCGCGGGCTGGTGAAGACGATCCCCGACATCTTTCGTCTGAAACTCGAGGATCTGCTGCCGCTGAAGAAGTCGGGGGAGGTGTGGGCGGGCAACCTGATCGCGGCCATCGCCGCGCGGAAGAACGCCGATCTCTGGCGCGTGCTCAACGGCCTCGGCATCCCGCAGGTGGGCGCCGCCGCCTCGAAGGATCTCGCGCTGCGCTTCCGCTCGCTCGACGCGATCGGGGCGGCGAGCGAGGCGGACCTGCTCAACGTGGGCGGCTTCGGCGAGCGCACGGTGGGACTGCTGCGCGCGTGGTTCGCGCAGCCCGCCAACCAGGCGCTGTTGGCCGAGTTGCGCGCGGTCGGGCTTGAGCCGACGGCGCCCGCCGCGGCGGGCGCGAGCGCGCCGCTCGCGGGGAAGACGCTGGTGCTTACCGGGACGCTGCCCTCGCTCTCGCGCGAGGCGGCGACCGAGCTGATCGAGAAGGCCGGCGGCAAGGTCAGCGGCAGCGTTTCCAAGAAGACCCACTACGTCGTCGCCGGCGAGGAGGCGGGCTCGAAGCTCGAGAAGGCCCGCGCGCTCGGCGTGGCGGTGCTCGACGAGGCCGGGCTGCGGGCGCTGGTGGCGGGCGCTGCGTAGTCGGGCGGGCGTGGGCGCGCGCGGTCGTGGGCAGGTAGGGCCGGCTTCCGGCTCGGCTGCCGGGTCTTCGACTTCAACCTTCAGCCTGAACCTTCACCGCGTCCGCGAGCCCGTGGTTCGTCCGGCCCAAAATCCGTTTGCCGTGGCGGGCGCGACGCGGAGCCTCGGCGCGATGTCCCACTTTCTCCGTCGTTTCACGGCGCTGGCTCTGGTGCTGGCGCTCGTCTCCTCCTCCCACGCGGCCACGGCCAAGAAGGCCGGACCCGGCACGCCGGCCGACAAGGACTACACCGGCCTGATCGTGATCGACGCCGGCGACGGCAAGACGCTGGTCGAGGACAATGCCGACACCGCGGCTTACCCGGCGAGCGTGACCAAGCTCATGAACCTGCTGCTGTGCATCGATGCGCTCGAGGCCGGCAAGGTGCGGCTGAGCGATCCGGTCACGGTCACCGCCGAGGAGGCGAAGATGGGCGGCTCCCAGGTGTTCCTGAAAGAGGGCGAGGTCTTCTCGTTCGAGGAGCTGGTGTACGCGATGATGGTGCAGTCGGCCAACGACGCCGCGCTCGCCTGTGCGAACCACGTGGGCGGAACCCGCGAGGCGTTCGTGGCGGCGATGAACCAGCGCGCCGCGCAGCTCGGCATGGGTCACACAAAGTTCGTCACGCCGCACGGGCTGGCCTCGCCGAAGCAGGAGGCCGACGTCTCGACGCCGCGCGACATCGCCACGTTGTCGCGCGAGGTGATCCGGCACCCCCTCGCGCTCAAGTTCACCTCGGTCAAGAAGCGCACCTTCCGCCAAGAGCCGCTGCTGGAGATGCAGAACCACAACAAGCTTCTCTGGCAGGTGCCGGGCTGCGACGGCCTGAAGACCGGCTATCTCGCCCGCGGCGGTTACGCGCTCTCCGCGACCGTGTATCAGAATGGCAAGCGCGTGATCGCCGTGGTCATGGGCAGCAAGGGCGTCTACGGCCGGCAGCGCGACACGATCGCGCGGCGGGTGATCGCCGAGGCGCTGCCGAAGGCCTCGCCCGCGC
>JAEXPQ010000054.1 GCA_023446735.1 Verrucomicrobiota bacterium
GACGGCCTTGAGGCGTTGGAGCTGCACCTCGCGCAGGCGCGCTTCGGGCATGTAGTCGAGGGCGCTCTCCGGGAAGAAGGTGCCCTCCAGGTCGTTCCAGAGGTTGCGGATCATGTTTGGGGCTTGGGAAACGGGCGCCGCTGGTGGGGCGCGATGCACGAAGGAGGACAACGTCCCGCTCCGGCGCTGGCAAGTGCGCGGTCGAAGGAGCGGATCACTTTCCCTTGGCCTTTTCCTCGCGCGGGTGCGCGACAAACCAGAACGCCTCCGATTCCTTGACGTCCTTCTTCGCCACGAGCGCGTCGAACGTCGCCGCGTCTGTCTCGCGCAGGATCGGTCCGCAGATGTAGGCCCGCTCGACCACGGTGAAATACAGGCGCGAGCCCGCGGCGAGCTCCACCTCCTGCTCCAAAAACGCGAAGACGTTGTTGCCCTGCGGCAGCGTCGTGTGGCCCGCACGCCGCATGAGCCGGTAGTTCCGCCCGGCCGGCCGCGTCGGTTGCTCGGCCAGGAAGTTCCGCTCCACGACCACCACGGTGTCCTTCTTCTCCCTCCCGTAACGGAAAAGCTGGAGGTCGCCGGCGACGACGAGGTCGGGCGCATGGGCGTCGGCCCATTCCGCCAGTTTCACGCGCTCGTCGAACCCGCCCACGCGCCCCTTCACCAAGATCTTCTCCGCCTCCTTCAGGTCCTGCCCGTTCTGGGCCTTGGTCCAGCCCTCGTCGCTGACCGTGCCGAGGCGCACCAGCCCGCTGAGCAGCGTGATCGTGTGCTTGCCCGGCTTCACGCGATAGACGCTGTAGGTGCCGTTCTTGGCGATCAGGATGCTGGAGTCGTCCAGTTGGAGATTCGCGGACACGATCTTGCCGAGCATGGCACGCGGGTTGGCGACGACGATCTCCGCCCAACCCTGCTCCGCCCGGAGCGCGGGAGCGGGGTCCGGTTCGATCTTGTTGAAGGCCACGAAACCAGCCGAGTGGTTCACGGCGAAGAGCGACGAGCCGAGCGCGAGCCACAGCGCGAGAAGGAGGGGCAGGCGGAAGCGGGGCATGGGAGACGAGGGATCGGGGTTGTTCGGGGTTTGCGACCAGTCCCCGGTATCGCCAAGGACGCCGCACTCTAGTCCACCCGCCGCCGTAGGGGAAGAGCGGATTTCGCGACCCCGCGCAACCGCCCCCTCCGGGGTGGACGGCGTTTCCCCCCAACGCCGCCGCGCGCCGGAGCAACGCAGGCGACGCTCTCCGGGGGTTAGATACCTGCCGGCCGCGAACCGAGTTCGCGACGCGCAGGGGTGCTGCCAGCGCGTCCACCCGCAGGCGGCGACGCGCCTGCGATCAACAGCAACCCGACGCGACGTGCCGGGAAGCAATCAAAGGAGCCGCCACGGACGTTTCGGAGAAACGTCCCTACCTCACCCGCGCCCAAGAGCGAAGGCCTGATCGTTGGCGGCGTGCAGCTTCTCGGCAAAATTCGCGCGCAGGCTCGCCTGCCAGACCTCGAGTGGGAAATCGAAGTGGCGGCTGAGCCGGCCGAGCATGGCGACGTTGAGCGCCTTGCTCGAGGGGAGCTTCGCGGTTTCGATGTCGGCGGGGGTGATCAGCGTGCCACCGGCGCGGAGACCGCCGCGCACGACCTCGATCTGCGTGGGCTCCATGACGACGAGGAAGTCGCATGCGCCGTCGGGAATCATCGGGCTGTGCACCTCGGCGCCGTAGCGCACGTCGCTCTGCACGGAGCCGCCGCGTTGGCTCATGCCGTGGACCTCGGCCTTCTTCGTCTCGTGGCCGAGGCGGAAGACGACGTCGGCAAAAATGTCGGAGGCCTTGATCACGCCGGTGCCGCCGAGGCCGGCGAAACGGACATTGGTGGTGGGTTTGCTGGAGGAATTCATGGTCGTGGTGTTTCGCGGGTTCTCACGTCTGGCAGCCGCAACCGCAGCCGCAGCCTTCGGTGGGCGGGGTGTCGTCGGCGGCCTTGGCAGCGACGAGCGCCTTTTCCTTCTGCTCTTTCTCCCACGCGACGATGCGGCCGGCGGCGAGGATGCAGGGGCTGCGGCCGATGAGCACGGTGAGCTCGTCCTTCTTCAGCGCTTCGGCGAGCACCTCCTTGAACCGCGCGCGTTCACGGACCGGATTCACGGTGAACACGTTCTTCACGCCGGCGGCGCGGGCCATGTCCTCGAAGCTCACCTTGTAGGTCGCGGCGCCGTCGAGTTGGCGGCCGGTGCCGGGATGCTCCTGCTGGCCGGTCATGGCGGTGGTGCCGTTGTCGAGGATGACGAGCACATGGCCCGTCTCCGGGGTGTTGTACGCCATCTCGACCAAGCCGGGCAGTCCGCCGTGGAGGAAGGTGCTGTCGCCGATCACGGAAACGACGCGCTTGGCCTGCTCGCGGGGCAACACGTGGCGCAGGCCCAGGCCCATGCCGACCGCGGCGCCCATGTCGATCATCATGTCCATCGCCGAGAGCGGCGGGAGCGCGGCGAGCGTGTAGCAGCCGATGTCGCCCGAGACGATGCAATCGAGCTCCTTCATCACCTCGAAGCTCTGCGTGTGCGGGCAACCCTTGCAGAGCTCCGGCGGCTTGCCGCGCGGCGGCACCGGCTCGGGAGAAGAGTCGCCGGCGAGGATGCGCTTCACGCGGTCGACGGTGAACTCGCCGAAGCGGAAGATCGCGTCGTCCTTCGCGTCGACAGCGATGCCGGCGGCGCGGCACGCGGTGGCAAGCCAGGGGTCGTTCTCCTCGATCACCACGCAACGCTGCACCGAGGCCGCGAACTCGCGGATGGTGGCCAACGGCAACGGATACGTCATCCCCAGTTTCAGGATGCTCGCGGTCGGCGCGGCCTCGCGCACATGGTGGTAGCCGATGCCGGCCACGATGACGCCGAGAGCGGTATCGCGGCGTTCGACGCGGTTCGGGCCGCTCGCGTTGTTCCAGCCTTCGGCCTCGGTCATCTTCGCGCGCAGGCGGCGGTGGGCGGGCTTGGCGTGGCCGGGCACCATGACGCGGCCGGCGATGTTACGGACAAAGTCGGGCGTGGGCGCACCGGTGTCGGCGGCGGTGAGCACGGCGCCGGGCGCGAAGCGCGGCCGCACCGGCGATTTCGAGTGGCAGACGCGCGTCGTCATGCGGAACAGCACCGGAATCTTCCAACGCTCGCTCGCCTCGAACGCCACGCGGAGCAGGTCGTAGGCTTCCTGCGAGTCGGCCGGTTCGAACATCGGCGCGACCGCGGCCTCGGCGTAGCGGCGGCTGTCCTGCTCGTTCTGCGAGGAGGCCATGCCAGGGTCGTCGGCCACAATGAGCACGTAGCCGCCGTCGACGCCCGAGTAGGTCATGGTGAAGAGCACGTCCGCCGCGACGTTGAGGCCGACGTGTTTCATCGTGCAGAGTACGCGCGCCCTGGCGAAGGCCGCGCCGAGAGCGACCTCGGCCGCGACCTTCTCGTTGGGCGCCCACTGGGCCTTGCCGCCGAGCGCACTGAAGGCCTCGAGAATCTCGGTCGAGGGCGTGCCCGGGTAGCCGGTGCCGAGCGCCACGCCGCAGTGCAGCGCGGCGAGAGCCACGGCCTCGTTGCCGCTGAGGAGCATTCGGCCGGAGGAGTCTTGGGAAGGTTGCATGAAGTAAGGGGAAGTTGCGGGGGATTTTCGTTCGAGGAGAACAACCCGCCCGGCGCCGCACAACCCCCAAGATGCCGCACCGGCCGCCCCGACGAGTCAACCCGACGGTCGGCCGAGGCGGTTTCCCCTCAAAGCCCCGCTGTTTGCGCCGATGGGAGGGCCGTCCGCCCATGCCAGTCCTCCCGTTTCGCCCCGCGCGGCCCGCCCTGCCGCGACTTGCCCGCGGTCTGCTTCTGGCCGCGGGACTGGCAGTGTCCGTCCGGGGCGGGCAGGAGGGACTCGCCACCATTCCTCAGGCGCCCGCGGGCCAGACCGAGGCCGGCGTGCCGACCTTCGCGGTGATGGGTCCGGAGACGCTCGGCATGAGTGGCGCGCCGACCGACATGCATTTCCTCCCCGACGGCCGCCTGCTGGTCGTGGCCCAACGCGAGGTGACCTTCGGCGACGGCGTGCGTTGGGAGACCTACCGGCGGATCGCGGAGGACGAGAACTACATCAGCGCAAAGGTCGTGGTGGATCGCGACGGGAGCATCTACACCGGGATCGAGGGGAAATTTGCCCGCATCGAGCTCAACGCCGACGCCCGCTGGCACTACACCCCCGTCGCCGGGCTGCCCAACACGGGTTCGCTGGCCGGCGTGGTGCCCTCCAACGTCACCGCCTTGGGAGACATCTGGTACTGGTACGGCGGCAGCGGGTCGCTCGTCATCTGGCGCCCCGGCACCGAACCCGAACTGATTCCCCACTCGGGCAGCATCGAGCGCGTGTTCGCCCTCGGCAACGAGGTCTTCGTGAGCGACGCCGCCTCCGGCCAGCTGTACCGGGTCGACCCCGCCAGCCGCCGGACCGAAAACATCTCCCCGCCGGGCACCGCCGCGATCGATATCGTCACCTCCAGTGTGGAGTTCACACCCGGAGTCCTGCTCGTCGGCACATCGGGCGCAGGTCTGAAGCTCTTCGACGGCCGCACCACCCGCCCCTTCTCCGGTCACGGTATTTTGGGCACACGCGCCCGCGTCAACGATCTCTGCGCCCTCGGCGGCGACCTGTTCGCCGCCGCGGTCGACACCGCGGGCATCGTCGTCTTCGACCGCACCGGCCGCATCGTCCAAAGCCTCGACCGCGCGCTCGACCACCGCCTCTCCCGCGTGCGCCAGCTCACCTACTCGTCCGACGGCGTGATCTGGGCCCTCCTCAACGAGGGCGTCGCCCGCATGGAGTTCCCGTCGCGCTTCTCCAACTTCGCCCCGCTCGTGCCCACCGGCCTGACCTACGCGCTCCTCGTCCGGCGCGACAACCTCCTCTGGATCAACAGCGACAGTCGCGTGCTGCGCGGGGTCTACGACGCCAACGACCGGCTGCTGCGGTTCGAGGACGAGACCCCGCCCGGCCACTCCATCTTCCATCTCGGCGTGCTCGAGGACCGGCTCTTCACCTCCGACGACGCCGGCATCTACGAATACACCGACGAGGGATGGCGCACGGTGGCGACCGGCATCGTCAACGCGCGCCTGGGCATCCTCCCGCCGACTCCGCGCGGCTGGTTTTACACCGCCCGCGACGAGATCGGCTGGCTCCGCCCCACCCCGACCGGGCTCGAGACCGAACGCATCCCGGTCCCCAACCTCGGCGACACGTTCAACACCGTCCCCGACGCCGGCGGGACGCTCTGGATGGAAATGGGCGCCAGCAAGGTCGGCCGCGTCCGGTTCGACGCCGCCCACACCCCGCACCTCGATCTCTACAACCAGCAGGACGGGCTCACCGACGGCTGGGTCCAGATCTTCGTGATCGACGGCGTCGCCCGGATCAACCTGCCCAACCGGGTCTTCCGCCTCGACGAAAAGACGGGGCGCTTCGTCGAGGACGCCGAGTTCCTCGTCCGCTATCCGGGCATGCGCAACAGTTTCGGCCGACCCATCGTCGACCCGGCCGGCGCCATCTGGTTCAGCATCGCCGGCTCGGTCCACCGCATCACCCCGACCAACCCGCTCGCCACCCGACAGGAACTGATGCTGCCGGGGCTGGGCGCCTACGACTTTCTCGCCGAGACCAACGGCGTGGTCTGGATGCTCGAGCGCCGCCGGCTGGTCCGTTACGACCCGGCCATGCCCGAGCCGCCCCGAGCCCGGCTGCGCGCCCTCGTCACCTCCGTGCAGTTCTCGGCCTCCGACCGGCACCTCATCGCCCCCGGCGGCGCGCTGCCCGACCTGCCCTTCGAGGAAAACTCCCTCACCGTCCGCTTCGCGGCGCCGGCCAACCCGTTCACCCAACCCGTATCCTTCGAGGTGATGCTGGAGGGAACGGGCGAGAAGGGGGAACACTGGACCTCCACCGGCACCGTCGGCTCCGCCTCGTTCAATCGCCTCAAGGAGGGCAGCTACGCGTTCCGCGTCCGCCCCACCGTCGGCGCCGTCGTGGGCGAGGAGGCCCGGCTGGCCTTCACCGTCCTGCCGCCCTGGTACCGCACCCCGCTCGCCCTCACCCTCTACGCCCTCGCGGCGGTCGGCACCCTTGTCTTCGCCTTCTGGCTCTCGGCCTTCCTCGAACGCCGCGAGAAGGCCCGGCTCGAGCAGCTCGTCACCGCACGCACCGCCGAGCTTCACACCGCCAACCAGCAGCTCAGCGGGAAGATCCAGGAAACCATCGAGAAGTCCGCCGCGCTGGCCGCCAGCGAGGAGCGCTACCGCCAGCTCAACAGCGAGCTCGAGGCGCGCGTGCGCCAGCGCACCGCCGAACTCGGCTCCGCCAACACCCAGCTCCAGGCCGCGAAGGAAGCCGCCGAGGCCGCCGACAAGGCCAAGAGCGCCTTCCTCGCCAACATGAGCCACGAGATCCGCACGCCGCTCAACGGCGTGATCGGCATGGGGCATCTCCTCCTGGGCACCTCGCTCTCCCACGAACAACGCGACCTCGTCGACACCCTGCTCTTCAGCAGCGAGACCCTCCTCTCGGTCATCAACGACGTGCTCGACTTCTCCAAGATCGAGGCCGGCCGCCTCGTGCTCGAGGCCGTCGACTTCGACCTCCACGACCAGCTCGAGCGCACCCTCGACCTCCAGTCCGGACTCGCCCGCAAGAAGGGTCTCGAGCTGGTCCTCGACTACGCCGACGACGTCCCGCGCCACATCCATGGCGACCCGGTGCGCCTCCGCCAGATCGTCCTCAACCTCATCGGCAACGCGATCAAGTTCACCGAACAGGGCGAGATCGTCGTGCGCGTGATCCCGGCCCAGGCCGGCTCCGATGCGTTCGATCTCCGCGTCGAGGTTCAGGATACCGGGATCGGCATCTCGGCCGAGCAACAGGCCGGCCTGTTCCAACGCTTCGTCCAGGCCGACAACTCGACCACGCGCCGTTTCGGCGGCACCGGCCTCGGCTTGGCGATCTGCCGCCGGCTCGTCGAGCTGATGCACGGCGAGATCGGCGTCGTCAGCACCCCGGGCGAAGGCTCGATCTTCTGGTTCTCGGTCCCGTTCACCCCCGCCCGCGCCCCGGCGGCACCGGCCGCGGCCGCCGGCGACGCCGACTCCCTCCTCGACCACCGCATCCTGGTCGTCGACGACAACGCGACCAACCGTAAGGTTCTCAACCATCTGCTCCAGCGCTGGCGCGTCGTACACGCCGCGGTGGACTCGGCCGAGGCCGCCCTCCGCGAGCTCGAGCGTGCCGTCACCGCCCGCGAACCCTACGACCTCGTCGTGCTCGACCACCAGATGCCCGGCACCGATGGCGCCGAACTGGCCCGCCGGATCTCGCAGCACCCCGGACTCGGCCGCCCGGCGATGGTGATGCTCACGTCCCAGGGGGAGCGCCTGCCGGCCGCCACCCAGACCGAGGTCGGCCTGTACGCCTGCGAGTTCAAACCCATCTCGGAAGCGCGCCTGCTCGACATACTGCGGCGGGCGATCGGCACCCTGGAAGGACGCACGCAGGCCGCCCGCTCGCGGCCCGCCGCCCAGTCGGCGCCGCACCATGCGCCCCGCTCCGCCGAAGTCCACGCCGGCGCTCCGCGTATCCTCGTAGCCGAGGACAACGCGATCAACCAGAAGGTCGCGATGCGCTACCTCAAGAGCATCGGACAACCCGCCACCCTCGTCGCCAATGGGCAGGAGGCCATCGATGAACTGCGCCGCCACCCGTACGATCTGGTATTGATGGATGTCCAGATGCCGATCCTCGACGGTTTGGCCGCCACCCGCGCCATCCGCCAGGCCCAAGCCGCCGGCGAACCCACCATCCCCCAGACGCTGCGCATCGTCGCGATGACCGCCAACGCCCTTTCAGGCGACCGCGAGATCTGCCTCAACGCCGGCATGGACGACTATATTCCCAAGCCGCTCACCCCCGAGTCGGTCTCCGCCATGGTCGACAAGTACCTCGGCCCATCCCGCCCGGCCTGAAACGCCCGGCGCTTCGCGGCTCCGACCGACAACGCGGATCAACGTTTTCCTTGTGCGTCGCGGTTCTCCCGGTAGACGTGGGCCGGTTACTTGGCAGAGTTCTTTGCGTCAGGCCGAACGCGGATCCGAAAGGTCCCGATCTGATCTGGTCCCGTTGGCAGCGAGCGGATTTCTGTGTCACCTGTGCCACTCGCTGTGGCAACTCTGTGGCACTTTTGGTCAAAATCAGATCGTTCCCCGTTCTCCGACTCTCCTCTGACGCCGGCATAGCACAGTGGTAGTGCAACGGTTTTGTAAACCGTAGGTCGTCGGTTCGAATCCGACTGCCGGCTCCAGTTTCCCGTCCGGCGAGGCCGGGCGAAACTTGTGAAAAAATCCGCTTGTGCCGCGGAGGTCGCACCCTACCGTCGGCCACCTCGTTTCGGCGAGCACTGCCCGATGGTGTAATGGTAGCACAGCAGATTCTGAATCTGTTTGTCTAGGTTCGATCCCTAGTCGGGCAGCCATCTTGGACTCCGAGAGAGCCGATGGCGCGGGCGCTACCCCGAGTGGCGCCGCTCCCGCACCTGCCGCAGCGTCGAACCGTTTTCCGGCCCCGCACCGTGTTTGGCCACGGCGATACGCTGCGCGCCGTAGATGCCGGTATGGCCGCTGGCGAAGTAGGCCACGAAACAAGCGACCGCGAAAAACACCGTGTGCTGCGCGCCGAAGAGCTCGATCCCCATGATCGTGCAGGCCAACGGCGTGTTCGTCGCCCCGGCGAAGACGGCGATGAACCCGAGGCCCGCGAACAGGTCCACCGGAGCGCCCAGGGCCAGCGCCAACGCATGCCCCAGCGTCGCCCCGATGAAGAACAGCGGCGTGACCTCGCCCCCCTTGAAGCCCGCCGCGATCGTCACGGCCGTGAACACCAGCTTCCAGAGCCAGCTCCAGGCGGTGGCGCCGCCGGGTTCGAACGCCGAGAGGATCGTCACCGCCCCGGGATGCTGCCCATGGACGCCGAGGCCGAGATAGTCGCCCGTGCCCGCCAGCCAGAACAGCGCGATCACCGCTCCGCCACCGACCGCCGGCCGGAGCCAGGCTCGCGCCACCACCCGACCGAGAACGCGTTGCAGACCGTGCGTGAGTTCCGAGAACACGCGGGCTGCCAGACCGAACAACCCCGCGGCCAGCGTCACTTTGAGCGCCAACCAGCCGTCGAGCACCTCCGGCCCGGAGCCCTCCTGCGTGAAGAGAATATGGTAACGGGTGTGATCCGCCCCCCAGGCGGCGCAAGTGGCGTCGGCCGTGACGCTGGCGGCGAGCACCGGCAGCAACGCGCGATAGTCCAGACGCCCGATCGCGAGCACCTCCATCGCGAAGACCGCGCCCGTGAACGGCGTGCCGAACACCGAGCCGAACCCCGCCGCAACCCCCGCCATCAGCAGCACCGGCATCTGTTCGCGGCCGATTCCGAACAGCCGCGCGTAGGCGGCCGCGAGGCTGCCGCCCATCTGCACCGCGGTGCCTTCGCGCCCCGCCGAACCGCCGCAGAGGTGCGTGGCCAGGGTGCCGAGCAGAACCAGCGGCGCCATGCGCCGCGGCACACCGCCGCCCGGCTCGTGGATCTGTTCGATGATGAGATTGTTGCCGCCATCGGCCCCTTTGCCGAAACGATGGTAGAGCCAGCCCACCGCCACTCCGGCCACGGGCAGCAGGTAGAGCAACCAGCCGTGGCGCCAGCGCAGCTCCGTCACCCGATCGAGCGCCCAGAGGAAGAAGGCGCTCGCCGAGCCGCTCAGCAGCCCCACGGGAACGGCCAATACCGTCCATTGCACGAGTTGGCGGACGGCGCGCCCCGCCCGCGCGGCGCGCCCGGTCAAGACCGCCAACCGCCCCGCGCCAAGGAGCGCGCCGGCGGCCGCCCCGCGAGGGGAAGGCGATGCGTGCGACGGATCGGGTGGTTGCACGGCGCAACGCCTAGCCGCCGGACCACGGCAGATCGAGCAACTTCCGCGGCGGGGTCACCAGCCCCACGTGCCGGCCACGCCGGGCTCGCGCCGGATCACCCGCCCGAGCGCCTGCAACAGCGCCTCCGCGACGAACGGCTTCTCGAGAATCTGCACGCCGCCGATCTCGCGCACCCGCGTGACTTTGGGGGACTTGCCGACGCCGGTCATCGCCACCACGGGCGGACCGCCGGGCCGCAGGCGTAGTTGCCGGATAAGTTCAACGCCGTCCATCCGCGGCATGAGCAGGTCGACCACGGCGGCGCCGAGCTCGGCGCCGTGCTGTTCGAGCCGCTCGAGTGCGTCCTCGCCGTCGCGCGCCTCGACCACCCGGTAGCCGTGCCGCTCCAGCATGGCGCGGGCCGCATGGCGCACCACGCGCTCGTCGTCGACCAGCAGGATCAGCTCCCCCTGGCCGCGCGGCCCGTCGGCGGTCCCGGCCGGGAGCAGGGGGCGCTCGGGTTGGGCGCAAGCCGGCAGAAAAACCCGAAACTGCGTGCCGCGTCCGACCGTCGTCTCGATCTGGATGAAGCCGGCGTGGCTGTTGACGATGCCGAGCACGGTGGAGAGGCCGAGCCCGGTGCCCTGGCCGACCTCCTTCGTCGTGAAGAACGGGTCGAAGATCTTGTCGAGGTGCTCGGTCGCGATGCCGGTACCCGTATCCGCAACGGTCAGCACAACGTGCGCGCCCGGCCGCGCCCCGGTGTTGGCGCGCGCCGTGGTCTCGTCCACCTCGCGCTCCTCCAGCGCGACGGTGAGATCGCCCCCGTGCGGCATCGCATCGCGGGCGTTCACGCAGAGGTTCATGATCACCTGGTGCAACTGGGTCGGATCGCCCCGCACCGGCCGGATCTCCATCGGCAGCCCGCAACGCAGGTTGATACTCTTCGGGAAAGTCTCGCGCATGATGCTGACCATGTCGGTGACCAGGGTCCGCAGCTGCACCGGCACGCGCTCGCCATCGGTCCCCCGGCTGAAGGTCAGTAGTTGGCGCACGATGTCGGCGCCGCGTTTGGCGCTGACCTCGATCGAGTCGACCAGTTCACGCGATTCGGCGTCCTTGAGCCGCTCCCGCAGCAGGGCCGGCGAGATCAGGATCGGCAGGAGGATGTTGTTCAGATCGTGGGCGATGCCCGCGGCGAGGCGGCCCACGCTGTCCAGCCGCTGGGCGCGCAACAGCTGGGCCTCGAGCGTCCGGCGCTCGGTGACATCCTCGACCGTGCCCTCCATGTGCTGGGCACCCGGTGACGTGCGGACGATGCGGCAGTTAAGCGACACCCAGGTGTGGCGACCATCCCAGCAGGTGGCCTGGGTCTCGAAGCCCGCCACCAACCCATCAACCTCGAGCAACCGGCGCACCTCCCGCAGCCGTTGCGGATCGGAGCAAAGCTGGGCCAAGATGTCGTCGACCATGCCGATGGCCTCGCGCGCCGACGCGTGGCCGAGGATGCGCGCCAGGGCCGGATTGGCGGCGATCAACCGGCCTTCGGGCGTGGCCTGGAAGATGCCCTCGACGGCGTTCTCGAAGATGCCGCGGTAGCGCGCCTCGGCCTGCCGGAGCGCCTCCATCATCGAACGGTGCTCGTGCCGCAACCGGCACTGCTCGATCGCATGCTCGATCGCCCGCCCGAGCCGGACCAGGCGGTCGCGGCGCAGGTAGTCGGCGGCGCCGCTGCGGATCGCGTTCACCGCCGTCTCCTCCCCGATGCTGGCTGCGATGAAGATCAGGGGAATCGGCAGCGCGGACTGCTGGAGCAGCTTCAGGGCGCGCAGGCCGTTGCAGCCGGGCATGTCGCAGTCGCACAGGATCACGTCGATGCCGGTGTGCAACTGCGCGACCAAGGACTCCTCGTTGTCGACGCGCACCCACTCCGGAGCGTAGCCGGCATGTTCCAGATGCCGCAGGATCGACTCGACTTCCCGGTCGTCGCTGGCGACCAGGAGGACCTTGAGCGGCCGCAGGTGCAGGTCGCCCCAAGGCCGGGATGAACCGGCGGCCACGCGCGTCGGTGCGGTCGGGGGCTCGTCACGCACGACGGGGAAAACGGAGTTCATCGCTTCGGGGTTTGGGTTGCGCACAGGGCGGGCCGACGAACGGGGGACGCGGAACCTAGAGGATACCGTGGAAAACGCCAGCACCGACCGCCCCGGGACCGCCGCGCGCCGCGCCGGTGGAACAAAGCCCGCTCCCCGCTCTCCCACGAGAACACCGCAGCGGCTTGTCCCTTGCCAAGCCCGGCGACCGGTGCAATCTCGCTCCCACAACTTTCCACCATGCCCGCGCTCAAACGTTTCTTCCTCGCCGCCCTCCTCGGTCTCACCGCGCTCGTCATCACCGGTTGCGTCTCGAAAGAAGAGGAGGATTCGATTCCGTGGAGCCGCCCGCAGAACTGGGAAGGCAACGTCCCCGGTATGGGCAGCGGCTCGATGGGTCGCTGAACGCCCCGCTCCTCATTTTCCCGGCCCGGGTTTTCGCCCGGGCTTTTTCGTGCCCGCACCCGGCCGCTTCGCGTTTGCGGCGGCCACGCGCCCCGCCACTCTCGCGCCATGAGCGACGAGAACACTTCCCTGACCGCGCAACCCGGCCACTGCTACGTCGTCGCCACCCCTATCGGCAACCTCGCCGACCTCTCCGACCGCGCACGCGCCATCCTGGCCTCCGCATCCGTGGTCGCCAGCGAGGACACCCGCACCACCGGCGCGATGCTCCAGCGCCTCGGTCTGCACCGCCCGCTGGTCGCCTACCACGAACACAACGAGACCGAGGCCGCCGAACACCTCGTCGCCCGCGTCGCCGCCGGCGAGTCCGTCGCAGTCGTGAGCGACGCCGGCACGCCCGGCCTCAGCGATCCGGGATTCCGCCTCGTGCGCGCGTGCCGGCGCCGCGGGCTGCCCGTGGTGCCGGTCCCCGGTGCCTGCGCCGCCGTCGCCGTGCTCAGCGCGAGCGGACTGCCGACCAACGCCTTCTTCTTCGCCGGGTTCCTGCCGCCCAAGACCGCCGCCCGCCGCACCTTCCTCGAAAAGCACCGCGAGGCGCCGCACACGCTCTGCCTCTACGAGAGCACGCACCGCATCGAGGCGTTCGTCGACGAGATGGTCGAGGTCCTCGGCGCCGACCGCGTCGTGTGCCTCGCCAAGGAGGTCACGAAACTCCACGAGACCTTTCTCGTCGGTCCGGCCGCCGAGGTCCGGCAGCGCTTCGGCCCGATGAGCAAGAAGGGTGAATACGTCGTTCTGATCGCCCCGGCCGACTTCACGCTCTGAGCCCACGAGGCGACTCCCGCCAACCTGCGAGCGATTCGGCCCGCACCAACGGCAAACCTGAATCAGGTCAGCGTGCTGGCACGCACTCTTTGGGCTCCGCCGGTTCCGACCGCCGAGCATCGCAAGGAACTCCCCGCCGACGGCAACCGGATCCTCAACCCAGGAACGGGTTGAAGCGCCGCTCGTTGGCGATCGTCGTGAGCGGACCGTGGCCGGGCGCGATCACGGTCTCGGGCGGCAAGGCGCCGACCACGCGGCGCGCCTCGCGCCGCAGGGTGTGGCAGCAGTAGAACGCGCCGCCGAGCGAGCCGGCGAAGACCAGATCGCCGGAGAACAGCACCCCGGGAGCGTCCGCCGGACCCGCCGTCAGGTAATAGGCGTTGTGCTCCGCCGTGTGTCCCGGTGTCCGAAAAACGCGGAGACGAAAGCCCGCCAATCGCCGCTCGACGCCCTCGCCGACCGGCTCGACGGCGAAGCCCGGGCGCGGCGCGGGCGCATAAACCGTCAGCCCCGGACACCGCGCCACCAGCCCGGGCAGGCCGCCCGCGTGGTCCCGATCCCAGTGGGTGATCAGCACCGCCTCGGGCAGCGCCACGCCGCGCGGCCAGTTGGCCAGCAGCCGCTCCGGGCAGTCGACCGTGTCGACAAGCACCGTCGCGCCGGTGGGGGTGTCCTCCACGAGAAAGGCGTTCACCCGCCCGATGCCGTAGGGCAGCGCGATCGTGTGCAGCGCGAACGGCAGCGGCGGCAGCGCCGGCAACGGGTATTTGCCCTCGCCCACCGCGCACACGCCCACCTCGTTCAGCCCGAGCGCGACCGCGAGTTTCTGCAGTTCGGTGCAGTTGAAGTCGTAGCGGTAGTCCTCGGCGTCCTTGATCCGGCCGGCCTCGATGCCGGTGGCGGCGGCGAGCTGCTCCTCGGTCAGCCCCGCATGGCGCATGGCCTTCTCGAGGATGTCTCCGAGCTCGTCTTCCAACGGTGGGGGCGCAAACGGCATGGTCGCGACAGTAGGACCAGTTGGGGAAATGCCAAGGGGCCGGCGCCCGCAAAATGGATTTTCAAACCCGCGCCGAGCCTTCACCGTCGCCGCCATGGCCGACACCCAAACCGAGGTCCTCGACATTTTCACGCGCACCCGCGCCCTGTTGCGCGGGCATTTCGTCCTCCGCTCCGGGCTGCACAGCGGGCACTTCTTCCAGTGCGCGCAGGTGTGCCAGTACATGCCCGAGGTGGAACGCCTCGCCGAGCTGCTCGTCGCCAAGCTCCAGGCGGCGGGCGTCGCCTACACCACCGTGCTCGCGCCCGCGATGGGCGGCCTGGTGATCGGCCAGGAGGTCGCGCGCCGTTCGAAGGTGCGCTTCATTTTCGCCGAGAAGGAGAACGACAAGCTCGTGCTGCGCCGCGGCTTCAAGATCGCGGCCGGCGAGCGCGTGCTCGTGGTGGAGGATGTCGTGACCCGCGGCGGACGCGTGCAGGAGTGCCTCGAGATCGTGCAGTCGCGCGGCGGCGTGGTCGCCGGCGTGGCGATGCTGGTCGACCGCAGCGAAGGCAAGACGAAGTTCTCCGTGCCCGCCTACCCGCTGCTCCAGCTGAGCTTCCCGACGTATCCGGCCGATCAACTCCCCGCGGAACTCGCGGCGCTCCCGGCGGAGAAGCCCGGCAGCTGAGGCGGCGACGATTCGATCGCCGCGGATTCCGGCGCGCGGATTCGCGCTCCGGAAAACGCGGGCCAAGCACGCGGACCGGCGCACCGCGGCCCAAGAAGGCGCCGCACGTTCGGTCGTTTGGTGGAGGCCGCTGCTCCCGCGGCGCCGGATTCGCAAACGGGCGCGGCAGCGAACGCCCCTCCACCGATCCGCGCCGCTCCGTCCCGGCTATTTCGCCCGCTCGAGGGAGATGAAACGCCGGGTGCCGCCGTAGCGCACGACCAGGGTGTTGCGGCCTTTGCGCAGCGCCGCACGCGCGGCCTGCGGATCGGAGGCGGGGACTTTGTTCACCGTCTCGATGACCGTGCCGGGCGGCAGGTTCGCGGCGTAGGCGGAGCCGCGGTCGGTCGCGGTCACCACCAGACCCACCGCGTCGTGCTCGAGCGCGAACTCGCGCTTGAGATGGTCGCTCATCGCCGCCACGCGCACGCCCTCGAGCAATTCGACCGCGGCGGTTTCCGCGGCGGGCGGCTCGTCCGCCAGCTGACCCAGCACGACCTCGACGGCGTGCGGCTTGCCCTCGCGCACGAGCTGGAGCTGCGCGCGCGTGCCGGGGCTGAGCTGAGAAACGAGGAGCCGCAGCTCGTCCCAGTTCGAGACGGCGCGGCCGTTGAAGGCGGTCACGACATCGCCGGCGAGCAGGCCGGCGCCGGCCGCCGGGCTGCCCGGCGTGATCTCGGAGACGAGCACGCCGCGGGTGTCCTTCAGCCCGAAATCGGCCGCGAGCCCCGCATCGAGATTCTGGGTGCTCACGCCAAGGTAGCCGCGCACCACCGTACCGCTCTCCACCAAGCTCTTCATCACAAACGCGGCGAGGTTGACCGGGATCGAGAAACCGATGCCGATATTGCCCCGCGTGGTCGTCATGATCGCGGTGTTGATGCCGACGAGCCGGCCCTTGGCGTCGACCAGCGCGCCGCCGGAGTTGCCGACGTTGATCGCGGCGTCGGTCTGGATGAAATCCTCGTAGCCGGGATCGCTGTCGCCGCGGGCGAGCAGGTCGAGGCCGCGGCGGCCCGTGGCGGAGACGATGCCCATCGTGGCCGTCTGGCCGACATCGAGCGGGTTGCCGAGGGCGAACACGACATCGCCCACGCGCAGGGAGTCGCTGTCGCCGAGCACGGCGTGCGGCAGGGCCACGCCCTCGACCTTGATCACCGCCACGTCGGTCTTGGGATCGGCGCCCACGAGCCGCGCCGCCAGCTCCCGGTCGTCGGGCAGCTTCACGAGCAGCTCGTCGGCGCCCTCGATCACGTGGTTGTTGGTGAGGATGTAGCCCTCCGGCGAAACGATGACGCCGGAGCCGAGCCCGCGCTCGGCGCGCGAGTCGCCCCGCGGTTCGCGGACCGCCTGGCCGCGAGCCCGGGAGAACTTCGTGGAATACACGGAGACGACCGACGGCCGGGCGGCGGCGAGCGCGTCGGCATAGCTGGCGACGGCCGGAACCGTCGGCACGGGAGCGGCGTCGACGACGAGCGTCGGCGCCGCGCGCCGGGATTGCGCGACGAACAGGGCGGCGCCGAGCCCGCCCGCGACGGCGGCCGCCACCCCAAGGCCCAGCGCAAGCGGTCGTGGACTCATGGTGACAACGCGGGACGGCGCGGCCGGCTCAGAATCCCTTCACCTTGAAGAGACCAGTCACGGAGCGGTTCGAATGGATGCGCAGGATCGCCTCGCCCAGCAGGCCGGCGACGCTCAGGCGCGCGATCGGCAGGCCGCGGGTGTCCAGCGGCACGGAGTTGGTCGTGATGAGCTCGTCGATCAGGCCGTTGCCGAGGCGGGTGTAGGCCATCTCGCTGAGGATGCAGTGGCTGACGGCGGCGCGCACGCTGACAGCGCCGTGGTCGCGCAGCATCTTCGCGGCGGCGGTAAGCGTGCCGGCAGTCTCCGTGATGTCGTCGACGAGGAGGACATCGGCGCCCTTCACGTCGCCGACGACGCTGATCGCCTCGACGGTGGTGGCGGTGGTGCGCTTCTTCGCGACGAGGCCCAGGCCGGCGCCGAGGACCTCGGCGTAGGCAGCGGCCATCTTCATGCCGCCCACATCGGGCGAGACGACGACGAGGCGGTCGGTCTTGAGGTGTTTCGCGAGGTATTCGAAAAATACCGGCGAGGCGTAGAGGTGGTCGACGGGGATGTCGAAGAAACCCTGGATCTGCTGGCTGTGCAGGTCCATCGTGAGCACGCGGTTGGCGCCGGCGGCCACGAGCAGGTTGGCGACGAGCTTGGCGGTGATCGGCACGCGGGGCTGGTCCTTGCGGTCCTGGCGGGCGTAACCGTAGAACGGCATCACGGCGGTGATGCGCTGGGCCGAGGCGCGGCGGGCGGCGTCGATCATGATCAACAGCTCGACCAAGTGGTGGTTGGTCGGCGGGCACGTGGGCTGGATGATGAAGACATCCTTGCCGCGCACGTTCTCGTTGATCTTCACGAAGGACTCGCCGTCTGGGAAGGTGGTGACCGTGGCGTCGCCGAGCGGGAACTCGATGGCGCGACAAATCTCTTCCGCGAGGGCGCGGTTGGCGTTGCCGGAGAATACTTTGATGTTTGCTTCCATCTGCGTCGAGGGGATGGGCGAGACTGAGGGGTTCGGGGGGAGGGCGGAAAGCTATTTTGCGGGCGGGAGGCCGATCCGGGTCTCGAGACGGTCGACGCGCTTGAACAGCTCCGGGAGCTGGCCGCGCAGAACCTGGAACTTCTGCTCGAGCAGCAGCGGCAGCGCGTAGGTGCCGAAGACCGTGCTCTTCGGGGGCAGGTCGCGGTTGAGGCCGGACTGGGCGCCGGCCTGGGTGAAGCTGCCGATCTTCAGGTGACCGGCCACGCCGACCTGGCCGCCGAGCACGACATAGTCGCCGAGCGTGGTGCTGCCGGCGATGCCGACCTGGGCCACGATCAGACAGTGCCGGCCGATGGTGCAGTTGTGGCCGATCTGGACGAGGTTATCGATCTTGGTCCCCTCCCCGATCGTGGTGCGGCTGAACCGGGCACGGTCGATCGTGGCGTTGGCCCCGATCTCGACATCGTCGCCCACGACCACGTTGCCGATCTGCGGAATCTTCTCGTGGCGCCCCTTCACGGTATCGTAGCCGAAGCCGTCCGAACCCACCACGGCGCCCGGTTGCAGGCGTACGCGCGCACCGAGCACGCAATCCGGCGCAACCACGGTGTGTGCGCCAAGCCACGAATCGGGTCCGATCGCGGCGCGCGCGCCGACAAAGACCCCGCTCTGGAGCACGGCCCCGGCCCCGATCGTCGCTCCGTCCTCGATCACGCACAACGGGCCGACGTGCGCGGTAGCCGCGACCTGCGCTCCCGTCGCCACCACCGCGCTGGGATGCACGCCCGCCGCCGGCTTGGGCCAGAGCAGCTGCTCGATGCGGCGGCAGAGGCGGGTGAGGCCAACCGAGGGGTTGGGCAGGAGGAGCCAGAGCTGTCCGGCAGGAGGTTCGCCGGCGTAGTCCTCGGGCAGGAGCAGGATCGAGGCCTTGCTGCGCGGCACCTCGGCGCGGTACTTGGCATTGCCGAGAAAGGACAGGTCGCCCGGCCCCGCGAGCTCGAGCGCGGCGATGCCCGAGATCGTGTCATTCGTGGCCCCGAGGGTGCGCGAAGGTTGGACGATTTCGGCGATCTGCGCCGCGGAGAAGGCTGGCACCATGATGGCGGAGCGTGGGCGATGCGGCGGGAGGCTGGAAACAAAAAACCCTGCCCGGTGGGGCAGGGTCGAAAGAAATGCCGTTTCGCGCTTATTTGGCCGGCGGCACCGTGACGTTGATCGCCGGAGCCGGGCGGTTCTTGTTGATCGCCGCGAGCACCTCCTCGGTGATGCTGAAGGACGCATCGGCATAGACCACGACCGCGGCCGCGCCCTGATTGAGCACCATCGTGGCGCCCTTGGCCTTGGCGATCTTGGTGGCCTCCTTGGAGATCTCCTCGACAGCCATCTGCTGGAACTGGCCCATGCGTTTCTGGAAGAGCTGCTGGGTCTTCTGGAGGAAATCCTGGGCCTCGGCATCCTTCGAGCGCAGCTCCGAAACCTTCGCCTCGAGATCGGCCTGGGCCTTCTTGCGGGCTTCGTCGGTCAGCACCGGGCTCTTGGTCTGCTCCTGCAGATCCTTGGCTTCGGTCACGAGCGCCTCGCGGTCCTTGCTGAAGACCTCGAGCTGTTCTTTGGCCTTCTTCTCGGACTCGGCCATCTTGGCCTTCTCCTCTTCGGTCCGATAGTACTTCTCGAAGAGCTGCTCCATGTCGATGGTGACGATCTTGAGGGCGGTCTCGGCTTGGAGCGCGACGACGGAGCCGAGCAGGGCGGCGGCGGCGCAGAGGGAACGAAATGCGTGTTTCATATATGGTATTTGGGAGAGGGGTTGTCGTGGGGGATCAGAAACGGGTGCCGAACGAGAAGTTGAACTGGCCGCCCTTCTTGTTGAACTTGTCGCCGGTGATCGGAATGCCGTAGTCGAGGCTCATGGGCGAACCCATGACCATCATGCGAAGGCCGAAGCCGAAGTTGTCGTTGTAGGCGGAAGGATTGAAATCGTAGGCGCCGCGATTGACGAAGCCGGCGTCGTAGAACATCGCGAAACGCACCGGGCTGACGATATCGAGCGAGTACTCCAGGCTGAGGAAGCCGTAGGTCTTGCCGCCGATCGGCTCGCCATAGGAGGTCTTGGGGCCGACTTCGCGGTACTCGAAGCCGCGCAGGGTCGTGGGGCCGCCGAGGGCGTAGTTGTAGTAGAAGAGCTGGCTGTCGTTCGTGTCGCCGAATTTCTCGATCACACCGGTGCGCAACAGGATCGCGAGGACCTGCTCCTGGGCCTTGAACAACGGCACGAACTGCGCGCCGCGGGCCTCGATCTTGTAGAAGTCGCGCTCGCCCCCGAACGGACCGCCGGCCAGCTCGGTCGTGAGCTCGAGGCGGTTGCCGCGGGTGGTGTTGATCATCTTGTCGCGGGTGTCGCGCAGCAGGGTGAACGAAACCTTCGAGACATCGTGCGAATCCAAGCGGGACAGGAGGTCGCCGTCCGAGGTGGAGACGTCCTGGTACTTGATCATGTCGTACCCGTAGGTGAGTTGCCCTTCGAAGAGCTCGAACAGGCGCTTGCGGGTGTAGATCGAACCGCCGGTGTTGATGACTTCGTAATACGACGAGGTGTAGTCCGACGAGGTCCGGTGGAGCTCGAAGCCGAGCGCCAGCTGCTTCTCGAAGAGCCACGGCTCCTCGAAGTTGAGCGCGATCTCGCTGGACTGGGAGCCGATCTGGAAACGCAGGCGGAACTTCTGGCCGTCGCCCTGGAAGAAGGAGCGGCGGTTGAAGAGGTCGAAGTTGCCCTGGCTGAGCTCGGCGTAGAACACGGCCTTCTCCAGCGAACTGTAGCCGGCGCCGAACGTGAGGTTGCCGGTGCGGGCCTCGGTCACCTTGACCTTCAGGTCGCGGCGGCCGGGGACGTTGGTCTCCTCGGGGTTGAGGTTCACATCGTCGAAGAAGCGCGTGTTCTCGAGGCGCAGCTTGCTGATGTTCATGCGCACCGAGTCGAAGGTCTGGCCGGGGGAGAGCACGAGCTCGCGGAGGATCACGATGCTCTTGGTCTTGTCGTTACCCTCGATCTTGATCGATTCCAGCGTGACCTTCTCGGTCTCGGTGATGTCGAAATCGACGTCGATGGCGCCGGTCTCGAGGTTGGGCTTGCGGACGAGGCGGACGCGGGTGTCGAGATAGCCGCTCTTGCCGTAGAACTCCTCGACCGCCTCGACGTCCTTGTCGAGTTTGGACGGGGTGAACCAGTTGCCGGGGCGCTCGTTGAGCGCGAGCGAAAGGAAGCGCGCGGGGAAGACCTTGTTGCCCGAGAAGCCCATGCGGCCGAGCTTGTAGCGGCGGCCTTCCTCGATCGGGATCACGATCACCATCCGGCCGGGCTTGGGGTACTCGAACTGCACCTTCGAACGGGTGATCTCCACGTCCAGATAGCCGCGCTCGCGGTAGAAGTCGCGGAGCTTGTCGAGGTCCTCCTCGAACTTGTCGTCCTTCAGCCGCCCCTTGGAGGTGAGCCAGGAAAAGATCCACCACCGGCGGGTCTCCTCCATCGCGCCGCGCAGTTTGCGCGACTTGATGCTGGCGTTGCCCACGAAGCGCACGTCCTGGATCCGGGTCTTGAGGCCTTCGCGAATGCGGAAGATCACGCGCCCGAAGCCCGTCGTGCGGTCGCGCTCGATCGAGTAGTTCACCTCCGCCTGGGAGTATCCCTTCTTCTGATAGAGCTCGAACAGCTTCTCGCTGTCCTCCTTGATCTGGCGCTCGTCGAGCGAGCTGTTGGCCTTGGTCTTCACCTCCTTGAGGAGGCGGTTGCGGCGCAACTCGTGGTTGCCGTCGAACTCCACGGCCAGGACGCGGAACTTCGGCGTCACCTCGACCACCAGGTTGATCTTGTCGAAGGACACCTCCTCCTTCTTGACCTCGATCAGCTCGAACAAGCCGGTGCGGTAGAGGTTGCGCACATCGCGGTCGATCGTCGCCTCGTCGTAGGTGGCGCCTTCCCGGGTCTGGATGTTCGCCCGGACAACCTGTTCGCTCACATTGCGAATACCAAGGAAGCGCACTTCGAGCGACCCCACCGTGATCTTGGACTCCCCGAAGGCTTGGGCCCGCGCCGCCGGCGACCCGGCGAAGACAAGCGATACGACCAACACGACCAACCAACCCCAGGCCGGGGTGCTACGCGATATGGTTTTCAAAGCGGGTAATGTCCTTGAGGAAGGTTAATTTGATTTCTCCTACCGGTCCGTTTCGTTGCTTGGCAACGATCAAATCCGCCGAGTC
>JAEXPQ010000198.1 GCA_023446735.1 Verrucomicrobiota bacterium
CGTCGACGGTCTTGTACATCATGCCCTCCTTGTCGGGCAGCTGGCCGACGGCGGTGGCGCTGGCGGTGTTGACGAAGATCGGCGGGGCGACCTCGGTGTAGCCGTTGGCGGCGCCCTCGGTCAGGAAAAACTGGAGCAGCGCGCGCACGAGCCGGGCGCCGTCGCCGACGTAGAACGGGAAGCCCGCGCCGGTGACCTTCGACCCGCGGCCGAAGTCGATGACCTTGTCGAAGCCGGGGATCTCCCAGTGCGGCTTGGCGTGGGGCGAGACGGCGTTCACATCGCCGTTGGTCGCGTGGACGACGTTCTCCTCGGGCGTGCGGCCAACCGGCACGGAGCTGTGCGGGATGTGCGGGACGGTGAGCATCGCCTTGGCCCACTTCTCCTCGAGCTCCTTCACCTTCTGGTCCTGCTCCTTCACCTGGGCGGAGACGGCCTTCATCTCGGCGACCTTGGCGACGAACTCCGGCGAGCCCTTCGGGAGCTTGGCCATGTCGTTGTTGGCCGCCTTCTGCGCGGCGCGGAGCTTCTCGACCTGGGTCAACGCCCCCCGCCACTCGGAATCGAGCGCAAGCACGGCTTCGAGGTCACAGTCGTTGCCTTTCTTGCGGATGGCATCGCGGACGGTGTCGGGGGACTCGCGGAGGATCTTCGGGTCGAGCATGGGCGGATGGATTGAGGGCGCAGTATCGCGACCCCGCGGCGCGCGCGACAAGGGCATTCTTGGACGGGCGAGGCGGCCCGAGGAGGCGAACAACCTACGCCTTCTCCGCGCCGGCCTCCGAGGCACGAGTGTCCCGCCACAGCGATCGCACCCAGGCAAAGGCGAGCCCGTAGAACTCGCGCAACGCGGTCTCGGTTTCCTTCAAGCCGTTGGCCGAGGGGAGAAACTTCACAACCGTGAGCCGACCCGCGGCGCGGTGGTCGCACGGAAACGCCGTGAACTCGACCCCGGCCCGCCGGAACAACAGCGCCGCCCGCGGAAGGTGGAACGCCGAAGTGACGAGCACCACTCGCTTCCATCCCCGTTCGCGGGCCAGTCGCGCGACCTCCGCCGCCTCGCCGGCCGTGTCTCCCACCACGCCGGTGAGCACGATCTGGCCGGCCGACACGCCGTGAGCCATGGCCAGCCGCGCGAGCTGCTCCCCCTCCGGCAGTCGCTCGCGGTCCCACGGCATCTGCCCGCGGGTGAAGACCAACGTCTTGGCGCGACCGGCCCGCCAGAGCGCCAGGCCGGCCGCGAAGCGGTCCGCCGACTCGGCGATCTCCGGGCGCGCCCACTCGCGCGGAGTGTCGCGCAACATGCCGGAGAGGACGACGATGGCGTCGACCTCCGGCGCCTCCGCCGGATCGAGGTGGGAAAACCGACTTTCCAATACACCGAGCAGCACCTCCGCAGTCGCGGGCAAACTGGCTACCAGCAGGAGCCCCACGCCGAGGCCGATCCAGCGACGCCGTTTCCGGATCGCACCCCAGAGGATCAGCAGACTGCAGAACCCGACTGGGAGCAGAAACACCGGCAGCAGCTTGTGGAGAAACAGTCCCATGGCCCGAGCCTGCACGCACCGTGGGCGAGGTCACGCGATTCTGGAGCGGCAATGCTCCGCCCAGCGTCCCCCCGTCAGCGCCGGCGGCGGGGGCGTCGCGAGTTCTGCCGCAGCCACGCCGCGTAACCGGCCTCATTGAGCGTGCCCGCGGCCAACGCGAGCGTCTGGAGCACGGCATCGACTTCGGTGGCGGTGAACTCGTGGCCGTTGAATTCGAGGAACGCCACCGCGGTCATGAAACCGGTTCGCATGTTCCCATCGATAAACGGATGGTTGAGCACGATGCCCGCGGCATACGCCACCGCGAGATCGGGCATATCCGGCTTTCCATAGGCGAAGTTGTGGTGCGGTTTCGCCAGCGCCGACTCCAGCATGTTCTCGTCCCGCACTCCCGCGAGTCCGCCATGTTGCGCGAGCATCACCTCATGGATCGCGAGGCAATCGGTGCGATCGAACCAGCCGGGCTCTTTCATTTCGCGAGTTCGCGCAGCGCGTTGCGGTAACGGACGCTGAGGCTCTTCACCACCGCCATCTTCCGCTCGAACTCCGTGTCGCCCTTCGTCACGCGATAGCCGTCGGGCGCCTCCGTGAGATAGAGCGCCTGCCCCTCCTCGACCTGCATCGCCGCGAGGGCGTCCTTGGGCAGGATGACGCCGAGGGAGTTGCCGACCTTCCGGACCTTGAGCTTGATGGCCGTGCCGCCGCCGTGGCCACGGAAGTTATAACGTCAAGCAGGGCGGTGGCCGACCGTCTTCGTGTCTCAGCGCGCCAGAATAGCGCTTCCCCGTAGCTGGACGACGAAGTCGTTCAGCCTCCTCGCCATTCGCACCACCGCCGCTAACGCCCAGCGCACCCTACTGCCTCTCCGCAGCACGTACCTTCGCCTTCGGATCCATCGTGTAGACCAGCGTCAGCTCCTTCGCTTCGGAGAGCGACCGCGGGGTGATCATCTCGCGGTTCTTCGGCACGTAACCCTCGATCGACCGGATGAACGCCTCGTGCGGCTGCCAGTTCAGATCGCCGAGCCGCTCCACCTTGCCGAGCGACACGCCGGTCGCGGTCCGCACCGCCTTGAAGACCAGCTCGGAGCAATAGATACGCTCGTCGTCGAAATCGTAGTGTTTGTCGTAAGGTCGACCGAGGTAGGTGCGCCCAATCGCGAGGATCGCCGGAATCTTCGGCTGCAGCGCGGTGTCGAGCCGGTACGCATCGAAGTAGCCGCCGCGGCCACGCCTGATCCATTCGCCGAGCCGGGTCGTCCGGACCGGTCCGATGGCTTCGAGCACGTACCACTCGCCACCATCACGCACCACGATCCCGCAGTGCGAATAGATCGAGAGCGACACGCCTTCGATCGCATCGACCAACCCTCCATGCGGCAGCGGCTGAAACAGGATGTCGCCCTCCTGCACCGCATAGTCGCGCGGAATCGCCGAGCAGCCGGCAAGAAGAGAACAGAGCAGAGCCGCAATCGCCACCGACCGTAGCGCGTTCGCGGAAACCTTCATCGGGTCACTTCCAGAGAATCTCGGTTTGGGTCCGCGCCTCGCAATCGACCTCGTAGAAGTGGATCATCCCGCTCGCGTCGGCCTTCTTGAGCAGGAGCACGGTCGGACTCACCACTTCGACGTATCCAATGTCTTTGAGGACCCAGTCGGGACGTTTCAGGTCTAGGTCCACCACATGGAGGTCTTGGCGATCCTTCCGGTCCAACACGTGGTCTCCGTTCGTATCCTCGGTAACGCACGTGAAGCGATGAAATCGGAAGTCCTCATTGGGTCGCCGCGAGGCCAGATCGTTCTGAAGCACGAGACCATCGGAGGCCAACAGGGGGCGTACGGGATTTCCGCGCGCGACGAAAAGGACATTCACCATCTCGGGCGAGCCACCTCCGGAACCGGTGATTTTGGATGCTGCTGAGTAGAGATCTCCCTCCGGCTCTTGCCGCGCCTCGATCATCCCCTTTATCACGCCGAACACATAGTAGCCCTCCCGCAGGCCGAGAACACGAATGTCCTCGATCTTTACCTTCCGGCTGTCGTCCGTCGTCTGGGCAATCGCCACCTGCGGGCCGGTCCACTCATCGCGCAAGCACTCGGCGATAATCCGGTATGCAGCAAGACCGAGCAGAGCCAGCACCGCGACAAACAGCATGACCTGGTTGGCCTTCGTGATGAAGTCGTAGAGGCATTTCATGGGGTAAAGAATGATGCGAACGGTCGCCCGGGCCGGCGGGGCATGCCGGTGAGTGCAGCGAACAAGAGGTGGGGCGGGAGCGGAGCTACCCGCTCCCCGGTCACAGCGTGATCTTGATCCCCTTGCGCAGGTAGGTGGGGACGTCGAGGTCCTGGCCCTCGAAGAGATTGCGATCGGTGTTGTCGAACCAGCCGCGGGTGTCGGGTTCGAGGCTGCCGAACGCAAACTCGTCCTGCTTCACCGGGGCCTTTTCGAGCCCGACGGCACCGGCCAGCGGCAACTGCTCCGCCTCGGCCGAGGGCCGGCGCGACGCGGAGCCGGGCTTGGCGCGGACGGGCGTCTCCTGGAGCGCGAGCTTCGCGCCCTCGGCCGAGGGCACCACGGTGGCCACGCCGCGGCGCACCCCGGTGCGACTCACGTCGGAGGTGCCGATGATGCAGACCTCGATCCGGCCGGAGAGCTCCTCGTCGATCACGGCGCCGAGGAAGATGTGCGCGTCGCGTCCGTACTGTTCGGACACGGCGGCCATGATGTCGTTGACGCTGGCCAGCGTGAGCTCGGGGCCGCCGACGATGTTGACCAGCAGGCGGTCGGCCTTGCGGGAGAACTCGGGGGTATGGAGGAGCGGGCACTGCTTGAGGCTCTCGATCACGCCGGCGACGGCGTTCTCGCCCGTGCCGACACCGAGGCCGAAAAGGGTCTTGCCGCTCTTCTGCGCGAAAGCCTGGCGGAGCGTGGCGTAGTCGAGGTTGATCAGCCCGGTGCGGTGAAGCATCGACCAGAGGCTCTTCACGCCGCGGCCGATCCAGTCGTCGGCGAGAGCGAAGGAATCGAGCGCGCTCTGCCCCTCGGCGCCCACCTGGATGAGCATGTCGTTGGGCAGCGGGATGACGGCGTCGCAGCAGCGGCGGAGCTCGGCGAGGCCCTCCTCGGCCTGCTTGAGGCGGCGGCCGCCCTCGAAGCTGAACGGCAGGTTGGCGAACGCGATCACGAGCGCGCCGGCCTGTCGGCAGATCTCGGCGACGACGGGCGCGGCGCCGCTGCCGGTGCCGCCGCCCATGCCGACGACGAGGAACACGAGGTCGGTGCGCGCGACCAGCGCGGCGATCTTCTCGCGGTCGGCCTCGGCGGCGAGCCGGCCGAGCTCGGGGTCGCCGCCGGCGCTGAGGCCGCGGGTGACGCCGGCGCCGATCATGAGCTTGGTCTCGACGGGGGAAACGGCGAGCGCCTCGGCGTCGGTGTTGATCACGGCGAGCTGCACGCGGCCGAGATTCTCCATCTTGAGCCGGTCGACGGCGTTGGCGCCGGCGCCGCCGATGCCGACGACCTTGATGGCAATGCCGCGGTCAGCGAGCAGGTCCGGCGCGAGCGGGAGAGCGTTGTCGGGTTGCATGGTCGAGGGGGGCGCTCAGGCGTTGGCGAACAGGCGGGAGAAACGTTCCATCAGGCCGCCACGGCCGCCGCGATTGGCGGCGATGGGCGAGTTCTCGTTGATCTGGTTGAGACCGTAGTAGAGCAGACCGAGGACGGTGCTGAACTGCGGGTCGCGCAGCTCGTCGGCGAGGCTGGTCGGCAGTTCACCGCGGCGGGCGGCGACGCCGAACACGGCCGTCGCGGCCTCGTCGATGGCCATGAGCTTGGACGTGCCGCCGGTGACGACGACGCCCGCACCGAGCATCTCGGGCACGAAGGCCGGACCGAGCTTCTTCTTCACGACCTCGAGCAATTCCACAATGCGCAGGGCGGTGATCTGTTCGACGGCCTGCCGCGGGAAATGGCGGTCGCCGATGGCGAAGTCGCCGTTGAGCCAGACCTTCTCGTTGCGATCCTTCGAGGTGACGATCGCGGAGCCGTGGCGGAGCTTCATCGCCTCAGCCTGGCCGCTCGTGAGCCGCAGGCCGAGCGCGAGGTCGTTGGTGAGATGGTCGCCGCCGACCGGGATCGTGCCCGTGACCCACGGATACCCGTCGCGGTAGAGGACGTAGTCGGTCGTACCGCGGCCGATGTCGAGCACCAGCACGCCGTTGCGGCGCTCCTCGTGCGTGGTGACCATCGTGCCGGAGGCGAGGCTGGCGAGGATGATCTCGTCGACCTTGAGGTTGAAGCCGTTGATGAGGTGGATGCCGTCGGACACCTTCCGCTTGTCGCCGTGGACGGTCCAGTAGCCGACCTCGAGCTTGCGCCCGGAAAGGTTCTCGGGATTGGGCACCGCCTGGCCGTCGAGCCGGTACGGACGGCGCAGATACTGCACGATCGCGCGTTCGGCGGGCAGCTCCTTGCCGCGGGCGAGCTCGCACACCATGGCGATGTCGGCGCGGTCGACGAGGTTGTCGGCGCTGGAGACGTTGACGGAACCCTCGTGGTAGAAGCCGTCGAGATGGGCGCCGGTCTGCGCGAGGTAGACTCCGTCGATACGGGCGCCGGCCTTGCGCTCGGCGGCCTCGATGGCGGCGTGCGTGCAGTCGCTCGCCGCCTTCATGTCGACGATCGAGCCCTTGATGACGCCCTGCGCGTGGCAGGACCCGAGGCCGATGATGTTGAGGCGGCGGCCGCCGGCGAATTCGCCGCCGAGCGCCGCGACCTTGTGGGTGCCGATTTCGACTGCGCCGATGATTCGGTTTTTAGAGATCACGACGGGGACGCGAGGAGGAAGGTTTGACGGAGGAAGGGGGGAGAAGCCGGGACTCGGCACTGTCGAACGCGACCGGCACGTCGCCGCCGAGCGAGAGATCGACCCGCTGGACGACGGCCTCGGGCTGAGTGCGCGCGTAGTCGGCGATGTAGTCAAGCCGCGCGAGCTGCTGGGTGAAATCGATCTTCCGGCTGAGCACGATCTCGGGGATGTGGCGGGTCTTCACCACGATCTCGTCGTAGAGCGCGAGCCGCGCGAGGTTGACGACCTTCCACTCGGCGAAGAGCAGCGGCGCGGCGTTCTGCGCCGCCTGCAGCAGATCCGCGACATCCTCCATCCCCTCAAGCGGCAGGAAGCCGCCGAAACGGTTGTGCGTGAGGCGCACGCCGTCGAGGAACGGCAGCGCGTTCAGCCGGGCGGACTCGTAGCCCTGGCCGGCGTAGACCACCCCGTCGCGCGCGACCAGCAGGGTCCGGGTGCCACCGTCGGAGCCCACCTGCACGGCGAGGCGCGCCACCGGCAGGCGTTCGCGCAGGGCAACGGTCAGTGTGCCCGGAAAATCGCGACGCAGCTCGACCGCCCGCACCTGCGGGGTGGCGAGCAGCCGGGTCCGCAGCTGGAACAGGTCGATCTCCATCAGCGGCGTGCCCTTGCGCAGGGCGAGCACGCCCTCGACCCAGTCGCGGTCGAGCACGCCATCGGCGTCGTTGACGACGACGATCTCGCGCAACGGCGCCGCCTGCGCCGGGTCGCTCATCGCCCCGGTTTCGCCGGTGATCGTGGTGAGGACCTCGTAGCCGCCCCAGGCGCAGCCGACCATCATCGCCGCATAGAGCCCGGTCTGGAGCAGCGCCAACGCGAGGCGCTTGCGACCGTGGGACGACATCTTGCGCGGGTTGACCTTCTGGTCGACGTCGCGCCAGGAGCGCTCCTCCGGGGTGGTCTTTTCGGTCTTAGGCTTGGCCATGGAGAGTACGGGCTTGCTGTTGCTGGAAACGGAGCAGGGCCGGGGCGATCATCTCGCCGACGAGGGCCTGGTAGCCGAGGCCGACGCACTTCGCGCTGAGCGGAAGCAGGCTCGTGTCGGTCATGCCCGGCAGCGTATTGATTTCGAGAAAAAAGGGTTCCCCTTCTGCGGTCAGGATGAAATCGGCCCGGGCGAAATCGCGGCACCCGCACGCGGCGAAGACCGACTCCGCGAACCGCTGCACGGCGCTCGCCGCGCCGGGGGCGATGCGGGCGGGCGCGAAGTATTCGGTGTTCCCCTTCGTATACTTGTTCGTGTAGTCGTACACGCCGGTCTTCGGCGCCACCTCGACCACGCCCAGCGCGCGCCCGGCGAGCAGCCCGACGGTCAGCTCGGTGCCCCGGATTCGGCGCTCCGCCAACCACTCGCCCGGCGCCAGCGAACGGAGCGCCGCGGCGACCTCGTCGGCCCCCGCGCACAGCTTCAGCCCCACGCTGCTGCCCTCGTTGTTGGGTTTGATGACGATGTCCGGGCCGAGCCGGGCCACCAACTCGGCGGCGAGCGGCGCGGCTTCTGCCGGGAACTCCACCCCGTCGATCACCGGCACGCCGACCTTCGCCGCGCGCGCCTTCGTGGCGGACTTGTCCATCGTGCACGCGCTGGAGACCGCGTCGCAGCCCGCGTAGGCGAAGCCCGCCTGCTCGAGCAGCCGCTGCATGCCGCCGTCCTCGCCGAAAGTCCCGTGCAGGGTCGAGAGCACCACATGCACCTTCGGATCGAGCCCCGGGGGGATCGCGGCGGCGTCGACCGGGCACAGCACGGTCGGCAACAGGCCCGCGGCCGCGGCGGCCACGTTGGCTCCGGAACGCAGCGACACCTCGCGCTCGCGCGAGGTCCCGCCGGCAAAGACTGCAACAACTGGTGATTTCACAAGACGTCCTTCCATTCGCGGCCGTAGAGCAGCACCTCGGGCTCGAGCTCGATGCCGTGCGCCGCCTTCACGCGCTCGCGCACGCGGCGCATGAGGGCGATGATGTCGGCGGCGGTGGCCTGACCGCGGTTGATGATGAAATTTGCGTGCACCGGGGAAACCTCGGCGTCCCCCACCCGCTCGCCCTTCAGCCCGAGCGCGTCGATCAGGCGACCGGCGGAGTCGTTGGGCGGGTTCTTGAACATGCAACCCGCGCTCGGGTCGCGCGGCTGGGTCGCCTGGCGCCGCGCCTGGAACGATGCGATCTGCGCCTGGATCTCGGCGGTGGGCACGCCGGCGGACACCGGGCGCAGCAGCGCGCCGAGCGCCACGGCCTCGGCCAGCTCCCGACAGTCCCGATACGCGACATGCAACTCGTGCCGGCGGTAGGTGCGCACGGTGCCGTCGCGCAGCGCGAGGCGCACGGCCTCGACCAGGTCGAACATCCAACCGCCCATCGCACCGGCGTTCATGCGCAGGGCCCCGCCGAGCGTGCCGGGGATGCCCTCGAGAAACTCGAAACCGCGCAGCCCGCGCGCGGCCGCGAGGCCGCACAGCTCCTTGAGCCGTAGTCCCGCGCCGGCCTCGACCCGCCCGTCGGACCGGATGTCGAAACGCTGCCACTCCCGCCCGGCCAGCCGGAGCACAAGCGCGTTTACGCCCTCGTCGGGGACCAGCAGGTTGGAGCCGCGCCCGAGCAGCAGGAGCGGCAGGCTCAGGCGATGGGTCTCGCGCAGCAGGACGGCGAGATCGGCCTCGTCGGCCGGCTCGGCGTAGAAACGGGCCGGACCGCCGACCCGCATCGTCGTCTTCGCGGCGAGCGATTCGTTCTCGAGCAGTTTCGTCCGCGGGGAGAGCCCGGCGCGCAGCGCCCCAGCGCATTCGCTCCAACGCGACGCCTGCGCCGCCTCCCCTTGGAGATCGCGCACGAACTCCGCGGCGCAACCGTCGATGTCGCCCGCGCCCACGAACAGCACGAGGTCGCCGTCGCGCACGCGTTCGCGCAGCAGGCGGAGGAAGCCGGCCCGGTCGCCGGGCAGGTAATGGACGCGGGTGCCGGGGCCGCCGCGGGCGATCTCCGCGTAGATGTCGGCGGTGGTGCCGCCGGCGATCGGTTGCTCGCTCGCCGCGTAGACATCGAGGAGGAACAGTTCGTCGGCGCCGAGCAACGCCCGGGCGAAGTCGGCCTTGAAGCGCGCGGTGCGGCTGAACCGGTGCGGCTGGAACGCGACCAGGAGGCGCTTGTGCGGCAGGCGCCGCATGCCGCCGATCAGCGCGGCGATCTCCGTCGGGTGATGGGCGTAGTCCTCGATGACCTGGAGCTTCTCGGTCTCGAGCAACACGACCTGGCGGCGTTTGACTCCGGGATAGTCGGTCAGCAGATCGGGCGTCACGGGCACGCCCAGTTGCACGCACACCGCGAGGGCGGCGGCGGCGTTGAGGGCGTTGAAATCGCCCCCCGCCCGCACCCGGGCGCGCGGGGCGCCGAACGCCGGCGCGAGGTCGAGCACCTGGCGACCGTCCATGAAACCGGCGATACGCACCGCGAACTCGCCCTCGAAGCCGAACCGATGGATCCGCGCGGTGTAGCCGCGGCCGGCGAGCCGCGCCGAGAGCGCGCAGGCCGGGTTGAGGTAGATCGCGGCCCGCGTGCGGGCGAAGAGGGCGGCGAACGTCGCCTCGAGGTCGCCGATCTGGCGATAGTAGTCGGGATGATCCCAATCGAGGTTCGTCGCGATCGTGATCTCCGGCGAGAAGCGGTCGATCGTGCCGTCGCTCTCGTCGATCTCGGCCACGACCCAACCGTTCTCGTCGGCCGCGGCGGGCGGCACGGTGTCGTCCTGAAAGAGTCCGCCGAGCAGCCACCCGGCGCCGAAACCCGCCCGGCGCAACGCCGTGATCAGGAGCCCAGTGGTCGTCGTCTTGCCGTGCGCCCCGACAATCGCGACCAGTTTCCGGTCGCGGAGCAGTTCGGCCAGCAGCTCGCCGCGCCGCACCTGGGGCAGTCCGCGCGCGGCCGCCGCCACGCGCGCCGGATGCCGGGCGGCGATCGCGGAGGAATAGACGAGGAGGTCGGTGCCGGCCGGCACGGCGCCCGGAACCCCGAGCGCGACACCGGCCTGCTCCAGCCAACGCTGCGCCGCGGCGGTAAGCCCGTCGTCCTCGCCGGAGACCGACCACCCGCGCTGGGCCAGCAGCATCGCGAGGGGCGTCATCCCGGCGCCGCCCACCCCGACGAGGTGGCAGTGGCGGACCGGGCGTCCGAAGAGCGGAGCGAGCTGGAGCGGTGTGATCATTGTTTCGTGACAGCGGACAGGGGCGCGGGCGCCGGCGCCTCGCCGGCGAGAACGAGCAGGTCGTCGACCATCGCGTCGAGCGAGTTCTCGCGGTCGATACGGCGGAGGTTGTCGCGGAACTTCTCGAGCAGCCGGTCGTTGCAGGCCAGCTCGAGGACCTCCTTGGTCAGGCCGGACAGGAAGCGCTGGTCGACGACCATGCCGCCGCCCTGCTGCTCGAAGAAGCGGGCGTTCGCAGCCTGGTGGTCGTCGGCGGCGTGCGGGAACGGCACGAGCACGGCGGGGGTGCCGACCCGGGCAAGCTCGGCAAGCGTGCCCGCGCCGGCGCGCGAGACGACGAGGTCGGCGCAGGAGAGCAGCTCGGCCATGCGGTCGCAGAACGGCAGGAAGTAGGAATGGACCGGCGTGCCCTCGCGGGTGCGCAGCACGCGCTCCTCGCGCCCGGTGCGCTTGCCCGGGCCGGACACGCAGAACACCTGCACGCCCTCGAGTGCGAGCAGCTCGAGGTTGCGCTCCGCCCACTCGTTGAGCGAGTTCGCGCCCTGGCTGCCGCCGAGCACGGCGACCAGCCGGCGGGCGGGAACGACACCGAGCGCCTCGAGCGCGGCCCCCCGGGCGAGGCGCTGGAACTCGCGCCGCACCGGCAGGCCCTGCGCCCGCACCGTGCCGCCGCGCGCCCGGCGCAGGTGCACGCCCGGCGGAAGATAGACCCGTTTTGCGAGCCGGCTGAGCAGCCGCACGGCGCGGCCCGGCACGCGGTTGGCCTCGTGGAGCGCGACGGGGATCCGGCGCATCCGGGCGGCCAACACGATGCTGGCCGTCGTGAAACCGCCGAACCCGACGACCACGGCCGGCCGGACCTGCTGGAGGTGACCGAGGCCGAAAGCGAAGCCGGCGCTCTGCCGCCAGACGAAACGCGCGAGCGCCAGCGGGTTGGCCGAGAGCGGCGCGGCGGGGATGCGCGCCAACCGCAGCCAGGGGTATTTCTCGACGAGCTTCGCATCGACCTGCTTGTGGGAGATGAGCAGGTGCGGCTCGTGCCCGCGGGCGACGAGCGCCTCGGCGAGGGCGATGCCCGGGGCGAGGTGTCCGCCCGTGCCGCCGCAGGCGATGAGGATCCGGCTCACGCGCTTACCTCCATGAGCGCGCGGCTCGGCGCCAGATTCGGCCGGCTCCACGCGCGCCGGGTGTTGAACAGGAGCCCGATGATGATCCCCATCAGGAGGAGATTGGAGCCGCCGTAGGAGATGAACGGCATCGACATGCCCTTCGTCGGCAGCGAGCCGGTCACGACGCCGAGGTTGATGATCGACTGAAGCGCGAGCAACAGCAGCGAACCCGCCACCAGGAGGTAGCCGAAGAGGTTCGGCGCCTTGCGCAGGTGCGCGAGCCCGGCCCAGAAAAGGACGGCGAACGTCACGACCGTGCCGAGCGTGAACCACAATCCCAGCTCCTCGCCGACGATCGCGAAGATGAAGTCGGTGTGCGCCTCGGGCAGGAACGCCATCTGCTGGCGGCCGTTGCCCAGGCCCGCGCCGTCGACCCCGCCGGCGGCGAAGGCGAGGATCGACTGGGAAAGTTGATACGCGCTGTCCGAGCGGTTGCCCTCGACGTCGAGGAACGCGGTGATGCGCCGGAAGCGCACCGGGTCCTGCCAGACGGCGAGCGCGAAACCGCAGATTCCGAGGAGGACCGTCGGCACCATGTAGCGCAGGCGCGCACCGGCGAGGAAGAGCATGATGAAGCCGACCACGCCCGTCAGGGCCGTGGTGCCGAAATCCGGTTCGGCGATGATCAACGCGGCGAAGGCCCCGATCCCGCAGCACGGGACGAGGAAGCCGCGCTTGAACGTCGCCATGTGGCGCTGGTTGATGCCGCAGTAGTGGGCGAGCGCGAACACGAGCGCGAGCTTCGCGAACTCCGAGGGCTGCACCTTCAGGAAACCGAAGTTCACCCACCGGCGCGCCCCGTTGACGGTCTGGCCGATGCCGGGGACGAGCACGGCGAGCAAGGCGACGAGCGCGACGCCGGCGATGATCCACGAGAACCGCCGCGTCCCCTCCAGGTCGATCCGGCTCACGACCCAGCCCAACCCCACCGCCAAGGCGAGCCAGATCATCTGCCGCTTCAGGAAGAAGTAGGGGTCCACCCGCAGCGACGCCGTGCTGCTGAACAGGATGGTCAGTCCGAGCAACGAGAGCGCGACGGCGCAAACGAGCACAACCCACACCGGGTTGAACTGGAGGGAAGCACGCGGGGCGGGAGGCTCGGACACGACGGCAACGGAGTTCACGGGTGGCAGGACGCAGAGCGATCAGTCGATCTGGGGCGCGGGCACGGCCGGCGGCGGCTCGTCGACCCGGATGACGGGGGCATCCTCCTCGGGCGCGGCGACCGGCGCGACGGCCTCGACCGGCGGCGCCGGCGGGGCGGAGAGATCGGGCACGAGCGAGGGCGGCGGCACCGCGGCGCGAGCGGCGCCGGACCCCGGGAGCACGCGCACCTGGCCGATGCGGATACGGCGCGGGTCGGTAATCTGGTTGGCGCGGACGAGCTCTCCCACGCTGATCTGGTACAGCCGGGCGATGGATTCAGCGCTCTCGCCGGCGGCGACGGTGTGGACGCCGGAACCAGCGGCGGCCGGGGCGACGGAGCCCGAGCCGACCGGGGCGGCGGCGGGGGGCGGAGGCAGAACCGGCGCGGGGGCCGCGGCCGCATTGCCCGGGAGTTGGATCACCTGGCCGATCCGCAGATGGTCGCCGGAGATGCCGTTCAGCGAACGCAGGACGGCGGACGTCGTGCGATGGCGCGAGGCGATCTTCGAGAGCGTGTCGCCGGACTTCACGGTGTAGGTGGAGCCGCCGGCCGCGGGTGCGGCGGCGGAAACCTTCGCAGCGACGGTGGAGGAGTCGGCCGCCGCCGCCTTCCCGCCCTTGCCCGGAATCGCAAGCTTCTGGCCCGGGCGGAGCGAGGCGCCGGACGAGAGGTTGTTCGCGGCGGTGAGTTCGGGGACGGTCAGGCCATGCTTGCGGGCGATGGTGTAGAAGCTGTCGCCCTTCTGGACCGTGTAGGTTTTCGCCGGAGTCGCTTCGGCGGGCGGGGGCTCCGCCCCGGGGCGGGTGGGGGCGAAACGTTCGCCCGCGGGGGCGCCCGCCTGGGCGAACGGAAGATGGAGGGCGATCGGGGCGAGCTCAGGGGCGTCGGGACGGAGTTCGCCGGCCGTCGCGGGCTCGCCGAGCGAGGGGGCGGCCGGAGCGGAGGCGGTGGCGGTCGGCGCGGGCTTGGCCGCGGTGGAGCGACAGCCGGGTTGCGCGATGACCAGGTAGGCGACGACGTGGATGCCCACGACGACACCGAGGACTTTGAGGATATTCATGGCGGAAGCGTTCGTGAAGGGAAGGGTTCAGGAGGCGGCGGCGAGCGGCGCAGGCGCCGCGGCGAGGCGTTGCACGGCGGCCTCGAAGCGATCGCCGCGGTCCTCGTAGTTGCGGAACATGTCGAAACTGGCGAAGGCCGGGCTGAGGAGCACCTGGTCGCCGGGCCGCGCGAGGCGGGCCGCACGCTCGACAGCGGCCTCCAGCGAGGGGCTGTGTTCGTGCGGCACGCCGGCGGACGCGGCGCCGGCGGCGAGCTCCGCCGCGGTCTCCCCGATGAGCAGCAGGTGCGCGACGCGGCCGGCCAGCGCGGCCGCGAACGCGCGGATGTCGCCGCCCTTCGCCCGCCCGCCCGCGATGAGCAGGACCGGCCGGTCGAACCGGGAGAGAGCGCCGTGCACGGCGTGGAAGTTCGTCGCCTTCGAGTCGTTCCAGTACCCCACCCCGGCGACCTCGGCGACGCGGGCGAGCCGATGGCGCCCGAGCCGGAACGAGCGCGCCGCGGCGAACAGGGCCTCCGGCGCGAGCCCGCGGTCCGCCCACCAGGTCTCGGCGAGGACAAAGTTCTCCCGCTGGGGATAGTCGGCGAAGACGGTGCCGGTCAGCCGCGGATCCGGCGCGAGGCCTTCGGTCGCGACGCAGGCCGGCTCCGGGAGCGCGCGCCCGAGCCGCCGCGCCCAAGCCGCCACCGAGGAGCCGACCCAGAAGCGGCCGCTCGTCGTGCAATGCACGAGGCGGTACTTGGCGTCAAAATACGCACCCATGCCGGGATGCCGCTCGAGGTGATCCTCGGCGAGGTTGGTCCAAAGGGTGGAGTCGGCACGGAAATGGCGGAAGGTCTCCGCCTGGAAGGAACTGACCTCGCAGACCGCGAAGGAATCGGCGGTGGGGCCGTCGAGCACGGCGCGCGAGAAGGAGAACCCGACGTTGCCCACGGCCTGCGCGGGCTCGCCGGCGATGCGCAGGGCGTGGGTAAGGAACTCGGTGAGGGTGGTCTTGCCGTTGGTGCCGGTGATCGCGACGAGCCGGCCCGGCCAGAAGACCGAGGCGAAGTCGAGTTCGCCGAGGCAGGTGCAACCGGCCGCCTGTGCGGCGCCGAGCCACGGATGGTCCGGCGGAAAGCCCGGGCTGAACACGACCAGCGCGTGTTCCCGCGCCTGCGCGGCGCCGAACTCGGGGCGCGCCGCGCCGCCCTTGCGGTCGTAGGGCACGGCCCGGCCGCCGAGCGCGGCCACGAGCGCCACCACGCCCTCCCCGCTCACGCCGGCGCCGAACACCGCGACCGGGCGGTCGAGGAGCGCGCGCAGGAAGGAGGGAAGGACGAGCGCCATGGTTCAGCGGAGTTTCAACGTGGCCAGTCCGGCAAGGGCGAAAACCAGCGACAGGATCCAGAACCGGGCCACGACCTTGGTCTCGGGCCAGCCGAGCTTCTGGAAATGATGATGGATCGGCGCCATGCGGAAGAAACGCTTCCCCTGCCCATCGGGCCCTTTGGTGGCCTTGAAGTACGACACCTGGATCATCACGGAGAGCGCCTCGGCCACGAACACGCCGCCGACAATCGCCAGCGTGACGGGCTGGTGGACCATGAAGGCCATGATGCCGATGAGGCCGCCGAGTGCGAGGGAGCCGGTGTCGCCCATGAAGATCTCGGCCGGATGGGAGTTGTACCAGAGAAACGCGATACATGCGCCGATCAGCGCGCCGCACACGACCGTGAGCTCCCCCACCCCGGGCACATGGCTGATCAGAAGGTAGTCGGCGATCAGCGCGTGGCCGGCGGCGTACGCCATGATGCCGTAGACCAGCGTGACCGAGACGGTGCAACCGGTCGCCAAACCGTCGAGACCGTCGGTGAGGTTGATGGCGTTGGAGAAGCCGACGACCCACAGGAACATCAGCACGAAGAGCAGCGCCACCGGCATGGCGACCAGCACCGGGCTCTTCACGAAGGGGATCCAGAGCTCGCGGATCTTGTCGGCGCTCTGCGGATGGAACACGAGGGCCACCAGGGCGACCGCCGTGATCGTCGTCTGCCAGAACATCTTCTCCGCGGAGGAGATGCCCGCCTTGCTGCGGTGGACGACCTTCAGGTAGTCGTCGCGGAAACCGACCATCGTCAGCGCCGCGTAGACGAAGAGCGCGACCACGACCCAGACGTTGGGCTCCGCCCACAGGAAAGAGGAGACGAGCACCGCACCGGAGATGAGCAGGCCGCCCATCGTGGGGGTATTCTTCTTGTCGAACCGGTGCGCAAGGTCGCCGGTGCGGGGATCGTCGACGTTCTCGCCGAACTTCAGGCGGCGCAGCCGCGCGATCAGCCAGGGGCCGATCAGGAAGCCGATGATCATCGCCGTGACGGCGGCAAGCAGCGTGCGCACCGTGCTGAACCCGAGGAGGCGCAGCGGTCCGTAGACGTCGGCGTATTGGGAGAGATAGGAAAGCATGGCTCAGTGGGCGCCGGCCGGGACGGGCGCGGCGGAGAAGAGGGACTCGAGCTGGTAGCGGCGGCTGCCCTTCACGAACACGGCGCCACGGAACTCGGCCAACGGGCCGCGGATCGCCTCCAGGTCCGCGGCCACGCGGATCTGCGAACGGGCGTTGCCCGCGGCAAGCATGCCCTCCTCCACCGCCGCGGCGAAGGGACCGAGGGCGAACACGCCGTCGCCGGCGCGCAGGCGCAGGCCGGCGCCGAGCCGGCGGTGGTAGTCGGCCGCGGCGGCGCCGAGCTCCTCCATCCCGCCGAGCACGTAGAGGCGCGGCAGCGCCGGCGGCGCGAGCTGCTGGAAGACCGCGAGCGCGTCGGCCATCGAGGCGGGATTGGCGTTGTAACAGTCCAGATACACCTGGCGGCCGCCCATGTCGCGCAGCTCGCCGCGCAGGCGCGCGGGCTCCCAGCCCTCGAGGCGGCGCTGGAGCAGCTCGTCGGCCACGCCGAGCTCCGCGGCGAGGAGCAACGCGAGCACCGCGTTCTGTGCCATGCCGTCGGACACACGCCGCAGGCGGAAACGCCGCGAGAACCCCTCGCCATGGAGCACCAGCTCCGTGCGCTCCGCATCGTGGTGCACGGTGAACGGTGCGAAGCGCGGCCCCCCCCCCGGCGCCCCCCGCGCGCCCCCCCCCC
>JAEXPQ010000296.1 GCA_023446735.1 Verrucomicrobiota bacterium
CCTGCCCCCCCACAACGCCCCGGGCGGCGGCCGCTCCCGCGGCCGCGTCGCGGGTTGGGACGTCGTCAACGAGGCCATTCGCGACGAGGATGGCCAGCTGCGCACCGAGAAGCCCTGGTACCGCATCCTCGGCGAAGACGCGGTGTTCGCCGCCTTCGAGGCCGCCCACGCCGCCGATCCCGACGCCGAATTGTACTACAACGACTACGCGATGGACAATCCGGTCAAACGCGCCGGCGTCCTCAAGCTCGTCGCCGCCCTGCGCGCCCGCGGGCTGCGGATCGACGGCGTCGGCTCGCAGGGCCACTACGGGCTCGCCTGGCCCACGATCGCGCAGATCGACGCCGAGCTGACCGACTTCGCGCAGGCCGGCCTGAAGGTCATGTACACCGAGCTGGACGTCACCGTCTTGCCACGGCCGGACAACTACGGCGGCGCCGAGATCTCCCGACGTTACGCGGGCTCGCCCGAGTTCGACCCGTACACCGGTGGCCTGCCCGCCGGGAAGCAGGCCGAGCTGGCGCGCCGCTACGCCGAGCTGTTCGCGGTCTTCGCCAAACACCACCGCACGGTCGACCGCGTCACGCTCTGGGGCGTCGCCGACGGCACGTCGTGGCTCAACTACTGGCCGATCCTCGGCCGCACCGACCATCCCCTGCTATTCGACCGCGACGCCCGCCCCAAGCCGGCCTTCGACTCCGTGGTCGAGACGCTCCGGCAGGCATCCCGCGACTAGCCCGGAGATCCGGCCCGCAAACGCCGCCAAGGCCCCTGCCCGCCGTGACGGATCGGAAGCCTGGCGAACTTCGCCCGGCGCCCCGCTTTGCGGGCAGGCCGGAGCCGCCTTCAGCACGCCCTGCGGCGGGACGACTCCCGCCGCGCGTCGCACAAAACCTTCTACACCGCCGACTCAGCCCTTCGCCACCGTACCGGCGCCCGGTTTGCCCAGCGCCGCGGCCGCGGCGACCGGGGGCAATTTGCCCTCCTCGGCCGCGCGCACGAAACCTTCCGTCACCGATTTGAGCTGCTCCCAGCGGCTGCGGATGCGCTCGCTCTCCTCGGTGGTGACCTTGCCATCGGCGACCGCCATGGAGATCACGCCGAGCAGATCGGCGAACTCCTGCACGATGTTGTTCGTCGCCGGAATCAGTTCGTAGGGGTGCGATTTCGGTTCGGGGTTCTTGATGAAGAAACCGCCCGAACGTTCGCACACCCACTGCGCCATGCTCGCATCGCCGGTGAGCTTGATGATCGAGTCGATCCGGTCGAGCGGGTTGGCCGCACCGCTGCCTTCCTGCGGCGGCTCGGCCCACTTGTAGACGAGCGAAAGCGAGAGTCCGAGTTCACCGGCCACCTGCTTCGCGCTCACGCGCTTGAGCAGCTGCTTGAAGACTTCGTGCGAGTGCATCGGAACGCAGATTATAATGCCCCTTCCCTTTGGCAAGGCCGCGCCCCGCCCTCCCCCAATTTCAGGGAAGCCCCGATACCGGCGCCATGCCGAACCTGTTACTGTCGCGCTTAAGCCCGGCCGCCCCCCCTCAACCGCCAACCACCGCTCCCATGCGCCATTCGTTCTTTGCTCTCGCGGTCGCCTTGCTTGCGACCGCCGCCAGCGCCCAGGTCGTCTCGTTCACGGACCGTTTCGCCTACAGCGGAACCGTCACCCGCTACGGTTCGCTCGCCGATGCCGAGAACGCGACCGGCCCCTCCACCGTGTACTCCCTCGGCTCGACGAACCGGGACCTCCGCATCGCTCTGCTCAACGGCTTTGCCCCGCTCCTCGGCGATCAGTTTCACTTCGGCACCAATTGGTCACCGCCCGGCAGCCCGAGCAACGCCAACACCGGCTTCGTGCAGATTCCGCTCCACTACGGCGCGCCCACGCTCCGGGCGTACTGGGACTTCTCCCTGACCGAGTTCACGTTCGAGGCTCGCGGCGCCCTCGCCGCGCCCGACACCCGCCTCTGGTCCGGAACGGAATCCGGGGGCCAATCCGGAAGCTTCCTCGACTACCGCTTGGCGTTCACGGCCTCGGGGCTCGACACCGCCACCTGGGACCCGTTGTTCGGAACGTATTGGTCGCAGAGCGAGCCCACGAGCGTCGCCGGCCATCTGCGGGGCTTGTTCCACAACACGAGCGCCGATGCCGCCGGCTACTACACCTTCGACTTCGAGCTCAATCTCGACAGCTGGGCCTACGCCACCTACGGCGCGAGTCCGACCCATGGATACTACCAGCCCTCGCTCTTCGCCGCTCCGGTGGCCGTCCCCGAGCCCGCCACCTACGGGTTGAGCAGCGTGAGCGTGCTCCTCGGGCTGGTCTGGTGGCGCCGAATCCGTCGCCGCGACTGATCGCAGCGGCCGTAGGTCGCCCGCGGCCAACGCCGCGGGGACCGCTCCGTCATTGGATTCCCGGACGCCGCCGCCGCGCCCACGCCCGTTTTGCCGCCAGGAACACCGGCCACGCCGCCGTCGCCTTGCTGGGGCGCCCGTAGCGCAACCGTTGCAGATCGGCGAGCGGGGCGTCCGGCGACGCCGGGCACCCGGCGCGTTCGAACCGGCGCAACCACCGGCCGGCCTCCCGCCGAACCGGGTCCCCGCCCCGATCGGTGCGCTGCCACCGTCGCCACCACAGATAACGCCAACGGACCAGAACCCACGCGAGCACGACAGCGACCACCGCGAGCACGCCCGAACTCGCGATCCGCGTGGCGCCCCACGGCCGTTGCAACCAGCCGAGCACCTCCCGCCCCCACTGGTCCAACCGCCGGATCCACCGCAACGCCAGATCCCGGGCGGAAACCCGCAAGGAGTCGGCCATCTCCACCTGCGCCCCCTGATCGAAATCAACCACGCGGCGGTACCAGAGCATCCGCAGCGCGTCCAGGCGCGCCGTCCAGCTCCGGTCCACCGCGGTCGCGGCCCGGCCGCCTGCCGCGTCGCCGAAGCTGCCGCCGCCCGGGGTCGGATCCACGCGCAACCACCGACCGTGCTCGTCGTAGATTTCGCACCACGCATGGGCGTCGGAATTGCGGATCATGTAGTAGCGCTCGAACTCGTTCCAGGTCCCGCCCTTGAAGCCCGTGAGGACCCGCGCCGGGAACCCCGCCCGACGGGCCAGCAGCACAAAGCCGCCCGCGAACAGCTCGCAATGCCCCGGCTCGCCGCTGCGCAACCACCGCACCAGCACATCCTCGGGGCCAGCCGGAATCTTCGAACGCCGCGAGTAGGCATGGTTCTTCGCCAGCCAAGCGGAAGCCCGATTGATGAACGTCGCCGGCGCCAGCCGTTCGCCACCGTGGATCTCGCGCACGATCCGGTCGAGGACCGCGAGATCGCCCGGGCTGTCGGGCACCGCGAGCAAGGTCGCCGGGTAGTCGGAGGCATTGCTCATTCTCCGGGCCTCGAGAGCGGCGCCCAGGACCGGGTCGGTCCGCCCGCCCGCCAGATCCAGACCGGCGATGCGGTAGGCGAACATCGCCTGGGGCTCGTCCCGCAACGCGAGGGTTCCGGCCTTCGGGTTCACCACGAGCGCCCGCGGTTCGCGGAGCCGGATCCGCGCAAACTCCCCCGTCAGGGGCAGGAAGCGGCTCACTCCGGGCTCGTAGTAGAAAGTCCACACCGGTTCGCCCGGCACCTCGGCCCGCGTTCCCGCCCACTCCCGGACCACGCTCGTGCGCTGCTCGTACCGCGCCAGGCCCCGGCTGGCGCGGAACGTGCCAGCCTGGTAGTCGTCCAACGCCACCATCCGCCAGTAGAGGTCCGCCGGCACCTGTCCCGGCGAATCGATCTCGGCGCGCAAAACCGTGCTCGTGTCCTCGGCGATGTCGGTCACGTCGCCCAGTTGCACGGTCCCCGAGAAACCGGAGAGCGAGCGCTTGTTGCTCAGCTGCAGAAAGCCCAGCGAGTTCTCGATCTGGAAGCGCGGCATCGCCACGAAGAGCACCGTGGCCATCGCCACCACCAGCAAGTTCAGCGCCGCCGCTCCCGCCACGATCCGCCAGTCCACGGCGCGCCGCAGCCGACCGAACAGCCGGCCCCAGGTCATCTGCGCCCACCCGTCCGTTCCGGCATCCCCGGCGCCGCTCAAGGTGATCACGACAAGATTCGCCAGCGCCAATGCGGTGAAGACCAGGATGTGGACCACGAAGCCGATCGCCACCGTCAGCACCCCCGCGACTACAACGATGAACAGGCACAGCACCAACAACTGGAGGTCCTCCCGCGGCCGCCGCACGCTGCACGCACGCACCGCGATCAGCAGCAGATTCAGTCGGACCATCGCGGCCAAGGGCTCGCCGTTGAGGACGACGTCGGCCGCCAAAAACAGGGCGAGCCCGGGAAACGCCAACCGCCCGACCCAGGACGGCGTGCGCGCCGGCAGTGCCGGCCACGCCAACACCGCTCCGACCGCGAGCGTGATGGGCACCAGCAGCGCCGCCCCGCTCAGGTCGAACACGTAGGACCCCCAGGCGCTCCACAACGCCAACACCCCGCCCAGGCCCCACCGGAGCCGGTGCAGTTCGTCGGGCGTGAGCGGCGGCTCAGAGGCGCGCCGCGATCTCCTGTCCGAAACGGACACGGATCCCCCTTTCTCCATCAGGTTCGAAGGTCAGCACCGCGCCGCGCAGCCGCGGCGCCGGTCGCGGCCGCCCGCTCGCCGCGGGCTCGAGCACCGCCAGGCGGTCCAGCCAAGTCTCCACATCACGGATTCGACGCACCGCCAGCGGCGGTTCCGCCCCGACCGCCACACTCCCGAGCCGGCCCGAGCGGAACAGATCCTCCGCCAGCGAACCGGCGGCCCGGCACAGCAGCTCGAACTGCTCCGGCCGCCCCCACAGCGCGGCCGCGTCGTCGAGCCAGAGGCTGAAAACCGCCGCGCTCTCCGCCGCATGCTGCCGCACCAGCAACTGTCCGGTGCGCGCCGAGGCCTTCCAATGGATGTGCCGGTGCGAGTCGCCCGACCGGTAGCGGCGCAGTCCGAGCAGGTCGCTGCCCAAGCCCGGCTTCGCCACCTCCTCGCTCTCGGTGCGATGCCGCAGCGCCGCCACGGCGCCGAACGGCACGGCGACCCGCGCGGGCCAGACCCGCACCTCGCGCCGCACGCTCATGCCCATGGTCTTGCGCAGAAACCCGAAGGGGAACAACGACCCCACGCCCGAGAGCACCAGCGTGTCGATCCCGCGCCGCACCGGCCGATAGGACCAGTCCAGCCGCTCCGTGCCGCCGACCTCGAGCCGGCGACGCAGGTGGAGACGCGTCCGCTCCCCGGTCGAGCGCGCCTCGAGATCGAACCACAGGGCATAGGTCGGCAGGACGCGCTTGCGGTTCCGCAACTCGACCACGACCTCCGCCTCCTGCCCCACGCGGAACGGCGGCACGGGCCGCAGCCGCCACTCCGTACCCGAAAAATTAAGCCACGCAAGGACGCCGCTGAGCACGAGGCTGGAGAGGAGCAACGCCAGGGTGATGAAGAGGATGTTGTTGCCCGTGTTGTAGGCGCCCATGCCGATCGCGAGGATCATCGCCAACAGCACCAACCCGGCGGGAGTCGGCAGGATGCGCTCCCGTTTCTCGGGCACAAGCAGGCCCCAGAGCAGCCGGCTCCAACCGATGCGCGCGAGGCTCCACCGCCGTTGACGCCGGCCCCCGACCCCGTGCCACTCCTCCTCGGCGAACCGCTCCGGTTCGCCGGGCGCACGGGAGACAGTCTCTCCCGGCGGGCTCGAGTTGTGCATCGCGAGGCTCACACCGGTTCCGCCAGGTGGCCGAGCAGGCGCCGGAGGATGGTCTCGATCGCCGTCCGTTCCTCGAGCGCGTCGGCGCCCTGGCGGGCGAGGGCGAGGCGATGCGCCAGCACCGGAACGACCAGGCGTGTCACATCCTCGGGTACAACGAAGTCCCGCCCCTGCAACAGCGCCCGCGCCTGCGCGGCCTGCTTGAGCGCCAAGCCGCCGCGTACGCTCACGCCGGTGCGAAACTCGCTCTCGGTGCGCGTTGCCGTCACGATCTCGAGCAAATAGGCGAGCACGCTGCGTTCGACAAAGACCTGCCCGGCGAGCGACTGCAGCTCCACGATCTCCGCCCGGGTGACGACCGGTTCCACCGCGATCGTGTCGTACGAAAGGCGCGGGCGCTGGAGGATCTCCAGCTCGTCCGGCGCCGCGGGATAGCCGAGCCGCAAGCGCATGAGGAAGCGGTCGAGCTGACTCTCCGGCAAGGGGAACGTGCCCTCGTAGTCCACGGGATTCTGCGTCGCGAAGACCATGAACGGCGCCCCGATGTCGTGGGTGGCGCCGTCGGTGGTGATCTTGCCGCGGTCCATCACTTCGAGCAGCGCCGACTGCGTCTTGGGCGTGGCGCGATTGATCTCGTCGGCGAGCACCACATGGGCGAAGACCGGCCCGCGCTTGAAGACGAACTCGCGCACGCGCTCGTCGTAGATCGCCACGCCGGTCACATCGCTGGGCAGCAGGTCGCTGGTGAACTGGATGCGGGAGAACGAGCAATCGAGCGAGCGCGCGAGGGCGTAGGCGAGCGTCGTCTTGCCCACGCCGGGCAGGTCCTCGAGCAGCAGATGGCCCTGCGCCAACAGGCACACGAGGACCTGTTCGATCGCCTCGTCCTTGCCCCGGATCGTCCGCCGGATGTTGCCGGCCAACCGCTGGATCTTCTCGCGAGCCTCGGCAATCTTGGCGCCTTCCACGATTTCGCTCATGCCGGCACCGTGGCGCATCCACGTCCCGAGGCAAGCACGCCAAACCGAGTCAGCCGCGATGCCCGTCCACGATTGTCTGGAGGCTTGCGACCGCGGCGCGCAACGACTCGGCCTGCGTGCTCAACGTGCTCGCCGCGAGCGACTCCCGCTCGGCGTCGGTCGCGTTGGCCTTGATCACACGGTCCATCTCCTCGACGGAATGCTCGATCGCGATCAGATCCTCTTTCTGCCGCCCCGAACCGTCCGCGACATGGCCGATGATCTCGTCGACCTTGCGCACCTCCTCGCGGATCGTGGAGAAACTCGCGGCCACGCGTTCCGTGATCGTGCTGCCGGCCCGGGTGGTGTCGCGGGCGTGGTCCATCTTCGCGGCCGTCTCCTTCGCCGCGGCGGCGCTGCGCTGGGCGAGCGCCCGCACCTCCTCGGCCACCACGGCGAAGCCGGCGCCGGCCTCCCCCGCCCGGGCCGCCTCGACCGCGGCGTTGAGCGCAAGCAGATTGGTCTGGAACGCAATGCCCTCGATCGTCTTCACGATCTGCGCTACATCGTCGGTGGCAGTGCGGATCGCCGCCATCGCGCGTTGCATCTCCTCCATGTCGTCGGCCCCTCGGCCGGCCGACTCCGCGGTCTGGCGGGCGAGTTGGTCGGCCTGCGCGGATTCGTCGGCGTTGCGCCGCGCGATCGCCGCCACCTCCTCGATCATCCGGCTCGTCTCCTGCAAGGTCGACGCATGTTCGTTGGCGCGCTCCGCCAGCTGCTCGCTCGCCGTGCGCAGGCTCGCGGCCGCGCCATGCACTTCCTCCGCCCCGGCGCCCAACCGTCCGGTCGCCTCGTGCATCGGCCGCGAGACCGAGAGCACCACGAAACGCATCGCGGCCGCGCTGCCGACCAGCAGCACCACTCCGGCGATCAACACGGCGTTGCGCAGCCAGTGGGTGTCGGACTCGATCACCTCGAGAATCTGCCGCGCGCGGCCGACCTGTTCGGCCACGAACGGATCGAGCTTCGCCGCGAGCGCCTCGGCGGTCTCGTCGAACTGCCCCATACTCTTGTTGCCGGCCTCCGGTCCGTCCGCGATGTACGCCTCCGCCATCCGCCGCCCGGCCCCGGCGTAGCTCTCGAACGCGGCCACGAGCGCCCGCAGGTTTTCCCGCGCAGCCGCCTCGTTGCGTTCGGCGAAGAAACGGTCGAAGCGTTCGGCACCGGCGAGGAAGAGGCGGCGGTGCTCCTCGGCCTTCGTGAAGCCGTCGTCGAGCCCGTCGCGTCCCCGAGTGGCCGATATATCGGTCAGCCACTGTTGCACCTGCACCACCGCCAGCTTCATGTCCTGTGCCACGCCGGCGTAGACGAGACTCTCCTCCCGCATCTCGTCGACATGGCGTTCGACGCGCAGCGACAACGAGCCCAGACCGAAGACCAGGGCGAGCAGCGCCGCCAGCGGCATAGCCAGCAACCCCACGAGTTTCCCCAACAATCCCCAACGGGACGAGCGAACGGATGGTTTCATGCGGAGCGCGCTGACAGGCGAGCCCCTGCTATCGGCGCACCTGGGGCGCCCTTGAGCGCCCCGCTTTGACATCGCCCCGGCTGCGCGCACAGATCCAGTCCCCGCCTGTTCGCCAGATGGCAACCTTGCTTCACCACCTGCTCGATCTGCTCGCCGACTCGGCCCCCGCCTTCGCGGGCGGGCTCCTGCTCGGGACGTTCCTCGAGGTTTTCCTGCCACACCGTTGGGCGGAGCGTTGGCTCGCCTCCGGACCGCGTTCGCTGGCGCTCGCCACTCTCGCCGGCGCCCTTCTCCCCGGGTGCGCCATGAGCACCGTGCCCTTGGCGCGTTCGCTGCGCGCCCGCGGCGCCTCGCTCGGCACCGTCACGGCCTTCCTGCTGATCGCGCCCTTGATCAGTCCGCACACGATCGCCCTCACTGCGGCCCTGCTCGGCGCCGGTTTCGCCATCAGCCGGGTCGTGCTGCCGATCCTGTTCACCCTCGCCTTCGGCCTGGCGGTCGATGCGTTGCGACCGAAAACGACGCTTCCCGCCACCACGGCCGCCGAACCCGACTGCGGTTGCACCGCCGGTTGCGGCTGCCACCGGGAAGCCGCGACGCCTTCGCGAGGACGGCTCTTTTTCGGCAAGTTGCTCGCCAACCTGCGCGCCCTCGCCCCGCTATTCGTCGGCAGCCTGATCCTGGTCGCCGCAATCGGAGCGTTCATCGAACCGGCGGCGTTGGCCCGGCACACGAGTGGTCCGCTCGCCTACGGCGCCGCGCTGGCGTTGGGTATCCCACTCTACGTGTGCGATGGCGGCGAGGTGCCGCTCACCCGCGCGCTGCTGGAACTGGGTGTCGCCCCCGGCCCCGCCTTCACCTTCATGCTCGGCTCGGTCGGAACCTGCCTGGCGACGATCACGATGGCGTTGGGCATCATCGGTCGGCGCCTCACGTTCGCCTACGTGGCGGGCACCCTCGTCCTCGCCCTGCTCGGCGGCCTGCTGGTCTCCGCTTGGCCGTTGCTGCACCCGCCTCGCGCGCCGGCCGCGCTCGCACCCTTGGTCGCCCCCTGACCACCGCGGAAGTCGCCCGCCCGCGATGAGGTTCCCGGCCATTTTTTTGAAAAGAACACGTCGCGCTTGGCAGCCGGCCCCCGAGCCCCCCAGCATGGCGGCATGTCCCCCGCCGATGCCTACAGAATGATCGGGGCCGCGATGGCCCGCATGTCCGTCCTCTACGGCCAGACCCTCTTCGACGAGTGGGTCGTCGTTCGGCTCGGCGCCAACACTGCGACGGTCGAGACCTACGAGGGGCCGCGTCTCGCCGACTGCCTTGCGACCTTTGCGAACGATGTCGCCCCGCTGCGCCGCGAGGCTTCGGACCGCGCCCACAACCCGGGCGACTTCGATTTCGCCCGCGCCGCCGCCGGCACCCAGTTCGACGCGCTGTTGAAGATCGCCGAGGATGCCTATCTCCTCTGCAACAACACCGCCGCGACCATGGAGGAGATCCGCGCCCGCCCCGCGTGGCTGCAGGCGCAGGTTCCGTTTGCGAACCTCAGCGAGCGTTTCCGCAACGACCCGGTGAAGTTCGCCTGATCCGCGAAGCCGGCGAGCATCGCCCAAGGGCGGGCCGCCGCTCTGTGAAATTTCCGCATCGGCGATTCTCCCCGATTCACAAATCGATCCCGGCACCTACTGTGGCCGCCAAGATGCAATTCCGTCCCCTGATCGCCGCTCCCCGCAGTCCCCTCACCTGTCTCGCCGCCGCCCTGCTCGCATTATCCCTCCCGGATCTGCGCGCGCTGGAGCGCACGCGGATCACCGTGCTCGCCACGACCGACAGCCACGCCCACGTGTACCCGGTCGACTACTTCACCAACCGTCCCTCGCAAGACGGCCTGGCCAAGATCCAGACCCTCGTCCTTCAGGCGCGCAAAACCGACCCCGAACTCCTCCTGCTCGACTGCGGCGACACCATCCAGGGCACCCCGTTGGGCTACCACCAGAAACGGTTCAGCCCGGCGCTCACCGACCCGACGATCACGGCGATGAACCACATGGGCTACGTCGCGATGACGGTCGGCAACCATGAGTTCAATTTCGGCCGCGAGGTCATGGCGAAGGCCGCCGCGGACGCGAAGTTTCCCTGGCTGGCCGCCAACATCGTCCGCAAGGCCGACGGACAGCCGGCCTTCACGCCCTACCTCATCAAGGAGGTGAAGGGCGTACGCATCGCCATCCTCGGCATCACCACGCCGGGCATGCCCTACTGGGAGCCCGCCGAACGCATCGCCGACCTCGACTTCCTCAACCCGATCGAAACCGCCGCCCGCTATGTGCCGCTCCTGCGCGAGCGCGAACGCGCGGATGTCGTCGTGCTCGCCGCGCACATGGGGTTCGAGGAAGACCTGTCCGCCCCGCCGCCCCCGCCGGGAATCATCCCGTTCGAGAGCACCTGCATCGCCATCGCCAACACAGTGCCCGGGATCGATGTCCTCTTCATGGGGCACACCCACCGCAACAACCCGGCCGTGGTCATCAACAACACGCTGATCACCCAGGCCGGTCGGTGGGCCGACCGCCTCGCCCAGGCCGAAGTCTATCTCGAACGCGCAGAAGCCGGCCAGCCCTGGCGCGTGATCGCGCGCGGCGCCACCACCGTCGCTCCCTCGGAGAAGACCGAACCCGACGCCGCTGTGCTGGAACTCATCAAGCCCTACCACGACGCCACCCAGGCCTGGCTCGACAAGGCGATCGGCACCTGCGCGACCACGCTCACCGGCGAGAAGGCCCGCGAGGAGGACACCGCGATCCTCGACCTCGTCCACCGCGCCCAACTCGAGGCCGGCCGGGCCGAGATCTCCTTCGCCGCCAGCTTCAATCCCGGCGCGCGCATCACCGGCGGCCAGGTGACCGTGCGCAACGTGTACAGTCTCTATACCTACGAGAACACGCTCGCCGTGATCGAGATCACCGGCCGCCAGGTCAAGGAGGCCCTCGAACACTCCGCCAAGTACTACCTCCCCTTCGAACCCGGCAAGACCGTCGCCGAGCACGCCAACCCGCGCGCACCGGGCTACAACTTCGACACCGTCGAGGGCGTCGAATACGAGATCGACCTGCGCCGCCCGGTCGGCGACCGCATCGTGCGATTGACCCGCAACGGCCAGCCGCTCGACCTCGAAGCCAAATACCGCGTCGCCCTCAACAGCTACCGCAAGAACGGCGGCGGCGGATACAAGATGTTCCGCGACGCCGCGCAGATCGGCACCGACTCCCGGGAGATCCGCGAACTGATCCTCGAATGGGTCGAACGCCACGGCGAAGTCCCCGCCGCCCCCACAGGCAACTGGCGCTTCACGCCGCTGGGCGAGAACTGACGCCCGCCGGTCGCCCGTCGCGGGAGAAGTCCCGCGTCACGGCCTTCCGCGGCGACCGGCGCCGCGGAAACGATTCGGGAGAGCGCCCCCACCCGGCCGGGGCTCCCCTCGACCGGGGCGCGGTCCCCCGACCGCAGCGGCCCGTGCTCATGCGGCGCGCCGCGACGCCCCCGACGCTCGGCCCAACAAGTGCTCAGTGGCCCTTGCCGGGCGCCACCGTCACGTCGTCGTCGGATCGGCTGAGTTTCGCCCAACCGAAGGCGTAGGTGGCGATCACCACGAAACACCCGAGCGGCATGAGGAACGCGACCGACATGTCGTACACGTCGCCGAGGTGGCCCATCACCTTCGGCATGAGCGCGCCGCCGGTAATCGCCATGACGATGAACGCGGACGCCTTCTTCTTCGACTGCGCCCCCAATCCGTGGATGCCGAGCGCGAAGATCGTCGGGAAGCCGATCGACATGAAGAAGAACGTGCCGAAGACCGCCGCGGTGGAGATCCAGCCGAGCTTCGCCATCACGACGCCGCACAGCGCGGCGTTGATCACGCTGTACAGGCCCAGGAGATTGTGCGCCGGAAAGCGGTTGAGCAGCGCCGCGCCCGCAAACCGGCCGGCCGTGAACAGCCCGAAGGCCACCAGCCCTTGCAGCGCGCTGGCGCCGCGTTCGGTCACGCGCAACACGCCCTCGACTTCCTTCGCATTGCCGCTGATCGGCCACATCTGCGCCACGCCCGCGCTCACTGCCGGCATCTGCTCGACGACATAGTTGATGAAGAAGCTGAAGATGCCGGCCTGCGCAGCCACGTAGAAGAACTGCGCCAGGGTTGCTCCGGTGAAGTGCGGATACGCCCAGATGCTGGCTGCGCCGACCCGGCGCGCGGCCGCGAGCAGCGAGGGGATCGCCAACGCCACCGCCCCAAACACACCGTAGGTCACATACCGGAGGCCCTCGGGCCCCACACCGCAGTATGGCAGGATCGCATGAAGCACGAGATACAGGGACAGCCCGAGCGCGGCCGCGTTGAGCAGCAGAAAGACGAAGATCACCGCCGGCCGGTGGAGCGCCTTCCCCGGAACGGCGGACTCGCCGCCACCCAGGTCATAGTCCTGGAAACTGAAATCCGGCATCGGCGCGAAATAGAATACCACGCACAGCAGCAGCACGACCGCACCCACCCCGGCATAGGGAATCCAGAGCTGGCCGTGCGCGACGGCCGCACCGTGATCCGAGTAGAAGAACATGCCGCCCACCATCGGTCCCAGCATCCAGCCCACGCCGTTGAAGGCCTGCGCGAAGTTGATGCGCGTCGAGGCCGAGGCCTTCGGGCCGAGCACGGTGGTGTACGGGTTCGCCACCGTCTCGAGAACCGTGAGACCCATCGCGATGAAGCACACGCCGAGCAGGAACGCCCAGAACTGCGAGATGCTCGTCGCCGGGATGAACCAGAACCCGCCCACCGCCACCATCACCAGCCCGGTGATGATGCCCCCCTTGTACCCGATGCGCCGCGTCAGCAACCCCGCCGGCAGCGCCATCAGCGCGTAGCCCATGTAGTGCGCGAACTGCACCCACGCCGACTGCGCCTTCGTCAGGTGCAGCTGGTCCTGGAAGTGCTTGTCCATCGTGTCGATCATCCCGTTGCAGAACCCCCACAGCAGGAAGAGCGACGAGACGAGAGCGAAGGTGACCACGACATTGCGCCCGTCCTCGAGACGGAACAGGCCGGTGGGTTTGGCGAGGCCGTCGGCGGGACGCGACGAGCCGGTGGGATGATCGACCGAGGAAGGCATCGGAGTGTTGGGGTCTGGGGGCGCGATGGCCGGACGGGGAACAGCGGGGCGAGCAGTGCGAGCAAGGCGGTGCGACGGCAGACGCGCAAGCCCGGGGAGCGTTAGGTGAAGCGACGAGCGAAGGAGCAGTCGCGGACGCGTCCGGCGGGGTGGCGGGACG
>JAEXPQ010000326.1 GCA_023446735.1 Verrucomicrobiota bacterium
GGCCGGGCGTTGCGCCCGGCCTTCCGCTTTTCCGCGGCGCGAAACCGCCCCGGATTGACCTCCAGGGCCCGGTCCCGCCAACGTTTCCGCCCTGATGTCCGACCGCCCCGCCCCGCCGCTGCGCCCCGTGCTCGTCGCCCTCGCCTTGGCCCTGGGCACCATCCTGCTCTACTGGCGTTCGGTCGGCTTCGGCTTCGTCGACTACGACGATCCTCGCTACATCGTCGCCAACACCGAGATCCACGGCGGCTTCTCCGCCGAGTCCCTGCACTGGGCCTTCGCCGGCCACGAGGACATCTGGAACCCGGTCGTCCGCCTCACGCAGATTCTCGACCTCGAGCTCTTCGGCCTGCGCGCCTCCGGCCATCACCTCCAGAACATCCTCTGGCACGCCCTCAACACCGCCCTCGCCTTCCTGCTGCTGCGCCGCCTCACCGGCGCCTTCTGGACCGCCGCCCTCGCGGCGGCGCTCTTCGCCTGGCACCCGCTGCGCGTCGAATCCGTTTCCTGGATCAGCGAACGCAAGGATGTCGTCAGCGTCGCCTTCGGCCTGCTCACGCTCCTGGCCTACGCCGCCTACGCGCGGCACCGCGCCGCGGGCCGCCCCGGGCTGGCCGCCTACGTCGTGACGCTGCTCGCCGCCGCCGCCGCGCTGCTCTCGAAACCGAGCATGGTCGTGCTGCCCGCCCTGATGCTCGTGCTCGACTACTGGCCGCTGCGCCGCACGGCGCTGTCGCCGGCGGCCGGTTCTCCGTTCTCCGGCCTCCCCGCGTCCCCGCGGCGCCTGTTCGTCGAGAAGATCCCCTTCGCCGCGCTCGCCGCCACCGCGGCCTACCTCACCGTCCACACGCAGACCAAGGCCGGCGACTTCGTGCTCGATCTGCCGCTTGGCGCGCGCCTCGCCAACGCGTTCGTCTCGCTCCCGCGCTACCTTGGGAAACTCTTCTGGCCCTTCGACCTCTCTTGCGCCTACCCGCATCCGGGTTGGTGGCCCTGGCCTGCGATCGCTGCCGCGGTGCTCTTCGCAACCGCGGTCACTTGGCTCGGCTGGCGCCTGCGCGGCTCCTTTCCCTGGATCGTCGTCGGCTGGCTCTGGTTCGTCGGCGCGCTGCTGCCCATGATCGGACTGTTGCAGGTCGGCTTCCAGTCCATGGCCGACCGCTACACCTACTTCCCCATCCTCGGCGCCCAGCTCGCGCTGCTGTGGTCTGCGCGCGCGCTGCTCCCCGCCCGCCTGCCCCGGGCGCTCCCGGTCGGCCTCTCCCTCGTTGTGCTCGCCGGTTGCGCCGCCCGTACCTGGGACCAGCAACGCCACTGGAGCGACTCCATCGCCCTCTACCGCCAGGCCGTCGCCGCCACTCCGGAAAACCCCGTCGCCCACGGTTTCCTCGCCTTCACCTACGCCGCCGCCGGCCGTCTGGTCGAAGCGCGCGCCGAAGCCGAACGCGCCCTGGCGCTGGCGCCGCGCCACCACCTCGCCGTCTTCACCCTCGCCCGTATCGAAGCCGCCGAGGGCCGCACGGAAGCGGCCATCACCCGCTATCGCGAGGCGCTCGCGCTCCAGCCCGGGAACCTGGATGCACTGTTCGAGTTCGCCGACTACCTGCTGAACGCGCGCCAGCTCGACGAGGCCGAGCAGCTCCTGCGCTCCGTACTCGACCAGCCCGACGCGCGCGTTCCTTCCCTCCAAGGTCTCGCGCTGGTGGCCCTCGCCCGCGGCGAAACCGCGACCGCCGAGCGCACGCTCGCGGAGGCGCTTGCGCTGGCCCCGGACAACGTACCGGTGCTGGAGCGACTCGCCCAACTGCTCGTCGCCGCCGGCCGGACCGACGAGGCCGCCGCCCACTTCGCCCGCGCGCTCACCCGCCTACCCCGGGCCGCCGAACTCCTCCGCGCCCACGCGGTGTTTCTCCACGCGACCGGCCGCAACGACGAAGCGCTCGCCGCCTTCGACCGTGCCATCGCGCTCCGCCCCCACACCGTCGCCTTCCGCCACGAACGCGCGCAACTCCTCGCCGCCGCCGGTCGCACCGCGGACGCCCTCGCGGCGTACGACGCCATCCTCCTTCGCGAACCGACCTACGCCGCCGCCGCGGCCGAGGCGGGTGGACTCCTCGAACGCGACGGCGAGACCGAGCGCGCCACCACCTACTATCGCCGCGCCGTGGCCATCCGCCCGACACTCGTGCCCGCGCAACTCGCGCTCGCCCGCCTGCTGCTCGCCACCGGGCGCGTCGACGAGTCCGACGCCGCGTTCACCGCCGCCCTCCGCGCCGCCCCGCAATCCGCCGCGCTCCACCGCGCCTTCGCGGAGTCGCTCGCCCGTCGCCGCCGTTTCGACGAGGCGCTCGTCCACTACCGCGCCGCCGTCGAGGCCGCCCCCGCGGACGCCGAGGCCCGCGCCGGCTACGGGTTCATCCTGTACCTCACCGGGCGCAAGGCCGATGCGCTCGGCCAATGGGAGGAAGTTCTCCGGCTGAATCCCGACTTTCCCGGCCTGCGCGACCGCGTCGCCCAGCTCCGCCAATCCGCCCGGTAGGCCGCGCGCCCGACCACGACGGGCGTCGCCGCGCCATCGCCCGTTTCGTCACCACAGAGTCAACGCGGCAACTCGAACCGATGCCCTTTCGCCTGCAGGCGCGCGACGATCGCCTCGAAGATCGCGTCGGTCTCCCGGTGGTCGTGCACGAGGATTACCTCGTTCGCGCCCGACGTGTTGAGCCCCAGCGCCTCCGCCGGGGCGGACCGGTCCATCCGCGCGAAGACATCCTGCACCGTGCGCACATCGGTCCCTGGATACGGCGCGGCGATCGACCACTCCTTCACGTCGTAGGTCACGCCCCAGTCCGCATCGGCCGCGATGGCCGCGCCCCAGCGCACGCCGGGCAGCTCCGGCACCGCGTACCCCAGTTCGCGCAGGCAGGCCTGGATCGCCGCCTTCCGCGCGGCGGCCGGCGCCGGCGGGCGCGCCCCCCCC
>JAEXPQ010000338.1 GCA_023446735.1 Verrucomicrobiota bacterium
TGCGGGGGGCGCCGGAACGGTCCGCCGCCGAGCGGCGACCCTACCGCAGGCGTGGTTCGATCAAGAAAAAACCGGCACGCGGAGGGTTGCTCCGGGTGCCGGCCGAAGATTACCGGGGGGACGGCTACTTCTTGAGAGGCTTCAGGCGGAGCAGGGCGACATCGTGCGCCTCGAGACGCTTGGTGAAGGGCTTGTCGGTCAGGCCGGCATCCTTCTTCTCCCAGAGATCGCGGACGGCGCACTTGCCGCCGAGGAACCACATGTGGTGGAAGTCGACGGAGAGCTCGGCGGCGGTGTCGCCGGTGTTGAGCAGGGCGAGGGCCCAGTCGCCGTTGGCGAGCTCGCGCACCCAGATCTCGCGGCCGGGTTCGACGCGGAAGGGCCAGGCGGCCTTGCCGAGCGGATCCTGGTCGATGGCGAGGACCTCCTTGTCGGTCATCACGGCGAGGATCTCGGGGGACATGTGGCGGACGTCGTTGCCGGCCATGAGGGGCGCGGCGAGCATGCACCACATGGAGAAATGGCCGCGGGACTCGCCGAAGGTCAGGCCCTCGTTGCCGACCTCGAGCATGTCGGGGTCGTTCCAGTGGCCCGGGCCGCCGTACTGGCCGAGGCCGTTGCCCTGGCCGTCGTTGGGCTGCACGAGGGTGCGCTGCAGGTCGAGGATGACTTTCCAGCCGCGCTCCCAGCGCTGCACGCAGTCGTAGCAGTCGGTGATGTCGCCGGTGGTGCGCCAGAGGTGGCCGACATCCTTGGCCCATTCCCACGGCTTGCTGCCGCCCCATTCGCAGATGCTGAACACGACCGGCCGGCCGGCGGCGTAGAGCGCGTCGCGCATCGTGGTGTAGGCCTCCTTGGGGTTGCGCGTGTCGGTGAAGCACCAGTCGTACTTGAGGTAGTCGACGCCCCAGGACGCGAAGAGGCGGGCGTCCTGGTACTCGTGGCCCTGGGATCCGGGATAGCCGCCGCAGGTCTTGGTGCCCGCGCAGCCGTAGATGCCGAACTTGAAGCCGCGCTCGTGCAGGTAGTCGCCGAGGGCCTTCATGCCGGAGGGGAACTTCTCCGGGTCGGGCACGAGGTTGCCGTTGGCGTCGCGTTGCTTGAGCGCCCAGCAGTCGTCGAGCACGATGTAGTTGTAGCCGGCGTCGCGCATGCCGTTCTTCACCATGGTGTCGGCGGTCTGCATGATGAGCACCTCGTTGATATCCTTGGCGAAGGTGTTCCAGGTGTTGAAACCCATCGGAGGCGTGAGGGCGAGGCCCTCGAACTTCTGGGCGAGCGCCGGCAACGCGGGCAGCGCGGCGGCGAGGAGGAGGCTGAGGAGTTTCTTCATGCTCATGGCGTTCGGGATTCCGGGGGACGGCGAAAAGTGATGATCCGCCGGGAAAGGTGACCGACTCTGCAGTGGAACTCCGGCCGCGGCGAGGGTCGAAGATTGATCAACGACGTGCAAAATGTGATCTGGAGGGCATGCCTCCCGCGCTCCGCACCGCTGCCGATCCCTTCGCCGTCGTCAACGGCGCCGCCGAGGAGGTGCGCCGCGACACCTCCTACCGCTGGGACAACGCCACCCGCGGCGATCCCGACCAGCTCGTGCTCCAGCGCACGATGGCCGGAGCGGGCTTCTTCCGCGACGCCCGCGGCGCGCAGCCGGTGCCGGCGCAACACGCGATGCTCTTCACCCAGCGTGAGCCCACGAGTTACGGCTACCCCGAAGGCGCGACCGAGCCGTACCGGTTGCGGTTCCTCGCGTTCTCGCCCACGGGCGTGCGCCTGCTTTTCGACCGCATCCGCGCCGACTTCGGCTCGGTGGTCCGGCTGCCGGAGGAGTCGGAGGCGGCGGCGTTGTTCGACGAGCTCTACGAGGGTGTGCGGGGACGGCGGTTACGGGATCGGTTCCACGAGTCGGAGCTGATCTACCGGCTGCTGATCGCGCTCTACCGCGAACAGGTGCGGGGCGCGCGCGACCGCGACCCGGTGGAGTTCGGGCTGCACTACCTGCGGAGCCATTTCCGCTCCCCGATCAACCTCAAGGGCGTGGCGGCGAAATGCGGCATCACGCGCGAGCATTTCATCCGCGAGTTCCGCGCCCGCTACCGAGAGGCGCCGGGGGCGATGCTGCGGCGCCTGCGGCTGGAGCACGCGGATACGATGCTCGCGGCGACCGAACTCGGGGTGGCGGAGATCGCGCGGGCGAGCGGCTTCGCCAGCGCCAACACCTTCGGTCGCGCCTACCGGGCGCGGTTCGGCCGCAGCCCGGCGGAGCGGCGGTGATCCCGGGTCGCGCGCCGCGGCCGGTCGCACGGCTCGCCGAGTTGATGAATTGTCGCACTTCCCGCTTGGGTCGGGCGGGAGAGCGGCCGAACAGTGGCGGCATGATCCCCTCGGTTCCGTTGTTCGCCGTCACCGCCGCGACTTGGTTCGGTCCGGCCCAAGCCTCCTTCACCGCCCCGGTCGAGGGCAGCGCCTACGATTTCCGTAGCAACGACGTGCGTGTCGTCTTCACCGCGGCCGACGGTCGCCGCGAGGAGCGGCTGGCCTACTACGATGGCGGGAGCTGGCGGGCGTGGCTCGCGGCGGAGCGGCCGGGCTCGTATCGGGCGGAGCTGGTGCGCAACGGCGCGCCGGCGGGCCTGCCCGCGCAGGAGGTGGTGCTGCCGGAGTCGGCGCGCCTGACCGACGGCTTTGTGCGGGTTGCGGGCGAGCGCTTCGTGCTGGATTCGGGCCGGCCGTTCTTCCCGCTCGGGCACAACCTCGGCTGGCATTATCCCGATCAACCCGGGATCCCGGAGCAGTTGCGCGCGATGGGCGCGGCGCGGATGAACTGGTCGCGCGTCTGGGCCTGCGCGTGGGACGGCAAGAACCCCTTCTTCGTGCGCGGGCAGCCGTATCCGAGCGCCGGGGAGATGATGCCGGAGGTTTTCTCCCGGTGGGATGCGATCCTCGCGGCGGCCGAGGCGGCGGGCGTGCGTATCCAGCTCGTGCTCTTCCATCATGGGCTCGTGAGCACCCGCAACGACTCGAACTGGGCGGAGCACCCGTGGAACCGGGCCAACGGCGGGTTCCTCGACCGGCCGCAGCAGTTCTTCACCGACGCGACCGCGAAGGAGTACCAGAAGCGCTGGCTGCGCCACGCGGTCGCGCGCTGGGGCCACTCGCCCGCGGTGATGCCGTGGGAGCTGTTCAACGAGGTGGAGTGGGTCGACACCGCCCAGATCGACCGGGACTGGCCGACCATCGTGGGCTGGCACGCGGAGATGGCGGCGTTCATCCGCGAACTCGATCCCTACCGGCACCTCGTGACGACCAGCGCCGCGCGCGAGCACCCCGAGCTCTACCGCGCGATGGATTTCTACCAGCCCCACACGTATCCGCGCAATGTGTTCGTCGGGATCGCGGGGGTGCGGCCGCACCCGGGAAAACCGTGGTTCTTCGGCGAGTTCGGTCGCGGTACCTGGGAGCACAACGCCGACGAGCATCTGACCGTACGCGACGGCCTCTGGGCGAGCCTGCTCTCGGGGCATGCCGGGGCGGCGCAGTACTGGTTCTGGGAACGGGTGGTGCAGCAGCGGCTGGAGCCGGAGTTCACCCGCGCGGCGCGTGCCCTGGAGCGGGCGCGTTTGCCCGAGCGACGGGAGGCGCGGCCGGTTGCGGTCGAAGTGCGGGGGGCGGCGCGTGCGCCGCTGGCGGTTTCGCCCGGGCAGGGGTGGGGGCGTACGGAGCGATTCCGCTTCGAGCTGCCGGGCGACGCCACCCCGGAGAAGCTGGTGGAGTGGGCGGCGTTTCTGAACGCGCACAACGGTGTGAACGCGGCGAGCACGCGGGAGCCGCTCGAGTTCGGTTTCACGGCGCCTGCGCCGGGCGAGGTGGAGATCGTCTTCACGTCGCTCTCGGGCAAGGGCGCAGGGCTGCGCGTCTGGCTCGACGGGGCGGTGGTGTCCCAGGTCGCTTGGCCGGCGGCGGCCCAGGCGGTGGTCGCCCCGACCGGCGGCCACGCCCACCAGCCCGCGCCGGCGTCGCTGCGGATTCCGGTGGCGGCCGGGCGGCGCGTATTGCGTCTCGAGAGCACCGGCCCGGATTGGGTGCAGCTCGAGCGCGTGGTTTTCCCGGGAATCGGCGAGGCGGTGCGGGCCCACGCCATCGCGAGCGAGGACTTCGCGCTGGTTCGGCTGACGGCCGATCCGGCCGCGCTCGGCACCACCGTCGACCTGCGCGTGGCCGGCCTGCGCGACGGCGCCCAGCGGGTGTGGCAGCTAGATCTGGAGACGGGAGCGGAGACCGAGATGCAGGTGGAGTTGGTCGGCGGCACCTTGCGCGGGTTCGCCCTCGGGGCTGTCGACCAAGCCCTGGTGTTCAGCCGGTGAACTCCGACGCCACCGGCGGTCACGGCGCCCGGCCGGAAGCGCGCAAACTCGATCCGCCCCCGGATCGGGTCCTTGGGGCTTTCGCTGTCGCAAAGAAATGTTCCGGCTGGCGGACGCGGTTCTCGTGCCCGAACTTGGGTGGGTTCTTGGTGGCTTGGATAAGGTATTTATGATCAACAAGAACGAGCCCAGCCCACCTTCCGCGGCATTTTCGCCCTTCCCGCGCGGCTGGCACGCGGGCGGCTAAAGAGGAGGCATGTCTTGTAAGATTTCGTTTGAGAACGAGTCTCAGTCTGCCGATATACCACACGCCATGTCCACCAACCCGACCGCCGATTGCCCGAAGACCCTCCCGCTGTGTCTGCTCGCGCCGGGTATGCAGGCGGAGATCTTCCGCTTGGGCGGCAAGGACGCCATCAACCATCGCCTCCGCGAGTTGGGTTTCTGCGAGGCGGCGCGGGTGAAGAAGATCTCGGGGCGCCACACGGTCATGTGCGAAGTGTGCGGCACGAAATTGGCCATCAGCGCGGAGCTCGCGCAGCTCATCCACGTGCAACCCGTGGCCGCGGCGTGACCGGCCGGTCTTGCGGAGTGTCCTAGATCCGGTTACGCCGTGCGGCCGCGCCGGGCGGAGTTGATTCCGCCGGGGGGCCTGCGAGAACGTTCCCGGCCGAGACCAATTCGCCCCGATGTCCGCTTCCACCTTCGCCTTCGTCGGCAATCCGAACTGCGGCAAGACCACGCTCTTCAACGCGCTCACCGGTCTGCGGCAGAAGGTGGGCAACTACCCGGGCGTGACCGTCGAGAAGAAGGTGGGCGAGTGCTTTTCCCAGCACGGCAAACGGATGCGGATCATCGACCTGCCGGGCGCGTACAGCCTGGCGGCGCGCTCGCCCGACGAGGCGGTGATGCGCGATGTGCTGCTCGGCCGCCGCGCCGACACGCCGCGGCCCGACCGTGTCGTCTGCATCGTCGACGCCGCCAATCTCGAACGGAATCTCTACTTCGCCTCGCAGATCCTCGACCTCGGGCTGCCGGTCATCGTCGTGCTCAACATGATGGACCACGCCGCCGCCGCCGGCCTGCGGATCGATGTGCCCGCGCTCTCGCGTCGGCTCGGCGTGCCGGTGATCCCGTGTCAGGCGAACTCGGGGACGGGGCTGCTTGAGCTGCGCGTGGCGATGAGCCGCGTCGACCTCGCGCCGGCGTCGCGGCCATTCTGGAAACTCCCCACCGAGCTCGAGGCGGCGACCAACGAACTGGTCGAGGTCTTGCGCCGCGCCGGCCGCAGCGCGGAGGCGACCTTGCGCGCCGAGGCGCTGCTGCTGCTCGGCGACCGCGAGACGCTCGCTGCGGCGGGTCTGGTCTTCGCACCCGAGGCGTTGCCGGTGATCGAGCGTTGGGAGCGGCAGTGGCGTGCCGCCGGCTACGATTGGAAGGGCGCGCTGGTCGCAGCGCGCTACGGGGCGGCGCGCGCGGTGGTGCACGAGGTCGTGCATACGGCCAAGGTGCGTTCGGGACCGACGCTCACGGATCGCATCGACGCCGTGGTTGTGCACCCCGTGTGGGGCTGGGTCGCGCTGGCCGCGGTGCTCGCCGCGATGTTGCTCTCGATCTTCACGCTGGCCGAGTACCCGATGGGCTGGATCGACACCGCGGTGGCGTGGCTGGCGGACACGGTGCGCGGCGCGATGCCCGCGGGCGACCTGCGCGACCTGCTCGCCGACGGCATCATCGCCGGGGTGGGCGGGATCGTGGTGTTCCTGCCGCAGATCCTGATCCTCTTCTTCTTCATCGGGCTGTTGGAGCAAACCGGTTACATGGCGCGCGCGGCGTTCATGATGGACCGGGTGATGAGCCGGGTGGGGTTGGACGGGAAGTCGTTCATCCCGCTGCTCAGCTCGTACGCGTGCGCGATCCCGGGCATCATGGCCACGCGCACGATCGAGTCGGCCCGCGACCGTTTGGCGACGATTCTGGTGGCGCCGCTGATGACATGTTCGGCGCGGCTGCCGGTGTACCTGTTGTTGATCGCGACGATCGTGCCCGACGAACGCGTGCCGCTGCTGACGAAGATCGGCCTGATGTTCGCGCTCTTCGCGCTCGGCACGGGCGCGGCTTTCCTCTTCGCGCGGATCTTCAAGGGCACGCTGCTGCGCGGCGAGCAGCCGATGATGATCCTGGAGCTGCCGAAGTACCACCTGCCGTCGCTGCGTTCGGTTGCGTTGCACATGCTGGAGCGCGCGTCGTTGTTCCTGCGCAAGGCCGGCACGGTTATCCTCGCGATCTCGATCGTGCTATGGGCGCTCACGACCTTCCCGCGCGTGCCCGAGGCGTCGCCGGCCGAGCAGGTCGCCCGGAGCTACGCGGGGCACCTCGGCCGGGCGATCGAGCCCGCGATCCAACCGCTCGGCTTTGATTGGCGGATCGGCGTGGGGCTGGTGACGTCGTTCGCCGCGCGCGAGGTGTTCGTGAGCTCGATGGCGGTGATCTTCAACGTCGACGAGAACCAGGAGGACGCCACGGTGCCGCTGCGGCAGGCGCTGCTCGACGCACGCTGGCCGGACGGGCGGCCGCTGTTCACGCCGCTCGTGTGCTTCACGCTGATGGTGTTCTACGTGTTCGCGCTGCAGTGTGTGAGCACGATCGCGATCGTGCGGCGCGAGACGGCGTCGTGGAGGTGGCCGCTGTTCCAGCTCGCCTACATGACGGTGACCGCGTGGCTCGCGTGTTTCGCCGTGCGGCAGCTCGGGCTGCTGCTCGGGTTCGCGTGAACAAAAAAACCGGCGACACGAGTCGCCGGTTGCGGAGTGGCCCCGAGATCCGAGGGCGGAACGGTCAGTTGTTGGCCGCGGGCGGGATGGTGTTCGAGGGCTTGGTCGGAGGCGGGGTCTTCGGCTGGTCCTCGATGGACTGGCGGATGTCGTTCTCGGCCTCCTTGGAGGCCTTCTTGAACTCGGAGAGGGATTTGCCGACGCCGCGGGCGAGGTCGGGCAGGCGCTTGGCGCCGAAGAGCAGCAGGACGACGACGAGGATGATGATCAACTCGCCGGTCCCGAGACCGAAGATCGCGAGCGGGATGGAGGGCAGGTGACCGAACATGTGCGCAAGCTACCCCGAGGGAGGGGTGAGTAAAGGGGGAAAGCCGGAAGGCGGTTTCCCGCGATCCGATGGCGCACGCCGCGGCGGCGCGCGTCTTATCCGCGGGGCAGCTGGTCGAGCAGGGCGAGGAAATTGTGGAGCAGCGGCGAATCGTCGCCGTGGTTCCATACGGCGCAGAGGTCGAAGGGGTCGCAATCGGTCGGGAGCACCGCCACGCCGGAGAGATCGGCGGGCAGGCCGAGCCGGGGCAGGAGCGCCACGCCCATGCCGGCGGCGACCAGGCCGGCCAGACCGGGCAGGTTCTTCGTGCTGCTGCGGCTGAACTTCGGCGTGAAGCCGGCGTTGCGGCAGGTCTGGTGGATGAAGTTGCGGTAACCGTTGTCCGGCGTGTCCACGCAGATCCACTCCTCGCGGCGCAGGTCGGCCAGTTTCACGGTGGCGCGGCTGGCGAGCCGGTGGCGGCGCGGCACGATCGCGACCGTCTCGGTGTGGAAAAGCTCCCGCGCCGCGAAGGCCGGGTCGGGGCCGAGGATGGAGGAGACGATGAACCCGAGGTGGATGGTGCGCGCGTGGAGGGCCGCGATCTGCTCGCTCATCGGCAGGTCGCGGAAGCTCACCTCGACGTTCGGGTACTGGCGCCGGTACTCGGATACGGCTTGCGTCACCACCGAGTTGGGCAGGCGCCAGTCGAGGCCGATGCGCAGCTCGCCGGCGGCGCCGTTGGTGGCGGAGCGCACCGCGGTCGCGGCGATGTCGACTTGCGCGAGGATCTTCTGGGCGTGGGCGAGGAAAAGCCGGCCGGCGTCGGTGAGCAGCACGCGCTGCCGGTTGCGGTCGAGCAGGTTGGTGCCGAGCTCGTCCTCGAGCGCCTTGACCTGCCGGCTGAGTGCCGGTTGGGCCACGCGCAGGCGCTCGGCGGCGCGGGTGAAGTTGAGCGTCTCCGCCACGGCGCAGAAGTAACGGAGATGACGGAGTTCCATGCGCCGGCACTAAACGACACGCCGGGCGACGGGACAAGTGTGTGGTGCGGCCGGGGCCGGACGCGCAACAGCCGCACGGCCCAAGCCGGTGCGGCTGCGAAGCGCGGACGGTCGCGGGTCGGCTATTGCCGAGGCGACGGTTCTTCCACGCCGCCGCCGCCGAGCGCGGTGTAGAGCTGCACGCGGCTGGCCAGCGTGGTGCGGCGCAGCGCGACGAGGCCCTGCTGCGCGGCGTAGAGCGAACGTTGGGCGTCGAGCACCCGCAGGTAGCTGTCGATGCCCTGCTCGAAACGCGCGGTGGCGAGGCGGTGCGCCTCGGTGAGCGCCGCGACGAGGCGCTCCTGGGCGGCGAGCTGTTCGCCGAGCGTGGCGCGGGCGGCGAGGGTGTCGGCGACATCGCGGAACGCGCTCTGGATCGCCTTCTCGTATTGGGCGACGGCGAGCTCGCGCTGCACCTGCGCGGCGCGGTGGGCCGTCCAGGTGCGGGCGTCGAAGAGCGGCAGACTGGCCGATGGCAGGAAGCTCCAGGTGCCGGTGCCGCCGTCGAACAGGCCGGAGAGCTCGCGGCTGCCGGAACCGAGCGTGCCGGTAAGCGCGATACGCGGGAAGAACGCGGCGCGGGCGGCGCCGAGGTCGGCGTTGGCCGCCTTGAGGCTGGCCTCGGCGCGCAGGACATCGGGCCGGTCGAGCAGGATCTCCGAGGGCAGACCGGCGCGAACTTCGCGGAAGTAGGAGCCTTCGCCCAGGCCGGCCGGCTGGAGTTCGGCGGGGAGCGTGGTGCCGACGAGGAGCGTGAGGGCGTTCTCGTCCTGCGCGACCTGGCGGGTGTATTGCGCGACGCTGGCGCGGGCGGTCTCGAGCGGGATCTGCGCCTGGCGGAGGTCGAGCTCGGTGGCGATGCCGGCGTCGTACTGGCGGTGCACGAGGTCGTAGGAGCTCTGCTGGGCGTCGAGCGTGCGGTGGGCGAAGGCGAGGGCGTCGCGGTCGGCGGCGAGGGCGAGGTAGGCGCCGGAGACGCCGGAGATCAGCACGGTCTGGGCGCCGCGGCGGGCTTCGCGCGAGGCCTGGTACTGTTGCCACGCCTCCTTGTTCAGACTGCGTACGCGACCGAAGAAATCGATCTCCCAGGAGAACACGCCGGCGGCCACGCTGTAGCTCTCGCTCGTGCGCGGCTGGCCGGGCTGGGTGAGCTCGGCGGCGGCGCGCTGCTTGCCGCCCTGGCCGGTGGCGGCGAGGGCGGGGAAGAGCGAGTCGCGCTGGATGCCGTACAGGGCGCGGGCGAGTTCGGCGTTGAGCGCGGCCACGCGCAGGTCGCGGTTGTGGCGGAGCGCGAGCTCGACGACCTGGCGGAGCCGGGCGTCGACGATGAAGTCGTGCCAGGCGGTGTCGGCCGAGGCGGAGGAATCGGATACGGCGTCGCCCAGGGCGGTGGCGGAGGCGGCGGGCCACTGGCCGGCGACCGGCGCGGCGGGGCGGCGGTAGCGCGGCTCCAGGGTGCAGCCGGCGACGCCGAGGGCGAGGACTCCGAGCAGGACGGGAGAGAGACGGTTCATGGGTGGTGTTTCCCGGTGAGGGGTGGGGGCGCTCATTTCGTGGCCGGGGCGGGTTTGCGTTTGCCGAACGCCTTTTCGATCAGGACGTAGAACAGCGGCGCGAAGAGCACGACGAGCACGGTGCCGGTGACCATGCCGCCGAGCACGGAGGTGCCGATGGCCTTCATGGCGCCGGCGCCCGCGCCCCAGGCGATGGCCAGCGGCACGACGCCGAAGCCGAACGCCAGCGAGGTCATGACGATCGGGCGCAGGCGGAGCTTGGCCGATTCGAGGGTGGCCTCGATCAGGCCGAGGCCCTCCTCGTAGCGCGCCTTGGCGAACTGGACGATGAGGATGGCGTTCTTGGTGGTGAGGCCGAGGGTGGTGAGCAGGCCGATCTGGAAGTAGACGTCGTTGGTGAGCCCGCGCATCGAGGAAGCAATCACGCCGCCCAGCGCGCCCAGCGGGAGCACGAGGAGGATCGACATCGGGATGGGCCAGCTCTCGTAGAGGGCGGCCATGCAGAGGAAGATCACGAAGATCGAGAAGGCGTAGAGCAGGCCGGTCTGCGAGGAGGACTGGCGCTCCTGGTAGGAGAGGCCGGTCCAGTCGTAGCCGATGCCCTGCGGCAGCTTCGCGACGATCTCCTGCAGGGCCTGCATGGCCTCGCCGGAGCTGCGGCCGGGGGCGGGCTGCGCCCAGATATTCATCGACGGGAAGCCGTTGAAACGCTCGAGGCGCGGGGAGCCGCTCGCCCAGCGCAGTGTGGCGAAGGAGGAGAACGGCACCATCTTGCCGGCGTTGTTGCGCACGTGGACCTTCTCGAGGTCGGAGGGGAGGCGGCGGAAGGGGGCGTCGGCCTGGACGAAGACGCGTTTCACGCGGCCGCCCTTGATGAAGTTGTTCACGTAGGCGCTGCCGAAGGACGCGGAGAGCGTGCTGTGGATCGAGCTGAGCGGCAGGCCGAGCGCGCCGGCCTTGTCCCAGTCGACGTCGATGCGCAGCTGCGAGGTGTCCTCCATGCCGTTGGGGCGCACGCTGGCCAGCCGCGGGTCCTGCATGGCCATCCCGAGGAGCTGGTTGCGGGCGTTCATGAGCGCCTCGTGGCCGAGGCCGCCGCGGTCGAGCAACTGGAAGTCGACGCCCTGGGCCATGCCGAGCTCGGTGACGGCGGGCGGGGCGAAGGCGAAGATCATGCCGTCGCGTTTGGTGGCGAACCGGCGGAGCACGCGGCCGGCGATGGCGGAGACCTTCTGGTGCGACTCGGTGCGTTGGTCCCAGTCCTTGAGCTTGGCGAACACCATGCCGTTGTTCTGCGCGGTGCCGGAGAAGCCCATGCCGGCGATCATCATGGCGGACTCGACCGAGTCCGACTCGTGGTCGCGCAGGTACGCGTAGAGCTCGTCGGCGGCGGCCTGGGTCTGCTCAAGGGTGGCGCCGGTGGGCAGCATGATCTGGCACATGAGCATGCCCTGGTCCTCGTCGGGCAGGTAGCTGGTGGGCATGCGCTGGAAGAGGAAGCCGAGGCCGCCGACGATGAGCACGAAGACGGCGACGTAGCGCAGGCGGCGGTGGAGCACGTGGCTGACGTGGCGCACGTACAGGTCGCGGAAGCGCGCGAAGGCATGGTCGAACCAGAGGAAGAACGGCCGGAGGAACCACACCGCGCCCTCGGCGGCCTCGTGGCCCTTCGCGACGGGCTTGAGCATCGAGGCGCAGAGCACCGGCGTGAGGATCAGCGCGACGACGACCGAAAGCAGCATCGCGGCGGCGATTGTCACCGAGAACTGGCGATAGATGACGCCGGTCGAGCCGCCGAAGAACGCCATCGGGCCGAAGACGGCCGAGAGCACCAGGCCGATGCCGATGAGGGCCGGCGTGATCTGGTCCATCGACTTGGCGGTAGCGGCGTAGGGCGAGAGCCCTTCCTCGGACATGATGCGCTCGACGTTCTCGACGACGACGATGGCGTCGTCGACCAGCAGGCCGATCGCCAGCACCATGGCGAACATGGTGAGCATGTTGATCGAGTAGCCGAAGAGCGCGAGGACGGCGAAGGTGCCCAGCAGCACGACCGGCACGGCGATGGTGGGGATGAGCGTGGCGCGCATGTTGCCCATGAACAGCCACATCACCAGGAAGACCAGGAGCACGGCCTCGAAGAGGGTCTTCACCACCTCGTCGACGGCCACGCGGACGAACGGCGTGGTGTCGTACGGGTAGACGACCTTCATGCCGTGCGGAAAGAACTCGCTCATCTCGGCGAGCTTGGCCTTCACGGCGTCGGCGGTATCCAGGGCGTTGGCACCCGGGGCCTGGCGGATGGCCATGGCGGCGGCGGGCTTGCCGTTGAAGTGCACGTCCATGTTGGCGAACTCGGTGCCGAGCTCGGTGCGGCCGACATCGGCGATGCGCACGACGGAGCCGTCGGCGTTGGTGCGGAGGGGCACGCGGGCGAACTCCTCGGGGGTCTGGAGGAGGTTCTGGACGACGAGGGTGACGTTGAGGCGCTGGCCGGGGACGGCGGGGGCGCCGCCGAGCTGACCGGCGGAGACCTCGACGTTGTAGGTCTTCAGCGCGGCGACGACATCGGTGATGGTGAGGCCGTACTCGGTGAGCTTGTCGGGATCGAGCCAGACGCGCATCGCGTAGCCGGAGCCGAAGGTGTTGACCTCACCGACCCCGGGGATGCGGGCGAGGACCTTCTCGAGGTTGGAGACGGTGTAGTCCTGCAGGTCCGTGCGGTCCATGCTGCCGTCCTCGGAGATCAGGCCGATGATGAGCAGGTAGTTGCGGGTGGACTTGCTGACGGTGACGCCGGAGGCCTGCACGGAGCTCGGCAGGCTCGACATGGCGAGCTGGAGCTTGTTCTGGACCTTGGCCCAAGCCAGGTCGGGATCGGTGCCGGGTTTGAAGGTGAGCTCGAGGCGGCTGCCGCCGGAGGAGTCGCTCGTGCCGGCGATGTAGAGCATGTCGTCGAACCCGGTCATCTTCTGCTCGATGAGCTGGGTGACGCTGTTCTCGACGGTCTCGGCGGAGGCTCCCGGATACGAGGCCTCGATGGCGATCGAGGGCGGGGCGATCGGCGGGTATTGCGAGATCGAGAGGTTTCTGATCGCGAGCAGGCCGAGCGTCATCATCGCGATCGCGACGACCCACGCGAAGACCGGGCGCTGGAGAAAGAAGCGGGAGAGCATGGCGGTTTACCTCGGGCTCAGTGCGCGGCGGGCGTGGCGGGGACGGCGGACGGCGAATTGGCGCCAGCTGGGGCGACGCGCACGGTCATGCCGGGGCGGATGCGCTGAAATCCCTCGACGACGAGGCGGTCGCCCGGCTGCAGGCCGGAGGCGACGAGCCACTGGTTGCCCACGGCGCGGTCGACGACGACGGGGCGGCGCTGCACGGTGCCGGCCTGGTCGACGAGCAGAACGTACGGGTTGCCGCGAGGATCGCGGCTGACGCTCTGCTGGGGCACAAGGATGGCGGCGGGTTGCACGCCTTCCTGGATCACGGTGCGTACGAACATGCCGGGGAGCAGCGTGCCGGAGGGGTTGGGGAAGAGCAGGCGAAGCGTGACCGAACCGGTGGTGCGGTCGACCTCGGTGTCGCGGAACTGGAGGGTGCCGGCGAGCGGGTAGGGCGTGCCGTCCTCCTGGACGAGGCGCACCTCGCTGCGGTCCGCGGCGGCGCCGGCGAGCCGGCCGTCGGCCAGGCGGCGCTCGAGGCGCAACACCTCGGCGGTGGACTGGGGCACATCGACGTAGATCGGGTCGAGCTGCTGGATGGTGGCGAGGGCGACGGGCTGATAGGCGGTGACGATGGCGCCGTCGGTGACCGTGGAGCGGCCGATGTGCCCGGAGATCGGCGACACGATGGTGGTGTAGCCGAGGTTGATGCGGGCGTTCTCGAGGGCGGCGCGTTGGTAGGCGACATCGGCCTCGGCCTGTTGGAGAGCCGCGGCGGCGTCGTCGTGGGTCTGTTGGCTCACGGCCTTGTCGGCGACGAGGGCGGCGTAGCGCTCGGCGCGGGCGCGCACGGTCGGGAGGTTGGCCTCGGCGCGGGCCAGGGCGGCCTGAGCGCTGGCGAAGGCGGCCCGGAAGGGCGCGGGGTCGATCTGGTAGAGCGGCTGGCCGGCGGCGACCTCGCCGCCCTCGGTGAAGAGGCGTTGCTGGACGAGCCCGTTGACCTGGGGCCGGACCTCGGCGACGCGGAAGGCGGCGGTGCGGCCGGGCAGTTCGGTGGTGAGCGTGAGCGGTTGCGCGGCGACGACGGCGACGGCGACCTCGGGGGCGGGCTGGGCGCCCGACGGGGTCTTCGGCCCGCAGGCGGCGAGCAGCAGGCACCCCGCCGCGGCGGCGGCGAGGGTGAGGGCACGGCGCGGGCCGTGGCGGAAGGTGGAGACCGGTTCCAAGGGCGACTGGGCGTGGGTGTGCATGGCGGAAAGGGATGGTTCAGACGTTCTGTGTCGAAGGAGTGGATTCTGGAGCGGTGGACTCGCGGAAATGGGTGGTGAGGCGCTGGCAGGCGCCCACGAGGAGCTGCGGCTCCGTGTCGCGGAGACGCTGCGAGAGCTGGGTCACGGTCTGGAGCAGGACGGTCTCGGCGCGGTCGGCGAGCGCGCGGCCGGCGTCGGTGAGGGAGATGAGGTAGTTGCGCCGATCCTCCTTGCTGCGGCGGCGCTCCACCACGCCGCGGGCGAGGAGGGTGTCGATGATGTCGGTCATGGCGGCGCGGCTGGTGTCGGTATGGCTGGCGATGGTGGTCGGGAGCGCGGGTTCGGGGTCGAGCGCGCGCAGGACGACGAGGCTGGAGAACTGGTGTTCGGAGAGGGCGAGCCGGTGGAGTTCCTGCCGGGCGGTGGAGCGGATGGAATCGGCGGCGGCGAGCAGGCCGAGCAGGGCGTGGCAGCGCGTCTCGTCGTAGTCGGCGCGTTGACGGGCGATGGCCAGCAGGGTGCGGAAGACGAGGGTGTCGCGCAGGATCATGATGGGGGCGGCTGGTCGGAGATCCGGTAACTCGCGGTGAATCCGGTATCGACGGGGTGGAGCGCGAAGCCGAGGTTGCGGAACAGCCCCTTGGCGGCGGCGGGGATCGGGTCCGCCACGACGACCTGACGCAGTTCCAGGTCGCAGGCGGCCTTGAGGGAGTAGATCAGCAGGAGCGAACCGAGCCCGCGGTCGCGGTGGCCGGTGGCGGACCAGCGGGGAAGGAGGCGCACGAGCGGGCGCCTCAAGGCGCGTGGTAGCCACGGGGCGGCCCCGTCGGCGATGTGCAGTTCGACGAGGCGGCCGGTCCGGTCGGAGATCTCGAGCGTCGCCCGCCCGATCGTCGCTCCCCGGGCGGTGGTGAGAATGTAGCGGATACCGGAGGGGCCGATCTCGCCGCGCAGGAGATAGGGTCGGCCCCAGCGATCCCGGATGGGTTGGGTGACGGGTTCGCCGGCCGGAGCGGCGCGATGTCCGTTGAGCGGCGGCGGTGAGATCGGCTGCGGTGTCATCCCCGCAGTTTATTCCCGGGGCGAAACATCCGGAAATGCTTCCTTCCTCTCTCCCTCATGCCGCGGCGGCATGAAGCGGGTGGCCGCAAAGAAAACGGCGGACCGGTGAAGGTCCGCCGTGGAGGCTGAGAGTATTTCCCTAGCGGAGAGCGATCACTTCTCGCCCTTGCCGCCGCCGGTGAGCTTCTTGAGGAGCAGCTCGGGGTTCTCGCCGAGCTCGGCGTCGAAGAAGCCGTGGAGCTGGCGGAGGCGGGTGGGGTGGCGCATCTTGCGCAGCGCCTTGGCCTCGATCTGGCGGATACGCTCGCGGGTGACCTTGAACTGGCGGCCGACCTCCTCGAGGGTGCGGCTGTAGCCGTCGACCAGACCGAAGCGCAGCGAGAGCACGCGGCGCTCGCGCTCGGTGAGGGTGTCGAGCACGTCGATGATCTTCTCGCGCAGGAGCGAGTAGGCGGTCATGTCGTACGGGTTTTCCGCCGACTTGTCCTCGATGAAGTCGCCGAAGCTGGTGTCGTCGCCGTCGCCGACGGGCGACTGCAGCGAGATGGGCTGCTGGGCCATCTTCA
>JAEXPQ010000120.1 GCA_023446735.1 Verrucomicrobiota bacterium
CTTCCGCTCCCCAGACTGAAGCTCCGGCGGTCGCCCCCACCATCCCGGCCCCCGTCGCCGCGCCTGTCGCACCCGCGTCTGCGCCGGCTCCCGTGGCGGAAGCCACGGCCGAGAAAGCGCAGATCAATATCCTCCCGCCCGCCCCGCGCCAGCAGTCCGAACACCGCTGGGAACGCCGCGAAGGCGGCGAGCGTCGCGAAGGCGACCGCCCCCAACGCGACGACCGTCGCGAGCGCCGTTCCGACGGCGAACGCTCCTACGGTGATCGTCCCCAGGGCGACCGTCCCTACGGCGCCCGCCGCGACGGTGGCCGCCGTTTCGAGGAAGCCCGGCGCCCCGAGGGCGAGGCGGTCCCGCAACAGGAAACCCGCAACGACGAGCAGACCTCCGTTCCGGAGGTCGCCCCCGAGAAGAAGTCCGGCGGTTTCTTCGGTTGGGTGAAGAGCCTCTTCGGCGGCAAGTCCGAGGAAGCCCCGGCCCAGTCCGGCGGCGAACAACGCGGTCCCCGCGGAGACGGCCAGGACGGCCGTCGTCGCCGTGGTGGCCGCGGTCGCGGTCGCGGTGGTCAAGGCCGCGGTGGCGAGTTCCGCGGCGAACGCGCTCCGCGCGAAGTCGGCGAGCAACGCGATGGCGGCTTCGGCGGCCCGCGCGAAGGCAACGAGCAACGCGAAGGCGGCGAGCGCCGTGAAGGCGAATTCCAGGGCGGCGAGCGCCGCGAAGGCGGCTACGGCGGCGGTGATCGTCGCCGGCGCGGCGGACGCGGTCGCGGCCACGGTGGCGGCGGCGGCTACCGCGGCGAGCGCCGCGAGGGCGGCTACGGCGGCCCGCGTGAAGGCGGCCCCCGTCCGGGCGGCGACGCCCCGCAGGCCTGATCGCCTCCACAGTTCCAACACACTTCAAGGCGCCCGTTCCCACGGGCGCCGTTTTCGTGCCCGGCTTCAGCGTGTTCGCCCGCTCCCCCCCACACACGCCTTCCCTCCGCGCCCCCGCCGCTGCCGGCCGGATACTTCACAAGCAGCGAAAGCCGCCGAAGCGTTCCACCCACCATGGCAGGTCGAAAGTGCGACGAGCTACGCTCCAGCGCCCCGCTCCCGCCCTCGCCGGGCGTGAAACATTTTGGGGCAACCCGACCCACAGCACAGAATCTTGTCCCGATCGGGACAAAATTCTGTGCTGTGGCTTGTCTCCGCCTCGTTCCTCGCCCAGCCGCCCTCGGCCTGTCCGCAGCTGCCGCCGCGCCGCGCTTTTTCACTCTCCCCGCCCTCATCGCGCCCCTAGCCTTCGCCCGCAAACCATGTCCGACCTCCTCGTCCACGGCGGCACACCGCTCTCCGGCACCATCCGGCCCTCGGGCAACAAGAACGCCGCGCTCCCCATCTTCTGCGCCACGCTCCTCACCGACGAGCCCGTGCGTCTCACCAACGTCCCCGCGATCACCGACCTCGAGAAGATGGTCGCCTTCTGCACCAAGCACGGCTCGCGCATCGAGTGGGACCGCGCCGCCGGCACCATGGCGCTCGACCACTCGCGCTTCCGCCCCGCCCTCGCCAACGGCGAGCTCCCGCAGGACATGCGCTCCACCGTCCTGCTCTACCCGGCGCTGCTCCACCGCCTCAAACGCATCGTCGTCGAGTCAAACACCAAGGGCTGCTCCCTCGGTATCCGCGAGCTGGACCCCCACTTCGACGTCCTCCGCGCCTTCGGCGCCCGCCTCACCCTCGGCGACGAGGCCGTGTTCTCCCTCGACGGCCGATTCCGCGGCGCGCGCCACTGGGCCGACTACATGTCCGTTACCGCCACGGAGAACTTCGCCATGGCCGCCGCCCTCGCCGAGGGTTCCTCGACCCTCGTCAACGCCGCCAGCGAGCCCCACGTGCAGGATGTCTGCGCCGCGCTCGTCGCCATGGGCGCGCGCATCCGCGGGCTGGGCACGAGCCGCCTCGAGATCGACGGCGTCGAGCGCCTCCACGGCGCCGAGATCGCCATCAGCACCGACTACCACGAGGTCGTCACCTTCCTCGCGCTCGGTGCCATCACCGGCGGCGAGGTGCGCGTGACCGACACCCAGCCCGAGCACCTCGACCTCATCGTGCGCTCGTTCGCCAAGATCGGCGTCGCCATCCGTTTCGAGGGCAACACCGCCATCGTCCCCGCCGGCCAACGCCTCCGCATCGAGGAGCCGCACACCACGAACCTCCTCGCCAAGATCGAAGCCGCGCCTTGGCCGTACTTCCCCGTCGACCTCCTGCCCGTCCTCATCGCGCTCGCCGTGCGCGCCGAGGGCGCGATGCAGTTCTGGAACAAAATCTACGAGGGCGGCTTCACCTGGCTGCCCGAGCTCGCGAAGTTCGGCGCGCACGTCGTCGTGAGCGACCCGCACCGCGTGATCGTCTTCGGCAACCGCCCGCTGCGCCCCGCCGTGGTCGAGGCGCCGTACATCATCCGCGCCGCCGTGGCGCTCTACGCCGTCGCCGCGTCGATCCCCGGCCAGAGCATCGTGAAGAACGCCGACGCCATCCGCCGCGCCCCCCCCCGCTTCGTCGAAAACCTCCGCGCCCTCGGCGCCGAAGTGGAGTGGCGGTGAATCATCTATGTTGAACGCACGCGGCATCCTCGCATCGATCCTCGGCGCCTTGCTATTCGCAGGCTGCGCGTCTGTGCCCTCCGCGAAGGACTATTGGTCTCTTCCGTCGAAGCACCCCGTCCATCTTCACATCAACCCGGACCAGACCTACACCTATAGGCGGGAGTATACAGACGGCCCGGAAGAACGCGGAAAGGCCATCGCCGCTGGGAAGACAATTCTGCTCCTCATTCCAGATGACCGTGCGAGAAATGCGAGGTTCGCGCGGGTCGGTCCAACCACGCGAAACGTGGGAACACTCGAACGCGAGTGCGACGATCTGCGCGCCCTGCTCGCAAACCCATCAGGGGAATCCATCAGGCTCCAGAAGGTTCATCTTCGCCTCAGGGGCATTCGCGAGCAACCCTACCACGACGAGGGGTCGGGCGTGTCCTGCGTCGTTCGGCAGATCGTTTTCGAATTTCTCGAGCCCACATGGGCACGCGAGACTCCGCTCAGCATAGTGTTCTGCAACGATGACGATCTCTTCCGCCGCTTCTCAATGGCGGCAGCAGGCACCGAGTACCTTTGCGATCTCACAGACACCGAGCTGACGCTCCACGAACACGAGATTCAACCCCACCAACCTCGAACTACAGGAGATGACCGAAACCTTCCGATCGCTCCGCCATTTCTCCGCGACGTCACCGCTCAACCCACGAAACCCATGCCGCCGCCCTCGATCCCGAACACCGTCGACTACGTCGAGACGCCCTCGCGCGATCTCCCGCAGACCAAGGCCTTCTTCACCGCGCTCCTCGGCTGGCGGTTCACCGAGTACGGCCCCGACTACCTCGCCTTCGAGGACGGCCGGCTCAACGGCGGCTTCTACCGCTCCGACAAAGTCTCCAGCTACGCCGCTGGCTCCTCGCTCATCGTGATCTACACCGAGCGCCTCGAGGAGCTCCGCGACCGCGCAAAGACGCTCGGTGCCTCGATCACCCGCGACATCTTCAGCTTCCCCGGCGGCCGCCGTTTCCACTTCACCGAGCCCGGCGGCAGCGAGTTCGCGATCTGGTCCGACAAGTGACCACGCCTGCGAGGTAGGGACGTTTCTCTCGAAGATTCTTCCGCACAGAAGAACGAAATGTCCGCCACCGCCGCCCGCCGCTCGCGCCACGCCCGCCGCGGACCGCCCACGGCGGTTTCGGAGAAACCGCCCTACCATCGATCCGGCCGACTCCGCCCGCGGCCGACCGTCCGCATCGACACCGCGCCGCGTCTCCAACATCCTCCGCCGCGATGGACCTCGACTCGCCGTTCCTCACCGCCGCCGCCTTCCGTTTCGAGGCGGCCCGCGGCGTGCGCCATTCCGACTTCGAGACCGAGATCATCGCCGAATCCGAGCTCGATGCCACGCCGCCCGACGACCTTGCGCAGACCCTCTGGGGGTGGCTCGCCGCCGAGGGCGCCGATTCGCCCCTGCGCGGCTCCGCCTACTGGGCGCTCGGCAAACGCCGCGATCCCCGCGACCTCGCCCCGCTCATCGCCGCCCTGCGCCGCGAACTCCCGCGCGATGCCGGCGTCGCTTACCAGATCCTGATCGCGCTCGAAAACCTCGGCGAACCGGTCTTCCCACCGGAGCAGCGCGAACGATCCTCGCGCGACTACGAATCGAACCGCGCCGCCGCCCAGCGCTACCTCGACAGCCGGCCGTAAGCGCTTCGCCCGGTCAAGAACGTGAGCCTCACCCGCCACCAGTCCTACCTCGAACGCGCTGCTCTGCGTGAAGCGCAGAAGGCCTTCCGGGACCGCTCCCGCGCCGAGGTGAAGCTCGAGGAGTTTCTCGCGCTGCGCGTGCAAACCGTCGAGTGGTGGAAGCGCCTGCTCGCGATGCTGCTCGGTCTCGGCGCCATGGGCTTCGCCGGTTGGTCGCTCGTCACCGGCTTCAATGTTTGGATCACGCTCATCTTTGGCGGGCTCGGGCTCATCGTCTTCGGTTGCGGCCTGATCGGCTGGAAAGAATCGGTGGAGAGCGTGCTCGACGCCTCCGCCGACGCGCTCTTCCAACGCCTGCTCGACGCCCTGTTCTGAGCCCCCGCCGTTTCCACTTCACCGAGCCCGGCGCAACCGACTTCGCCCTCTGGTCCGACAAGTGACCACGCCTGCGAGGTAGGGACGTCTCTCCGAAACGTCCTCTCTCGTCCACCCCTTGCTTCGCACCCGCCACGGCCGCCGGTTGCATCACCACCCCAGCTGCCCGCCTCACTCCTGCCAGTGGAACACCACGGGCTTCTCGATCTCGGCGAGCAGGCTGCGGTGCACCGGGCACGTGAGCGCGGCGCGTTCGAGCTGACCCTCGGGATCGGCGCTGCGCGGGAGCGGAATCCAGATCTCGCTCGTGAGCTTGGCGATGCGCCGTGGCGGCGGAGTCATGTCCTTCGTCACCTCGACCCGCGCTCCCTTGAGCTCGAGGCCGAGACGGCGCGCGGCCATGCCCATGATCGTGAGCATGCACGAGCCGAGCGCGGTGGCGACGAGGTCCGTGGGGGAGAAGGTCTCGCCGCGCCCCTGGTTGTCGACCGGGGCGTCGGTCGCGAGCGTTTGCCCGGAGGGACCGTGTGTCGCCACGGTGTGGAGATCGCCTTCATAGACCGCGGTAATCTTGACCATGCCCGCAGCGAACCCCGCGCCCGGGCCGCGGGCAAACGGGAAAACCGCGCCCCGTCCGTGAGCCTCTCATCGCCGCCGGCCAGCCACCGCATGAACCGGACGTCGTCGCCAGTTCACTCCGTCTCGGCCAGCCGCGTGAGCACTTCCGAAATCGCGACGGCGTTCCAGGTGGAGGCCAGCGGATACTTCACCTCGACCGACGGATCATCGTTGCGCCCGAGCACGAGCTGCCCGGCCTCGACCCGCTGGGACAGCTGGGCGTAGGGCACGGTGGCATCGGGTGCGAGCTGGCCGGGACGTCGTTGGAAAACAAAGCCATCGGGCCGGAGCGCCGAGGGTCCGAAGACCACCGACTGCCCCTCGCGCACGCGCTCCACGATCCGGGCCGCGAGCGCGGGCACCACGCAGGCGTCGAGCGCCTCAACCACCTGCCGGAAACGCTCGGCGCCGCCCTCGACGGCGTCGAACCACGTGACCGCATCGAGCACGATCGCCTCGCGTCCCGCGTACCACGCCACCTGCGGTCCCTCGCCGCCGAGCCCCTCCGCCACGCCGAAGCGCAGACCGTTGAGCGCGGCGACCGGCCACACGCGGCCGTCGAAGCTCAGCCGCCGGGAATCGATCTCGAGGCGGGAGCCGTTGAACTCGAGGACGAGCGACCCGTTCTGCGACCGCTGGAACTGCTGCCAAAGCTGCCGGCGCTCGCGCACGACCAAGGTGCTCGAGTCCTCGTCGAGCAGTTCGGCCGCGAGCACGCAGGCCTGCGCGGTGACCTCGAACTCGCCGAGCTCGAGCCACGCTTCGCGGGCGAGATCGCGGAGGCGCTTCACGACGCGTTGGCGGTAGGCCGCCTGGGCCCGTTCGTCCCAGGAAAATTGCTCGATCGCCGGAGCGAGCGTGTCCGCGCACAGACGCAACCTCGCCTCGTGCGCATTGGCGGATCCGGCGGCGACCGCGGCAGCCGCAAGGCGTTCCCACGTTTCCCGCACTGTCGAGGCGACCCGGCGGCGCGCTTCCGGCGCGGCGGCCCAACCGGAAAGATGCAGTAACCAGGGCAGCACGGCTGAATCCTCGGGCTGGCGACGCGCATGGTCGGCGAGGCCGGCCAGCGCCACCTCGATCACGCGAGCCCCGAGTTGCCGCAAGGCCTCCGCATCCGGCCCGGCCACCGTCTCGACCACCCGCCGCCGGCCCGAGACCTGACGGAGCATCTCGCCCACATGGCGGAGCGAGGCGTCGTCGCCCGAGGTGAGGCGTTCCTCCGCCACAACAATCGTCTCCTCGGCTCGCTTCAGCTCGGTCTCGAGCGCGGTCGAGGCGGCGCGGTCGAAGCGGGTATCGTCGGCGAGCCGCCGCACGGCGAACCCCCGCAGCCAGCGCGCCTCGGCGAGCTCGCCGCGCCGCGCGCGCTCGACGGCCGCCTGGAGCGAGATCGTCGCGAGCAACTGCGGAAGCTCCGCCTGGAGCTGCCGCACCCCGTCGGCCGGCAAAGCATCGCCGGCGGCGCTCCAGCGGGCCGCCCACGCCGCCCAGAAGTCCGGCGCGGCGACCCCCCCCCGCCCCAGCACC
>JAEXPQ010000350.1 GCA_023446735.1 Verrucomicrobiota bacterium
ACGAAGGCGGAGGGTAGGGCGGTTTCTCCGAAACCGCCGTGGACGTGGGGCGAGGAGCGGCTTCGAGCCAACCTCGGGCGGCGCGAACGGACGTTTCGGAGAAACGTCCCTACCAGCTGCGCTCCCAGCTGCGGCGGAGGCGGACTTCCTCGTAGAGGCCGTCGTCGAGTTCGGCGAGGAATTGGCTGGGCTGGAGCGAACTGACCGGGCCGCCCTTGCCGGAGGACATGCGTGGGTAGCAGAGGTACAGTTCGTCCTTCGCGCGGGTCACGGCGACGTAGAACAAGCGGCGTTCCTCCTCGAGGTCGCCGCTCTCGAGCGCGCGGCGCAGCGGGAACATGCCGTCGGCCAAGCCGACGAGGAAGACCACGCCGTATTCGAGGCCCTTGGCCTGGTGCACGGTGGTGAGGCGCAGTGCGTCCTCCTCGGGATCGACCTTCTTGTCGCTGGTCTCGGAGGTGAGCAGGACGATCTGGGCGAGCAGCTCCTGCATGTCGTCGAAGCGCGACGCGAAGCCGATCATGCTCTTGAGGTCGTCCATGCGGGACGAATAGTTCGAATACGCGCCCTTGAGGTAGTCGCCGTACCACCCGTCGAGGCCGACCTCGACGACGTCGCACGGCTTCTTCTTGGTCATCGTCTCGTACATGTCCTGGAGCGAGAGCACGAGCTTGGGCCAGTCCTCCTTGGCGTCCTTGGGAACCTTGGCGACGACATCGGGATGCCCGAGCGCCTCGACGATCTTCACGTTGCGGGTGCGGGCGGCCTCGGTGGCGAGGGTCAGGAGTTTCTGCGCGCCCTTGTCACCGACTTTCGGCAACAGCACGACGAAGCGCTGGAACGCCATCGAGTCGGCCGGGTTGTAGAGGAAGCGCAGCAGGGCGACGTAGTCGCGGATGTGCGCCTGCTCGAAGAAGCGGACGCCGCTGGTGATCTGGTAGGGGACGTTGAGGCGGGTGAGCTCGAGCTGGATGTCGAGGGCTTGGAAATGGGCGCGGTAGAGAACGGCGACATCGTCGAGCCTGTAGCCGGAGTCGCGCAGGCCGCGCAGCCGCTGGACGATGAAGGCGGCCTGCTCGCGCGAGTCCATCGCGGGGACGAGGTAAGGTTTGAGGTGTGGCTTGCGGGCGGCGCGCAGCTCCTTGTCGAAGCCGCGGCCGCGGGGCTGGCTCTGGAGCACGCCGTTGGCCAGCGCGAGGATCTCGGGCGAGGAGCGGTAGTTGGTCTCGATGCGGTGGATGACCGTGTCCGGGTGGCGGTCGGGAAAGGTGAGGATGTTCTCCACGTTGGCCCCGCGCCAGGAATAGATGCTCTGCGCGTCGTCGCCCACGGCCATGATCTGGTGGTTGCCGCTCATCAGGTCGACGATCTGCGACTGGATGATGTTGGTATCCTGGTACTCGTCGACGAGCACGTGGCGGAAGCGGCGGCGGTAGTAGTCGGCGACGTGCGGCGCCTTCTTCAGGATCTCGAGCCAGAACTCGAGCAGGTCGTCGTAGTCGGTGACCTGCTGCTTGAGCTTGCGCGCGCGGTAGGCAGCGGGGAACGGGGCGAGCGCCTCCAGCAGGTACTCGTGCTGCGGATAGAAGCGCATGATCGTCTCGGCCAGCGGCGTGCAGGTGTTGCGCGCAAGGCTGAGCATCGAGAAGAGCACGCCGGGGCGCGGGTGCTCCTTCACCTTGAAGAAGCCTTTGTCGATCTCGTCGACGGTGTCGCGCAGGAAGTGGTCGGCCTCCTCGGCGTCGAGGATCGTGAAGGAGCGGTCGAGGCCGATCACCTCGGCGTTGGCGCGGAGGATCTTGTGGCCGAGGTGGTGGAACGTGCCGCCCCAGAACCGGTACGACTCGATCCCGGTGAGCTCCTGCACGCGGTGGAGCATCTCCTTGGCGGCCTTGTTGGTGAAGGTGAGCAGCAGGATCTCCGAGGGGGCGACGCCCTGCGAGAGCAGGTAGGCGACGCGGTAGGTGAGCGTGCGGGTCTTGCCGGAACCCGCGCCGGCGAGCACGAGCACCGGACCGGGCTCGGCGGTGACGGCGGCGTACTGCTCGTCGTTGAGCGACGCGCGGAAATCGATCGGCGGGAAGCCGGGATCGAAGTGGGCGGGCTTGGCGGGCGGAGGCGCGTCGTCGTCGAGCAGGAAATCCATGGGCGAAACCGGAACCCTCGCGGATGCATGGGCCGAGGAAAAGGGGAAACTGGGGCGGGCGGAGGCGCGTCGGTGCGGATTCTTCCGCGAGGGGAGGGCGTGACAGCGGCCACCGGGGCGTGCAAACTTCCGCGCGCTGACCCCAACCCCGATGAAAACACCCCATTCCCTCTTCGGTCTGTTTGCCGTCGCCGCGGTGCTGTGCTGCGGTTCCGTCGTCCGGGCCGAGACCAAAACCAAGACCAAGGAACTGATCGACTTCACCCGCCAGGAGGTCGAACGCGACGGCGCCGAGACGGTCCGCGTGATCAAGAAATATGGATACTCCTTCGGCGACTGGCAGGACAAGATCGTCTTCCTCGAGAAGCGCGGCCTGCTGGTCCCCTACCTGCCGAGCAAGGGCGGTTTCGGCGGCGACAAGCAATGGAAGCTGGGCGAGTTCGCGGCGATCGAGCTGCAGGTGCTCATCGGCAACCGCAACGAAGCGACTGCTTTCGGGATCACGTTGACCGATGCCGACGGCACCGAGGCGACCTGGAATCTCGTGCTGGCGGAGAAGCCGCGCGGCGTCGATCTGGTCTATCGCCTGAATCTCGCGACATGCGATCGGGAGGACAAACCCGGCAAGACTCCCGGTCTCGACAAGGCCAAGATCAAGAAGTGGCAGATCAAGGGCAACTGGCAGGCCGAGAAGGCCGAGGTGCTCTTGGCCCGACTCACCGCGGTGCAGTGACCGGCGGCACGTGAGCAACCCGAGCCCGGGCCGCGCGGTCCGGGCTTCGCTGTTTTCAGACGACGAGATTGTGTTGTTGCCACGGATCGGCCCGCAGATCGAAGCGGAGCCACGGGCGCCCGTCGGCGTGGAACGCGCGCAGGCCGTCGCGCGTGCGCACCGCCCGCCAGGTCTGGGGGCATTGCTTCGCGAAGGGCGGCACGGAGGGCATGCCGAGCGGGATCGCGCGGTCGGCGTCGGCCGCGAGCGCGCGCAGGTCGGTGCCCGGGAGCTCGGCGGGGCATGCGACGCCGGCGAGCGCGAGCGTGGTGGGAAACAGATCGGCGAGCGAAACCGGGGTGCGGACTCGCCGCGCCACGCTGCCGGGCCAACGGGCGAGGAGCGGCACCCGGATGGACTCCTCGTGGGGCCAGCCTTTGCGAAACAGCCCGTGGGCGCCGTGCATGTCGCCATGGACCGAGGTCACGAAGACCGCGGTGGTCGCGAGATCGACGCTCGCGAGCAGCCACCCGATCGCGCGGTCGGTGGCCTCGATGTGGCGGTAGTAGCCGGCGAGCTCGCGCCGGGCGGTGGCCTCGACCTCGCCGCCGCGCGGGACGTTGGGCGCGAGCGCGAGCCCCGCGGGGTCGAGCAGCGGGAAATCCGGCGGCGTCGCGGCGTTGTAGGGAGGATGCGGCGACTCCAGGCTGACGACGACAAACTGCGGCCGCGGGCGGGCCGCGGCGCCGGGGCCCAGCGCGTGCAGCCACTCGGTCGCGTGGGCGCAGACGATGTCGGCCTGGTAGCCGGGAAACTGCACCGGTTCCGGCAGGCGGGTGCCGTGCAGCCACGGATCGTTGAGCAGGAAGCCGCCCTCGAAACCCTCCCAGAAGGCGAAGCCGCCGCGGTCCTCGGGCGGCACGATCGTGCGGGCGTGCGCCTCGCCGACGACCGGGGCGTTCGGGTCGCGGCGTCCGAGGTGCCATTTTCCGAAGAAGGCGGTGCCGTAGCCGGCGGCGGCGAGCCGGTGCGCGATCGTCTCGGCGGGGCGGGGGAGGGAGTCCCAGTAGTCGGCGACTCCGTTCTCCGGCGACAGGCGGCCGGTGAGCAGCAGGGCCCGGGCGAAGGGGCCGAAGGGGTGGTTGCTGAACGCCTGCTCGTGGACGACCGCGGTGCGGGCGAAGGCGTCGAGGTGCGGCGTGCGGACGTTCGGGTCGCCGGCGAAGCCGCAGGCCTGGCCGCGCCATTGCGTGGTGACGATCCAGAGGAGGTGGGGCGGGGCGATCATGGCGGGGAAAACCCGGTCAATGCGTGGCCGGTGGGGCGATGCGGATGCGCAGCGCCGGGGCCGCCGGGGCGATGGGCGCGATCTCCGGTCGGTAGCGCCCGGTGATCGTCCATGCGAACAGCACGTCCTCCTCCCGGGCGCCGCGGCCGATGTTGTGGATCACGAGCGGCGTGCCGGCTCCCGTCGATCGGTCGGACACGACCCCGATGTGGACGAGGCCGTTGTCCAGCACCCAAGTGACGATGTCGCCGGCAACGTAGTCCGCGGCGGCGCGGCTCACGGGCAGCGACCACCCGCGGCGGGTGAAGAACGTCTGGAGGTTGGGCACGCGCCGGTGGTCGATGTTGGCGTCGGGTTTCTTCAGCGCCCACTTCTTCGGGTAGGCGGCGAAGTGGGCGCCCATGTCCTCGTGGACCAGTTGCTGGAGATCGAGGCCGTGGGCGGTGCGCAGAGCGCGGATGACGACATCGCAGCAGACTCCGGTGGCGGCCGGCACGTCGCCGCCGGGATAGGCGAGTCTGCGGTAGGCTGGGTCGTACGCCGTCGTCACGCCGATCTGGGCGCGGGCGGCGCCGGCGATCGTCTCGGCCGGTGCCGCCGCGGGCGACAGCGGAAACAGGCAGGCGAGGAGGAGGAGGGGAGTCGGTGTGTGGGCGGCCACCGATGAAGTGTGGGCGCCGCGGCCTCGCGCGGCAACACGGGCCTGCGCCGGTGCGGTATCGTCCGCCAACACCGGGGTTAAGTCCGCCGGGAAGCTGCCGATTACCACATTCAACCCTATGAATACCCACGCTTTCACCCCAGTCCGTCGCCAGGCGGGTTTCACTTTGATCGAGATGATCGGTGTGCTCGCCATCATCGCCATCCTTGCCGTGATCGTCGTGCCCAAGGTCTTCTCGACCATCGCGGGTTCCCGGGTGACGAGCGCCGTCGCCTCGATCAACGCGGTGCGTACGGCGGTGACGGAGTTCAGCGGGCGCTACGGTACCGTGCCGGTGACGACCGCCAACTCGCGGATCGACGATCTCCTGCTGACCGCGGGCATGCTGGAGAACCGCTTCGCGGTGAAGATCGGCACCCAGCCGGGGACCACCCTCGTGACCGGGGCGACCTGGGCGAACACGGCCGGGGCCTGGGCCACGACCAACGCCGGCAACAACCAGGCGACGCAGTCCCGCATCATCTGTTCGCTCTCGACCGCCACGGCGCCGTCCACCGCCGCCGGCACGAATTTCCGCCTCAACGGCGCCACCAACCTGCCCGCCGGCTCGCGCGTGGTCGCGGCGGTGGTCGTCAATTGCACCGGCGCCGAGGCGCGCGACCTGAGCCTGCGCATCGATGGCGACGCGCTGTCGCAGACCGCAGCGACGACGGCCGACAACGCCGGCAAGGTGGCCTACGCCGCGGCCGACGCCGCCACCGGGCTGACCACCGCGTACGTCTACCTCGCCCACCAGTAAAGGGCACCCCGAGGCCGCCGTCTCCGCGCGTGCGGTCGCCGGCGGCGAGGAGGCTCCGCCGCCATGGGATTTTTCACTCCAGGCCTGCCGACCAAGCGCCTCGGCGACCGGCTGCTCGACGCCGGACTGATCTCGCCCAACCAGCTTGAACTGGCGCTGCGCGAACAGAAGCGCACCGGCAAGATCATCGGCGCGGTCCTGCAGGATCTCGGTTTCATCACCGGGCAGGACCTGAGCGCATTCCTCGCCAAGGACGCGCAGACCCCGACGGTCGATCTGGCGAAGATCCCGTACGATCCGGCGGTCGCCACGCTGCTGCCGTACACGTTCTGCAAGGACGCTGGTCTCGTCGCCATCGCCCGCGGCGAGGACTCGCTGACGGTCGTCATGTCCGATCCGTTCAACGTGATCGCCATCGACCAGATCGAGCAGCTGACGCACCTGCGCGTCGAGGTGCTCAACGCGCCGTTGCCCGACATCCTGGAGAAGCTTTCCGCCGCGCACGACCGGGCCGGCTCGCTCGACCAGACGCTCGACGAGCTGATGTCGATCAAGGTCCGCCCCGGCGGCGACGACGCCGCGGCGCCGATGGTCCGGGCGATCGACCAGCTCATCGGCGCGGCCGTACGCAAGTCCGCCAGCGACATCCACCTCGAGCCCGACGAGCGCTCCCTGCGCATCCGGATGCGGCACGACGGGGTGTTGCAGCCGTTCATGATGGTGCCGAAGGATCTCCAGGAGCCGATCACCGCGCGCATCAAGGTGCTGGCCAACCTCGATGTATCCGAGACCAGGTTGCCGCAGGACGGGCGCTTCAGCCTCACCATCGGCCGCCGCGAGCTGAACCTGCGCGTGTCCTGCCTGCCCACGATCCACGGGGAGAGCATTGTGCTGCGCATCCTCGACAGCGGCGGGCTCCTCATGGAGCTCAAGTCGCTCGGTATGCGCAAGGAGGACGAGGCGAACCTCGCCAAGGCCGTGGAACGCCCGCACGGGATCGTGCTCGTGACCGGTCCCACGGGAAGCGGCAAGACCACGACGCTCTACACCGCCCTCAACGCGGTCAACCGCGGCGAGCGCGCCGTCTTCACCCTCGAGGATCCCATCGAGTACCGCCTGCCCTACATCCGGCAGACGCCGATCAACGAGAAGATCGGCCTCACCTTCAGCACGGGCCTGCGCACGCTCCTGCGCCAGGACCCCGACGTGTTGCTCGTGGGCGAAACCCGCGACAAGGAGACCGCCCAGCTCATGGTGCGCGCGGCCCTCACCGGTCACCTCGTCTTCAGCTCCCTGCACACCAACGACTCCTTCGGTGCGATCCCGCGCCTGATCGACCTGGGCGTCGAGCCCTTCCTGCTGCCGGCGACGCTGCACCTCGTCGTGGCCCAGCGGCTCGTCCGTCGCCTCTGCCCCCTGTGCCGGCAGCCGGTCGCGGATCCTGCCGCCGTCCTGCGTTCGTTCGACCTGCCTCCGCCCCGGGACACGGAGCTGCGGCTCTGGCGGCCGGTCGGCTGCGCCGAGTGCCACAACCAGGGCTATCGCGGCCGGGTGGCGATCTTCGAGGTCCTCGTGATCGACGAACCCTACCTGCCCCTGCTCCCCGCCGGCGACAGCGAGAAGATCAAGGCGCTCGCCCGCGCCCGCGGGATGCCCCTGCTCTTCGACGACGGGCTCCGCCGTGCCTTCCAGGGGGATACGACGATCGAGGAGGTCTACCGCGTCGCGTTCAACACCTGACCATGCGTGCCTACAGCTACCGCGCGTACAACGCGGCCGGGAAGATCACTTCCGGCTCCCTCGAGGCCGACAATCTGGACGTGCTGGAGGACCGTCTCCGCGCGGCCGGGATCTGGCTGCTCGAGGCGCAGGAAGGCGCGGGCGAACGCCGCGTGGTCGTCAACCGGGTGCGGGTCCGGCGGGCCGACCTGATCGGCGTCTTCGTGCAGCTCACGCTGCTGCTGCGCGCCGGCATCACGCTGCCCAACGCGCTCCAGCGCCTTGCGCTCGACAGCGCCGGCACGAAGGCCGGCCTCGTGCTCGAGACGTTGATGCAGCAGGTCTCGATCGGCGTGCCGTTGAACCGCGCGATGGCGGAGTTCCCTCGCGTCTTCACGCCGGAGATCACCGCCGTGATCGAGGCGGGGGAGGTGAGCGGGCAGCTGCCCGAGGTCTTCGCCAGCCTCCAGGCCAATCTCGAATGGCGCGACCAGCTCGTCGCCGACGTGCGCCAGGCGCTGATGTATCCGGTGATCGTGATGACGGCCGCCGCGGCGTTGGTGCTGATGCTCTTCACCCTGGTGGTGCCGAAGTTCGTGACGCTGCTCGACGATCTGTCGCTCGAGGTGCCCCTGCTCACGCGGATCGTGATGGCCGTCAGCGACGCGCTCCTCCGGGGGTGGCCGGTGCTGCTCGCGCTGGCGATCGGGATTCCCGTGGCCGTGCGGCTCGGGCTGCGGGTGCGGCGTTTCGCGGTGTGGTTCGACCGGCGGAAGATGGAGCTGCCGGTCTTCGGCTCGTTGGTGGCGATGATCGCGCTCTCGCGTTTCAGCCACAACCTCGCGCTGCTCTACCGCGCGGGCATCCCGCTGCTGCGCGGGCTGGAGATCTGCCGTAACCTCGTGGGCAACCGCGCGGTGGCCGCCGCGCTTGAGGAGGGCCATCGGGGCGTCCTCGAGGGGCGCCCGCTGAGTCGTTGCCTGGCCGAGCACGCTGTGTTTCCCCAGACCCTGGTGACGATGATCGCCACCGGCGAGTCCTCCGGTACCCTCGACACGGCCCTGCAGGGCGTGGCCGACTACTACAACAAGATCATCCCGCGGCGCATCAAGGTGGTCTTCGCCGTCTTCAACCCGGCGATGATGCTCTCGCTCATCGGGATCGTGGGGCTCGTGGCGTTGGCCGTGATCCTGCCGATCCTGCAGCTGTGGAACGCCCGATGAACCGGTCCGCTCCGCCTTCCGCGCCCCGCGCCGCCGCGGCCTTCACGCTGATCGAGATGATCGGCGTGCTCGCGATCATGGCGATTCTCGCGAGCGTGCTCGTGCCGAACGTCCTGCGTTCGATGGACCGCGCAGCCGTCCGCGCCGAGGCCGCGACGCTCGCCACGCTCGGCGAGCAGACGAAGCTCCACCTGCGCGTGAACGGCGCCCTGCCGAGCCCGACGGCGCCGGATTTGTCCACTCCGGCCACGCTTCCCACCCGCGCCAGTTGGTGCCGGGACCTCGGCACTCTCGGCGACCTCGCTCCGTACGACATCGCGGTCAACAAGCGCGCGCTTGCGCGGGTCTATCTCGTGGACCCCGCCGCCACGCCGAGCCCCCGGCTGATGATCCTCTCGTCGATGCGCGCCGGTCTGGGGCTTCCGGCCAACAACCTCACCGCTCCGCAGTTCGATGCGATCTGGAACACGGCCGACCACGATGTTCCCCCGGACACGAGCTGGGCGGGCTGGAGCGCGTGGCGCACCCGCGACGCCGCGAACAGCTACTTCGTCCACCGCGAGTACCTGCTGATCGAGCGGATCGACCTGCGGGCGATCTATCACTCGGAGTTGGCGACCTTCGTCTTCCGGCTCAACAACCGCGATGCCGCGGTGACGGTGAGTTTCGACTACACCCCGCCGTTCGGCCCGGGAGGCAGCGGCGCCGTGGTCCCGGGCGGCTACGCCGAGGTGGCGCTCTCGCCCCGGGCGCGGCTCAACCTCTATCGCGACGGCGCGCGCACGATGCTCGATTACACCTACCTGGTCGGCACGGCGGGCCGGACGCAGACGTTTGATTTCCAGGACGGGACCTGGCTTCCGCAATGAGCGACTCCGGCAAGTTCGTGCCGCCGGAGCCCGGCGGTTTCGTCCCCCCCGAGGAGGGCGGCTTTGTCCCGGATTTCCTCCAGGAACCCGCCGGACCGGCCGCGGGCGCGGTGCCGGGGCCGGGCGCGGCCCGTCGGAAGGTCTCGCGCCGGAACACCGACCAGCTCGGCATCGTCTGGCTGCGCGGCACCTTGCACATCGGCGTGCGGCGCCAGCGCAAAACGCTCGGGGTGTGGAGCAGTCCCGTGCCGGTGCACACGCCTGACGAGTTGGCGACCGCCCTCGATCTGGCGTTGGGGGAGCTGAAGTTCGAGGGGGTGGACACCTTCCTGATCTACGAGGGCGAGCACTTCCTCCATCAGCCGGAGACCGCGCCACCATTCTCCGCCGGGGCCACCCGCAACTATCTCCAGAGCCGGATCGCGCGTCACACGCGCGAGCGCGGGCCGGTGTTGTGGGCCGCCCAGCCCGCGCTGGCGCAGAAGGACGAACGGGCGTTCGTGCTCCACCTGATGCCGCAGGAGTTCTATCTCCAGCTGCGCCGGGTCTTTCTTGCGCGTCGGCTGGAACTCACCCGTATCCTTCCGATGGTGGCCGTGGTCCAGCGCGAGATGGCGGGTTTCCCGCTGCCCAAGGGCGCCCCGGCGCTGGTGGCGGCCGAGGTCGCGGACACGACCTTCATCGTGGTGGCGCAGGCGGGCGGGACGCTGCTGTTCACGCGCACGATCCTCGCCTCGCTCGAGGAGGCGCCGGAGCGGGTGGCCATCGAGGTCAATCGTTCGCTGCTCTACGCCAAGCAGCAGTACAACGTCTCCGTCGATCGGATCTGGCTGGTGACGCGCACCGGACGGGCGCAGGAGGAGGTCGTGGCCAAGTGCGGGGCCGGCAAGATGGTGCTGGTTCTGCCGACCCAGCCGGACGAATGGGTGAGTTCGGCGGCGCGGGTGCCCCGCTCGCTGCCGATCAACCTCGTCGCCAGCTACCTGCGCCGGAAACGTCGGGACCAGTTCATCCGCCTCGGGCTGATCGCGGCGGGCTGGCTGTTCCTGGCGCACTTCGGCCAGACGCTCTGGACCGCCGAGGGAGCGTGGCGGGAGGAACGTTCCCGCCTCCTCGCGCTCGAGGCCCGGCGGCCGCAGCTTGTCGAGGAACGCGACCGGATCCAGCACCGGAATACGCAGCTCGCCCGCGAGCGCGAGCTGGCCGACCGGGTCGCGGCGGCGGGGTTGCCGCCCGTACCGGCGGCCGTGCTGGTCCATCTCGCGACCATCCTGCCCGCCGATGCCCGGCTCACCGAATGCGCGGTGCGGTGGGACGAGCGGGAGAACCGCTGGCTGCTGCAATGCGAGGGAGCGATCTTTGGCGACGAGGAGTCCGCCCGCGAGGCGGCGGCGGCGCTGCGGCGGCAGTTGGCGCGCGGGCCGTTGCGGGTGCGGTTCGGCGAGGTGCCCGCGACCGGAGCGGCGCGCGCGATCATGGTCGGCGGGAGCGGAGTCGGCAGCCAGCAACGCTTCACCCTGGAGGGCACGCTCTTTGCAGACTAGACGACAGGCCGCTCTCCGCACCGCGTGGCGCTTCCTCACCGTGATCCCCGGCTGGCAGGACGCCGGGCGCATTGCGCGTTTCTTCTACGTGCTTCCGCTGGCGCTCCCGTTTCTCGCCCTGCTGCTCCTCTTCGCGTGGGACCGCCTCGTCCGGCGGCCGCAGATCGATCACGTGCGCGCGGCCTGCGCGGAGGCGCGGCAGCTCGAGGCCGAGATCGAGATCTTGCGAATGGAGTGGTCGGAAGAGCAGGCTCGCCTGCTGGCCGGGGCCGGCGACGAGTTGCGCGAATCCCTGCGGCGCAACTCCTCCGAGGTGGGGACGCTCAGCGCCGATATGCGCGCGCTCGCCTCCACTCACGGGTGGAACGCCGTCCTCTACGAGAACGAACCGGAGGCGGATCCGGGCGATCAGGCCGGACCGGCCGTGGTCTTCCGCACCGTGCGCGGCCGGCTCACTCCGACCCCGCAGAATCCCGCTCCCTTCACGACGCTCCGCAAACTGTTGGACGGATTCGTGCCGGCCGGCCGGCACGGCGCGCTCACGCGACTGAGCGTGCGGGCCGATGAACACGGAAATCTGTCGGTCGAACTCGGTGTGCGCTTCGCGGCGCTTCCGCTCGATGAGAAAGCACCTTAACAATCCCTGGGTCGTCGCCGTGCTCGTGCTCGCCGCGTTGTTCGTGGTGGTGCGCGCGCTGGTTGGGACCGGTGACGTCGTGCTTCCCGTGCCGGGCGATCCGGTTGCCTCGCCCGAGCCGCAGGCTCCGGCCGGGGAGGCGCCCCGGGCCCCGGCCTCCATCGCGGAAGTCCTGAAGGCGCTGGTCGCCCCGAGCGAGGTCCGCAACCCGTTCGCCCCGATCCTGCGGACTGGTCCCGAGGAGCCGACCGAGGCGGTCGTCGCGGCTGTGCCCGAAGTGGTCGAGCGGCTCCATCTGTCCGCGAGCTGGGTCCAGGGCTCGACGGTTCTGTTGCTCGTGAATGGACGGGTCGCGGCTCCGGGCGAGATGGTCGGCCATTGCGAGATCGAGCGCGCCGATGTCACCGGGGCGTGGATCGTCCACGGTGGCGGTCGCGTCTTTCTGCCCGTCGGCCAGGTGCTGAAGATCCGCCTCACCCCCTCCGTCTCCGCGACCCTTTCTGCCCCATGAAAACCAGCACGACTCCCGCTCGTCGGATCCTTCCCCTCTGTGCCGTTCTTCTGGCGGGGGCGCTTCCAGCCCAGGAACCCGGGCCGGTTCCGGGGGCTTCGGCCTCCGCGCCGGCGCCCGCGGCGACGCCGGAGGTGCTCTTCAGCTTTCGGGCCGACGCGGTGCCAATCAAGCAGGCCCTCGCGCTCTTCGCGCGGGCGAACAACCTCAACATCGTGCCGGACCTCGACGTGGTGGGGGAGGTGACGGTCGAGTTCCGCGACCTGCCGCTGGATCAGGCGATGAACGCACTCCTCGAGGCCAACGGCTACTATTTCGTCCAGGACGGGCGCCTGCTTCGGGTCCGAAACTTCGAGACGCGGCTCTTCCATGTCGACTACATCCACGTGACCCGCAGCGGCCAGGGTTCGAACGCCGTGCAGATCAGCTCCGGCGGCTCCTCGTCCTCCGGTGGCGGCAGCGGTTCATCCGGTGGGAGCGCAGGCGGGGCGGGCGGAGGCACCGAGGGATCGACGATGACCGTGACCAACACCTCCACGATCAACTTCTGGGCCGATCTCGCCGAGCAGCTCAAAACCCTCGTCTCCGAAGCCGGCTCGTTCACGATCAACAGCCTCTCCGGTACCATCGTCGTCCGCGACCGGCACCCGGGCGTGTGCGCGGTGGCCGACTACCTGGCCCGCGTGACGGAGAGCATCGTGCGCCAAGTGGACCTGGAGGTCGAGATCTACGAGGTGGCCTTGAGTGACGACTTCCAGCTCGGCGTGAACTGGCAGAAGGTCTCCCAGGATCTCGACACCACGTTCACCACGATCCCCGGTCAGCTCGGGTTGCCCACCTCGGGCGGCATGATCGTGCAGTCCCCGGTCTTCGGCGGCGCCAGCGGCGCGCCGGCCATCCGTATCGGGCACCAGCGCGGCAGCGTGACCGCCGTGCTCGACGCGCTCAAGCAGCAGGGCAACTTGCGCGTCGTCTCGAAGCCGCGCCTGCGCACGCTGAACAACCAGCCCGCCGTGGTGCGCGTCGGCCAGGACCTCCCGGTCTTCATCACCCAGACGACGCAGTCGCCGGGCAGCCCGCCGGTGATCTCCACCAACGAGTCGATCCAGACGGTCACGGTCGGCACCGTGCTCTCGATCACCCCGCAGGTCTCGGCGGACCGGCTCGTCACCCTCGACATCACTCCCGCGGTGAGCCGGCTGGTCCGTACCGAGACCTCGGCGACCGGGAACACCAACGCGCCGGTGATCGACATCCGCCAGGCGTCCTCGATCGTGCGGGTCCGCGACGGCGCGACCATCGTGATGGGAGGCTTGGTACAAGATTCCAACTCGTCCACCCAGCGCAAGGTGCCGCTGCTCGGAGACATCCCGGTGCTCGGCAAGGCGTTCACCGCGACCAACAAGCTCAAGGAACGCACCGAACTGATCTTTTTCATCACCCCCCGTGTCATCTCCGAGGTCGCGACCGAGCCGGGCGTTCCGGCGGACGAACGATGAACCTGCCTCCGATCGGCTCCGGCGTGCATCTGAACATCCGCGTCCTCCTGGTCGAGGACGTGCCGGTGGTTGCGCGGATCGTCGAGCGCATGCTCCAGCAGTCGGCCTACTGCCGCTACCGGGTCGACTGGCGAAAGACGCTGGCGGACGGGCTCGCGCTCGTGGGCACGCAGGACATCGACATCGTCCTGCTCGACCTCAACTTGCCCGACAGCGCGGACCTCGAGACGTTGTCGACCATGCTCGTGGCGGCCAAGGGCATCCCGGTGGTCGTGCTGACCGGGACCGACGACGAGCACATCGGCCTCAAGGCCGTGCAGGCCGGGGCGCAGGACTACCTCGTCAAGGGACAGTGCACTGGTCCCGAGCTTGATCGCTCGATCGTGTACAGCATCGAACGACACCGCCTCCAGTATGCGTTGCGGCAACTCGCCGTGCTCGACGAGCTCACGGGCTGCTACAACCGGCGCGGCTTCGGCACGCTCAGCCCGGAGGTGCTGCAGCAGGTGCAGGCCGGGGCGGCGGGCTATCTCGTCTGCTTCGACCTGGACCGGTTCAAGGAGATCAACGACACCCAGGGCCACGCCTGCGGCGACGCGGCGCTGGTCGAGTTCGCCACCACGCTGCGCAGCGCGTTCCGCAAGGAGGGGCTGTTCGTCCGGCTCGGTGGCGACGAGTTCCTGACCATGGGAATCGAGACGCGGCCCGGCCAGGCCGGGGAGTCGCTTGCGAATCTCGCACACATGCTCGAGGCCCGGAATGCCGCGGGCCTGTCGCCGTTTCGTATCGACGCGAGCGCGGGGCTGGTCGCGCTCGCGCCGGGGGAGTCCCGCACCTTGGAAGAGTTGCTCATCGCGTGCGACGCGGCCCTCTATCGCAACAAGGAGGCGCGCCGCGCGGCGTGGGCGGCCGAGCATCCCGGCGCTGGAAGGGGGAGGGCGGTATGAGCGGGGATCTTTTGGTCCGACCGTGGTCCGATGCCGTGGGCTGCCTGCGCGCCGCCTGTCTGGAGTTCGACCCGGAGCTGGCGGCCCATCAGGACCGGGTGGCGGCGGTCGCGGTGATGCTGGCGGAACGCCTCGGCTTGCCCCGGGAGCGCGTCGAGCGCATCCGGCTGGCGGCGAGTCTGCACGACGTCGGCAAGCTCGGGATCTCGCGTGAAGTGCTTCATCGCAATGGCCGGTTGACCCCGGAGGCGCTGGCCCGGGTGCGGTTGCATCCGGAGATTGGGCACCGAATTTTGTCCGGCGCCGCGGACCCCGAGCTGCGGTTCGCCGCGGAGGTGGCCCTCCGGCACCACGAGAGCTGGGACGGCGGCGGTTATCCCGGCGGGCTCGCCGGCAAGGTGATCCCGCTCGAGGCCCGGCTGGTCACGATCGCGGACGTCTTCGATGCGATGCGCTCCGAGCGCGCCTACAAAGAGGCGTGGAGCGAGGAGCGGGTCGTGGCGGAGATGAAGCGCGAGCGCGGCGTCCGCTACGACCCCGACGTGTTCGACACCGTCTTCGCGGCGATCGTGACGCGGTAGCGGGAGGGGGCTTGCGGACTCGGCATGGGCGTTGTCGGCGGCGCCGGGGCCCGTCTCCGGGGCCCGAGGCAAGGCGAGTTGGCGATAGGCGCGAGCCGGACTCGCTGATCGTGTCGCTGAAGAACAGGGACAGCCGCGGCTCCGATTCGTCGTACTCGCCCGCCACGGGCAGGGGGGCGTGATCCGCAAGCGTGCAGGTGGACGCCGCGCTCCGTCCCTCTTGGGGCCCGCCCGGCGTGCGGCTTCTTGCCGTTGTCTCGCCAACCCGCGCGCCAACGAGGGCCGCCGAAGAAATGGCGGCGAGGCC
>JAEXPQ010000351.1 GCA_023446735.1 Verrucomicrobiota bacterium
TTTTTCCCCCCCGGGGGGGGGCGGGGGGGGGGGGCGCGGCCCGTTCCGTATCTTCTGGTTCAACACTCGCGACCGCCGGCCGGGGCCCCGCCGTTCGCCCGCCCGAAGGTCGCCCCCGATGGGCCCCGTGTTCGCGGTCCCCGCGGAACCCGCGCGCGATCGCCGCCGCGCCCCTCAAGCCCGCGAGGCCGGAACCGATAGGGATGGAGCGTGAGTGCTCCGCCCCGGCCCCGATTATTCCGTCCTGGAAGAAGTGGCGTCGCCCGCAATGCGAGAATCCTCGCGTTGCTCGTTGGCGCGAGCGCGCACGGGCTCTGCGCCCAGACCCTGCCCTTCGATCCGGCCCCGCCCGGCGCGATCGAGAGCGGCACCGCCGCGTTCGTCGTCCTCGGCCCGGAAGCCCTCGGCCTCGGCACCGCGCCCACCGATCTCAAGCAGTTGCCCGATGGACGAATCCTCGCGGCGGCCCGCGGCGAGCTCGCCCTCGGCGACGGTGTGCGTTGGCAAGTCTTCCGCCAAGCTCCCGCCGACCGCCGCAACGACACCGTGAGCGTCGCCGTCGACGCCACGGGCGCCATCTACGCCGGAGTGCAAGGCGGGATCGGACGAATCGACTTTGGCACCGACGGCCAGTGGCGCCTCACCACCGTCGCCCAACTGCCCGAGACCGCCGCCGCCGTCCTCCGCCCCGTGCTGACCCAGGTCGCGATGAGCAAGTCCGGTTGGTTCTGGCACTCCGGCAGCGGCGCCGTGATTTCCTGGGCCCCGGGCGAGTCCGCCAAGATCGTTGGCAACACCAACACGATCGAACGCGTCTTCGCCTTCGAGACCGATGTCTTCATCAGCAACCGCACCGACGGGGCCCTCCTGCGCGTGCGCGACGGTGCCGCGTCCTACCTCATCGACCCGGCGCAAACGACCGCCAACCTCACCGTCACCTGCGGCACGCCCTACGACTCGGCCCATCTCCTGGTCGGCACCAACGCCGAGGGCCTGAAACTGTTCGACGGCACCCGGTTCACCGCGTTCCCGATCCCGGGGCTCGCCACCGAGCTCCGCATCAACGACCTGTGCAGCACCTACGGCGGCTTCTTCGCCGCGGCCGTCGACAACCACGGTATCATCCTCTTCAACACCCAGGGGCGAATCGTCCAGACGATCGACCGCACCCTCGACCACCGCCTCGGCCGCGTCCAGCGGCTCTTCTACACGGCCGGCACCCTGTGGGCACTCCTCAACGACGGCGTCGCCCGAATCCGTTTCCCCTCCCGGCTCTCCAGCTTCGAACCGCTCGTCTCCACCGGCCTCGCCTACGCCCAACCGTTCCGCCACGACGGTCGCCTCTGGCTGCTCGCCGACGGCCGCGCCCAGCGCGGCGTCTACAACCCCGAGGGCCGCCTCCTGCATTTCGTCGAGGACTCCCCGCCCGGCACCTTCGTGCACACCCTCTCCGGCCAGCTCGGCCCGCTCCTCGCCACCAACGAGCGCGGCGCCTTCCGCCGACGCGACGGCCGCTGGGAGCCGATCCTTCCCATCCCCAATCTGCGGATCGACATCCCCAGCACCGACGGCAAACGCTGGCTTTACGTCGCCCGCGACGAACTCGGCTGGATCGAGCGCATGGGCGACACCTACCAGGCCCGCCGCCTGCCCCAGCCCGGGCTGGGCGATGTCTACGCCATGGCGGCCGACGATTCCGGCAAGGTCTGGCTCGAACTCGGCTCCGGTCGTGTCGGGCGGGTGGATATCGGCGGGGAAGACCCCGGGCTCGAGATCTTCGCGGCCCGGGACGGCGTGGCCGACGGCTGGGTCAACATCTTCGTCCTCGATGGGATCGCGTACTTCAACATCGCCAATCGCCTGTTCCGCTTCGACGAGACAACCCGGCGCTTCACTGAGGACTCCGCCCTCGTGGCGCGCTATCCCGCGATGGAGGGGATCGTCGGCCGCCCCGTGCGCGATTCCCGCGGCCGGCTCTGGGTCACGTCCAACGGGACCGTCCATGTCCTCGCCGACACCCCGCGCGGGCCGGTGCCGGCCGAGTCGATCCCCAACGGCCTGCAGCCCTACCTGTTCACCGTCGAGAAAGGCGGGGTGGTCTGGATGCACGAAACCCGGCGCCTCGCGCGCTACGACCCGGCCATGCCGCAACCCGAGGAGGCGCCGCTGCGGGCCACGCTCTCGCTGGTGCACTTCCCGGCCTCCAACCAGCACGTCTTCGCCCCGGGGGCCGAACTGCCGCCGATTCCCTTCCGCGACAACTCAATCGTCGTCCACTACCTCGCCCCGGGCACGCCCTTCGGCCAGGCCGTGACATTCGAGGTCAGGCTCGACGGCGCCGGCACCGAGTGGGTTTCGACCGGCGGGACCGGCTCGGCGGCGTTCAACCGCCTCAAGGAAGGCCGCTACCTCCTCCACGTCCGTCCCCGCACCGACACGAGCGTGGGCCACGAAACCACCCTCGCCTTCGTCGTCCGGCCGCCGTGGTTCCGCACCCCGTGGGCTTACGGGCTCTACGGCCTGACCGCCATCGCTGCGATGCTCGGCATCGCCTGGTGGTCCTCGTACCTCGAACGCCGCGAGAAGGCGCGCCTCGAGCACCTCGTCGCCGCCCGCACGCGCGAACTGCACGAAACCAACCGCCGCCTCAACGAGCAGGTCCACGCCACGCTCGACAAGGCCGCCGCCCTGGTCGCCAGCGAGGAGCGCTACCGCAAACTCAACGAGGGACTCGAACAGCGCGTGGCCGACCGCACCACCGAGCTCACCGCCTCCAACCGCGAGCTCGAGTCCTTCTCGTACTCGGTCTCCCACGACCTCCGCGCCCCGCTGCGCAACATCAGCGGCTTCGCCGACCTCCTGCGCAAGCGCCTCGCCGCCCACGCCGACCCGGAGAGCCTGCGTTTCATGGGCATCATCTCCACCGAGGCCGTGCGCCTCGGCCAGCTCATCGACGCCCTGCTCGTGTTCTCCCGCCTCGGCCGTTCCGACCTCAAGCTGCGCACCGTGGACCTCGCCGCGCTCTTCGCGGAGGCCCGCCGGGAGTTCTCCTCCGACCTCGCTCGCCGCGCGGTCGAGTTCCGCATCAACCCGCTGCCCGCCGTCGAGGCCGACCCCACGTTGCTGCGCCAGGTGCTGGTGAATCTTCTCGGCAACGCCCTGAAATTCTCCCGCGATCGCCAGCCCGCGGTGATCGAGGTCGGTGTCGCCTCGATCTCCCCCGCGAACCCCGGCGAGGTCGCGATCTACCTGCGCGACAACGGCGTCGGCTTCGATCCCAAATACACCGACAAGCTCTTCGGCGTCTTCCAACGCCTCCATCACGCCCGCGACTTCGAGGGCACCGGGATTGGTCTGGCCAACGTGCGCCGTATCATCACCCGCCACGGCGGCCGGGTCTGGGCCGAGAGCACACCGGGCGCGGGCGCGACCTTCTATTTCACGCTGCCGTCCACGCCACGCCCAGGCCGGAGCTAACCCGCGCCGCACCCCCGCCACGGCGTTCAGCTCGCCGGCTCGCCCCGTGTTGCCGTCGCATCCTCTTCCGAGCGCCCCAGCTCCGCTGGGAAAGAGGGATCTCCGGCAAGCCCAGGCCGCCCGGGGCGGGAGTTCTTCACACCGGGTCAGCCACGAAACCGTAACAACGGTGCACCAAGGCGGTTCGCCACCTTGGCAGCCGACGGGGTGTCCGAGGTTCCACCCTGTCACTAGGGCCATCCGGCCCCAGTCGCAGCCGGAGCGCGACCTGAGTCGGGACCAGCTCGTCGATAACGCCATAAAGTGCTATCGCTTCGAAGTTTCGGAAACTCATGAACAACTCTGATCTATGCCTGATTGCTCTCGGCGGCCCTAGCGAGGCCCCATCGGGGGCACCCCGGCCGCTTGGTGCCCCTCAAACGTGGCACCAGGCCTCGGTTACGGCAGGGCGCGACGGCACTGGAACCTCGAATCATCGTCGGCAAGCCGGTTTGGCTCACAAGTTATTCACAGCAAATCCGCCCTCGTCCAAATAGGCGCCACGCATCCGCTTCGACCGAAGGCAGGTCCACCGCCCAGCCGTCCTCCTCAGCCGATCATCATTCCGGGCGAGCCGTTGTCGGTCGGCCGTGCTATCTTCCGCCGCCTCCCCAACACCAACCCTCGTGCACCGCCCATGATCCGCATCACCGAAATCGCCTTCACCGGCTACCCCGTCACCGACATGCCCCGCGCCCGCGCATTTTACGAGGGCGTGCTCGGCCTGAAACCGGCCCACACGTTCGACCACGATGGCAAACAGTGGATCGAATACGACATCGCCGGCGCCACCCTCGGCATCACCAACATGGCGCCGGACTGGAAGCCGTCCACCACCGGCCCGAGCGTCGCCTTCGAGGTGGCCGATTTCGACGCCGCCGTGGCCGCCCTGCGCGCCGCCGGCGTGAAGTTCATTGTCGAGCCGATGGACAGCTCCGTCTGCCACATGGCCGTGGTCACCGACCCGGATGGCAACAGCGTCTGCATCCACCACCGCGACCACCGCGGCAGCTGATCCGCCTTCGCCGAGTCTCTCTCCCCGGGCCGAGCCCCCTCGCGCCCGAGTTGGCAGGGCACGCTTCGTCGCCAGGCCGGGCTTGTTGGCTGCCGACCACCTCCGGGAGGAAGAGAAGTGGAACCTTGCCAAGATTGTCCTTGATTCACCCCGGGGCGCTTCGCAGCCTCTGCCCTCCTTCAAGCCGGCAACCCTCGGTTGCCAGCAAGAAAGAGTTCCACCATCGGGGCGTAGCTTAGCCTGGTAGAGCGCTACGTTCGGGACGTAGAGGTCGTGAGTTCGAATCTCACCGCCCCGACCATTTAAAACCCGCGGCTTCGGCCGCGGGTTTTCTTTTTCCCGCCGGCGGGCCGCGCTGCGACACCCTCCCGACGATGGCGCCTGACGCTCATCGCCTCGGCACCCAGCGTCCGCCCGCGCCTCAAGCCGTCGGCAACACGCCCTTCGCCAGCAGCTCGCCGCGCAACCACCGCGCCGTTTCCAGCAGCGAAGGCCCGTCGTGGATCAGATTCTTCCCGCGCGGGATGCCGCTCTCGATCACCACGTGCGGCCACGCCCCGGCCCAGCCGCGCTCCGCCATCAGCGCCGCCACGTCGACCGGATGGTCGTCCTCCTCGGAAAACACCACCACGACCTCCGGTTTCGCCGCCGCCACTGCCGGAAGATTCAACGCCAGATACCCCGCCGCCGCGCCGCGCAGGATGTTCGTGCCACCGGCCAGCTCCAGGATGTCGTGCACGAACGTGAGCCCGCCCGCCATCCGCGGATGCCGCCCGAACCACAGCTCCGCATAGATCCGCGGCCGCGCCGCCGGCCGCAGCGCGCGCAGGGCCGCCGCCTCCGTCGCCATCCGCTCCACCAGCTCGTGCGCCGCCTCCATCTCGCCGAGCAGCGCGCCCAGCCGTCGGATGTTCTCGAGGATCCCGCCCAGACTGTCGGGTAATTGCAGCACGAACACCGGCACGCCCGCCTGCGCCAGCCGCCGCGCTAGGCCGAGCTGCACCCCGCTGGTCATAAGCACGAGGTCGGGCCGTAGCTCGCGCAGCCGCTCGACGTCGATCTTCAGGTAGTCGCCCGCCACCGGAAGCCCGGCCACCGGCGCATAGCGCGCGCAGTAGTGGGACACTCCCGCCAGGCGGTCGCCCAGGCCCATCGCAAAGATCGCCTCCGTGAGCCCGGAGACGAGCGAGACGACCCGTCGGGGCCGCTCCGGCATCTGGATGAAGGCCGCGATCGCCTCGCATTTCACCCGGCGTACGACGTTGCTGGAATGCATGGCGTCGCGCCTCACACGACCGGCCGTTTGCGGTAATAGAGCAGCCCCGGCACCGCGAGCCCCACGGCCAGCGCGGCCACGACGAAGAACGCCTGCAGGCCCGAGCTGATCGCCACGGCGAGCCGCTCGGGATCCGGCCCCTGCATCTGGATCTCGACAAGCGTGAGCAGGGTCTTGAAGAGCGGCACGCCCGGGATCATCGGGATCATCGCCGCCACCGTGAATACCTTCGGGTGCGCCCGCAGCCGCTGCGCCACGAGCACCCCGAGCGCGCTCACCGTCGCCGCGGCGAGCAGCGTGCTCCACGGGAGCGGCATGCCGGCGCCCGCATGCAGCAGGTACCGCAGCCCGCGCCCAAGCGCGCCACCGGCCGCGCACAACGCGAGCACGCGCGGTGGCACGTGGAAGACCATGCCGAAACCGACCGCCGGCACCGCGGCCAAGGCCGCCTGTTGGAAAACTTCAAACGGGAGATTCATCACCAGGCCCACACTTTCCAGACACTCATCGCGAGCAGGATTCCGGTGCACGCCCCGGCCGAGAGCAGCAACGCGTACATGCCGCGCGCCAACCCGGTGTTGATGTAGCCCTTCACCATGTCCGAGATCGAGTTGATCAACGGGAAACCCGGCACCAGCAGCAGCACGCAGGCCGCCATCGCCACCTGCGGCTTCTCGCCGACCTTGTAGATCGCCGACTGCGCCGCGATCGAGGTCGCAACGAACGCGGTGGCGAAGAAGTTCACCAGCGGGCTGAAATGCAGCCGCGCGATCTGCAGGCGCACCGCCATCGCCACGCCCGCGGCCACCAACGCCACGCCGCAGCTCGTCCAGTCCGCCCCGATCAGCCGCGCGAAGCACGCGCACGACAGGCCGATCACGACCGAAGTCAGCCAACGCGGATACCGCAGCGGCTTCACCGCCTCGAACCGCGCGCGGTAGGCCGCGGCGTCGAGCACGCCGTCCTCGGCGTCGAGCACAGCGCGCTGGACCTCGGTGACGACCTGCATGTTGATCCCGCGATCCTCGTTGCGCCGCACCGTCGTGATGCAGTGCCCGTCGCTGAGCGTGGTGACGACCAGCGCGTTGGCCAGCAGCGCCACCTCGGCGCGGGGCACCCCCAGCGCCAACGCAAGCCGGCGGGAGAGGTTCTCGACGAGCGCGCTCTCGGCGCCGTGCTGCAACAGCATCAGGCCGGTCTCCGCGCACAGGCGCGTGACCTCCCGCTGTTGCGGCTCCGTGAGGGACGGAGCGGGAATTGGACGGTGTTCCATGGATGACGAAAAAGGCGACGGGGCTAGAGCTCCAGGTAGCGGCGCACGGGGCCGAGGTCGACATGCGCGGCGAGATGATCGGCCATCTGCGCGTAGATCTCGCGCCGCTTCTCGGACCAGAGGATCGGCTCCGCGCGATGCGCGGCGATGCCGGCGGCGGCGGCGACCTTGCGGCGCACCTCCGGCGCCTCGAACCAGCCGTGCAGATACGTACCCCAGACGTTGCCACGGCACAGCCCCTCGGGGCGCGGGCCGGCCGCATCGACCACCGTCTGGAGCGGCGCGCACGGCTGGGTCGCCGCGCTGCGGCCCATGTGGATCTCGTAGGCCTGCCAGCGGCGCCCGCAGCACTCGGCCGTCACCTGCTGCACGATCTTCTCGGGCAAAAAACCGGTGGTGATCGGGAGCAGCCCGATGCCGGCCTCGGACCCGCGGTCGCCCGCGAGCCCCTCGGGATCGTGCAGCCGCTCGCCCAGCATCTGGTAGCCGCCGCACACGCCCACGACGAGCACGCCCCGCTCCGCCGCGGCGCGGATCGCCTCGAACCAACCGTGGGCCCGCAGCCACGCCAGGTCGCCGAGCGTATTCCGCGAACCGGGCAGGATGATCGCCTTGGCGGAGCACAATTGCGAGGGATCGTCGACCCAGCGGGTGCGGACGCCGAGGTCGTCCCACCAAGGCTGGCAGTCGGTCACGTTCGCCACACGCGGGTAGCGTATCCAAGCAATGACATCTCCCGAACCGCGGTCCTCGTCGCCGCGGTCGAAGCCGTCCTCGGTCTCCGGCTGGAGGTCGCGCCGCAGCGGCACCGTGCCCAGCACGGCCAGGCCCGGCGCGTGCGGGAGCAACCGCGTGCCCGGATCGCGGAACAGCGCCAAGTCGCCGCGGAAGCGGTTGACGATCGCCCCGAGCCCGCGCGGCCGGTCTGCCGCCGGCAACAAATTCCAGGTGCCGGCGAGCTGCGCGAAGATGCCACCGCGATCGATGTCGCCCACGAGCAGCCAGCGTCCGTCGAGGTGCCGGATCGGCCGCAGGTTCACCAGATCGCGGTCCATGAGGTTGAGTTCCACCGGCGAGCCCGCGCCCTCGAGCACGAGCACGTCGCACCGCGCGCGCCAACCGTCGAGCACGCCCGCGACATGGCGCCAGAGCCGGTCGTGCTCGGCGTAGAAATCCTCGGCGTCGACATAGCCCTCGACCTGCCCGGAGACGATCAGCTGCGAACCGCGCCGCCCGCTCGGTTTGAGCAGGATCGGGTTCATCTCCGGCGCCGGCTCGAGGCCGCACGCCTCCGCCTGCATCGCCTGCGCGCGCGCGATCTCGCCGCCCGCGCGCAACGCGAACGCGTTGTTCGACATGTTCTGCGCCTTGCAGGGCGCCACGCGCACGCCCTGCCGCCGCAGCCACGCGCACAGGGCTGTCGCCACCCACGTCTTCCCGACGCTGGATCCGGTGCCGAGCAAGCCGATGGCCTTCATTGCCCCATAGTCCTGCGCGGACTCCGCCTCCTGCTCCAGCCTCTTCTCGTGCTCATGCTCGTGCTCGTTCCCACGCGTGCGGCGATCGCGGACCGATCGCCCCGACGCCTCAGAACTCGATCCCGGCCTGCGCTTGCACGCCCGCCTTGAACGGATGCTTCACCTCGCGCATCTCCGTCACCAGGTCCGCGTATTCGACTAGCTCCGCCGGTGCGTCGCGGCCGGTGATGACCACATGCTGGTGCGGCAGGCGCTGCCGTAGCGCAGCCAGCGCCTCGTCCACCGGCAGGTAGTTGTAGGCTAGCACGATGTTCAGCTCGTCGAGCAGGATGAACTTCACCGCGGGATCCTGCATCGCCTGCACCGCGAGCGCCCAGCCGGTGCGCACGGCCTCGATGTCGCGGGAGCGGTTCTGCGTATCCCACGTGAAGCCCTCCCCGCAACGGTGCCAGCGCAGGTGGTGGCAGCGCAGGTTGCGCTCGGTCGCGGCATCGCCCGATTTGATGAACTGTACGACCACGCACTGCTTTCCGTGCCCGAGCATGCGGGTGAGCATGCCGAACGCGGCGGTGCTCTTCCCCTTGCCGTTGCCGGTGTGCACGATCGTCAGTCCGCGTTTCTCCTTCGCCGCGGCGATCAGCGCGTGCATCTCCTGCTGCTTCGCCTGCATCGCCTCGCGGTGCGCGGCCTCGGCGGCGGAATCGGACTCGGGTTCGGTGAGGTTCTTGAAAACGGGCTTCATGGGAGTTCGAGGATGAGGCCGGGGGCCAGGCGCGCGCGCACGCCGAAGACCTCGGAGAACAGGCCGGGGGTGAGCACCTCGTCGGGCTTGCCCAGCGCGCGCAGGCGGCCGTCGTGCAGCACCGCCACGTAGTCCAGGCAACTCGCGACGCGCAGATCGTGGAGCGACATCAGCACCGTGGAACCGGCGCGCGTGAGCTCGCGGGCGAGCATCAGCACTTCCAGCACATGGCGCGGATCGAGCGGCGCCAGCGGCTCGTCCCAGAGCTGGAGCGGCGCGGCGGTCGCCAACGCGCGGGCGAGCAGCACGCGCTGCCGTTCGCCGCCGGAGAGCCGGTTGACCGGCCGCTGCGCGAGCAGCGCGAGGTCGAAGCGCGCCAGCGCGGCGTCCACCCCCACCTCGTCGTCACCGTGCGCGTAGCGCCCCTGCGCCACGACCGAGCGGACCGTGAACCCGAATTCGAACCGCGCCTCCTGCGGCACCCACGCCGCACCGCGGCCACGCTCCAGCGGCGGGATCGTCTCCAGCTCGCGGCCCGCCCAGCGCACCGCCGCCGGCGCCGGGAGCAGGCCCGCCGCGACCTGCAGCAGCGTGGACTTGCCCGCGCCGTTGGGCCCGACCAGGCCGACCAGCGAACCGGGCGGGAGGTCGAGCGTCACGTCGGCGATGCGCCCCGGCACCGTCGCCCCGCGCAGCGCCAGCGCGCTCTGCGGAAACGGCGCGACCTTGCCGCGCTCCTCGGGCGCCGGTTCGCCCCCCGGAAAAGAATACGGGTGCGGAGTCGACTTCATGCCTGCCTCCTCAGCAACCACAGGAAGAACGGCGCCCCGACCAGCGCGGTGACGATGCCAAGCCGCACGTTGCCCGCGCAACGGCACACCAGATCGCAGCCGAGCACGAAAACCGCACCGCCCACCAGCGAGAGCGGCACCAGGCGCCGATGCTCCGGTCCGACGAGCAGTCGCAACAGATGCGGGACAATCAGGCCCACGAAGCCCACCGTGCCGGCCGCCGCGGTGGCGATCGCCGTCAGCACCGTCGAATGCACGAGCAACTTGCGCCGCAGGGAGCGCACGTCGACGCCGAGGCTCTGCGCCTCGTTGGCGCCGAGGCTGAGCAGGTCCATCGGCCGGCCCAGCGGCCAGAGCAGAGCGGCGAACACCACGATCGGCGAGGCCATGAGCGCGTGCTCCCACGTGCGGTCCTCCAGTCCGCCGAGCAGCCAGAAGAGGATCTGTGTGGTGCGCTCGTAGATCGCCGTCTGCGAGGAGAGCACGTAGCTGGTGACCGCGCCGAGCAGGGCATTGAGCGCGATTCCCGCCAGCAGCAGCCGCTCCGTGCTCGCGCCGTGGCGCGCCAGCGCGATGACCGACAACGTGGCCGCGAACGCGCCGAGGATCGCCGCCGCCGGCACCGTCCAGAGCGAGAACGCCGCGAGTCCGCACGCGATCGCCACAACCGCGCCGGCCGCGCCGCCGCTGCTCACGCCGAGCAGGCCGGGGCTGGCGAGGCTGTTGCGGAAGTACGCCTGCATCACCAGGCCGCTGGCCGAAAGCGCGGCGCCGACCAGGACCGCCACGATGAGCCGCGGCAGCCGGATCTGCCAGATGATCATCGTCGCCAGCTCCTCCTGACGCAACAGCCCGCGCCAGATGCGCTCCGGGGAGAGCGGCATGTCGCCGATGCCGAGCGAGGCCACGGCGAGGGCGGCGAGCGTCAGCAGCGCCACCGGGAACACCCACCCGAGGAAACGACCCGGGATCATCGGAACGCCTCCGGGTGCAGCTGCCGGGCGAGCTGCTCGTACGCGTCGATCCGGAAGTGCGTGACGCAGCTGATCAGGTGCGGCGCAAGCACGACCGCGCGGCCCTCGCGGAAGGCGGGCATGAGCTTGTACGGCACCATCGTGCGATAGGGCTCGAGGGCATGCGCCGGATCGTCGGTGGCCACCACAACCTTTTCCACCGGCCAGGTGAGCATCTGCTCGCTGGGCGCCGCCGCGTGGCCGCTCAGGCCGCCGAGCGTGGCGGCGAGGTTCTCCGCGCCGGCGTGGTCGCAGAGATCAGCAAAAGTCGTGTCGTCGCCCGGAATCATGCCGAAGACCGAAGGCGCGAACACCCGCACCGGACGGCGCCCGTCCAACCGGCGCTTCAGGTCCGCCACCCGCGCCTCGCAGCGGGCGATCAACGCCTCGGCTTTCCCCTCCGCGCCGAGCTCGCGCGCGATCAGCCGGAGCGTCGCATAGACGTCCTCCAGCGTCTTGTAGCGGTCGATGACCAGCACCCGCACGCCCGCCCGCCGCAGCTGCGTGACGAGCTCCGCGCGGCTGTAGTCGGCGCAGAGCACGAGCGTGGGATTGAAGCGCAGCACCGTCTCCGCATCGCCCATTCCGATGTTCGGATACCGAGCCGCCTCGGCTGCGACCGCGGAGAACTCCGGTTGGCGCGCGAGGTGGCTGAGGGCCGCGATCTGCGCCGGTTCCGCGAGGGCGAGCAGGAACTCGTCGTTGCCGACCGTCTGGGAAACGACCCGCACCGGCGCCGGCGCGCCCGCCGGCTCCGCCGCGCCCGCGAGGGAGCAGAGGAACCAGAGGAGTGCGACCGGCAGCCGGAACGGGATTCTCATGAGCGGTGAGAAAGGATCAGAACTTGTATTCGATGCCGCCGAAGACGCGGAAGGGCAACGCCTCGTAGCCGCCGACTTCGTCGTACTGCTCGTCGAGCAGGTTCTCGACGCGGGCCTTGAGCAGGAGATTCCTCACGACCTCGTAGCTCGTGAAGAGGCGGATTGTCGTATAATCTTCGATGCGATGCAGGCCCGTGACACCGGGCGCCTGGTCGATGCGGTCCGTCACGACGCGGATCCCGGCGCCGACCGCCCACGCGGCGTGCGGCCGGGCGGTCACCTCGGCGTCGAACGTGTGGCGAGGCTGGCGCTGCAGGCGCGCGCCGGTCGCGGTATTCTTCGCCTCGAGCCAGGTGTGGGCCACGCGACCATGGATCGCCTTCGTGAAGTCGACGGCCAGGGCGGTTTCGATGCCGTCGGCCTTCGAACGCTCGATGTTCTGCATTTGGCCGACCCAAGTGACGGGGTCGGAGGAATAGAGGATGCGGTCGCGATAACGCGTATGGAAGTAGGTCACACTCGCGGTGACGGCCTCGCCGCCGATCTTCTGGTCGACGCCGAGGTCCCAGCCGGTCGACTTCTCGGCCCGCAGGTCGGGATTGGCGAGCACGCCCCAGGCGGGGTTGCCGTCGATGTCCTCGTTACTCGGGGCGCAGAAACCGGTGCCGACCGAGGCGTGGAGTTTCGTGCCCGCGACCGGCAGCCAGGAGGCGCCGGCACGCCAGGTCCAGGCGGAGCCGAACGTGTCGAAGTCGTCGTAGCGCAGGCCGGCGTTGACGGTGGAATTCTTGGACGGGTGGACCGTCGTGGCGAAGTAGCCGGCGGCGTTGTCCGCCGCGGTGCGTTTGCTGTCGTTGTCGTGGCGGTCGTGCTCATACGAGGCGCCAGCCACGATCTCCGCGCCCTGGAAGTCGTACCAGGTGTTCTGCCAGTCGACGATGTCGCGGCGGTCGCGCAGCTCGGTGGTGCCGTAGGCTCCGACGAGCGTGTAGCGGCGCTGGTGCTGGCCCGCGGTCAGGCGCGAGGCGAACTCCTTGGTCTCGCTCCACTGCGCGTAAAGCGTGGTGAGGTGGTTGTCGGCGGCGACATCGGAGAGGCCGTAGCCCCAGCGGCCGCCGGTCTCCTCGTAGTCGCCCTGCAGGCCGCGGAAGGTCGCGCCCACGAGCAGGCTCGCCGTCGGCGTGCCCTCGACGCGGGTCGAGTAGCTCCAGGCGTCGTACGCGTTGTGCGGGAGGTCGTTGTCGGTCCGGAAGCGGCCGAGCGAGACGCTGTACCCGAGGTTCTCCGTGCCGCCCTTGGCCGCGACGGAGGCGCCGAGCGTGTCGAACGATCCGTAGGTCGCGGATACACTGCCGGTCGTCGGACCGCAGCCGCGGGCGGAGTCGATGAAGACCACGCCGCCCATCGCGGAGGAGCCGTAGAGGGTGCTCTGCGGGCCGCGGAGCACCTCCACGCGATCGACGCCCGCCAGATCGGCGGCGCCGAGGAAGTTGTTGTACTGCGCCGTGCGCGAGTTCATCGGGACGCCGTCGACGACGAAGAGCGTCTGGGTCGAGGCCGAGCCGCGGATGAAGATGGAGCTCTGGCCGCCGGTGGCGCCGGTGTTCACGATGTTCACACCGGGGACGGTCGCGAGCGCGGTGCGCAGGTCGCCGATCTGGGCGAGCTCGAGCGCAACCAGCGGAAGCACATCGACGCTGCTGGTGGTGAACTGGGCGTCCTGCGCCGTGCGCGTGGCGCTGACGACGTAGTCGGGCAGGTCGACGACGCCTTCATGGCGCGCGGACTGGCCCGCGGCCGGAGCCGCCAGGACGAGAGCGAGGGCGCCGGCCGGGAGGGCCGACGAGGTTCTGGTGAGATGCCGATTGAGCATGGAGATCGTAGCGCGGGAGAGCAGAAACGATCGATCGCCATGCCGGCGGACCGGGAAGGGTCCGCTGGAAGCGCATTCCTACTCCCACCCTTCATTTTTGCGATGAAGTGAGACCGGGCCGCGCAATCGCAGCGCGCGGCACGGGGTGAGGCTCAACAGGCAGGTATTCGGGCTCCAGGTTTGTGCGGCGCGCGCGTGATGCGCGACTGCCGACGCCTCGCCCCTCGCCTTCACCGGACGCGTGTCCGACTGGCTTTTCCCGTGGTGGACGGGAGAGGGGTCTGTGACCTGTTACCGCAGCGCAACTGCGGCCGATTTGCACGGCCTTCCCTGCGTTGCTGAGCATGACGGCGCGGGCCTCGATGCGGCCGGCGCGCTTCCAAAGAACATGCCGAGGGATGGGCGCCCGCCGCGCGCGTTTCAAGCGGCAATTTTTCGCATCCACTCCACGGAGTCGCGCGCGGAAACGGGATTCCCCCCGGCGGCGCGAGGGCAATCCCGGCGCGGCGCGCGCAGGCGAGCTACTTGCCGAAATTGTAGCGCAGGCTTCCGGCCACGAACCGGCCTCCGCTCACGGCCGGCACGAGCCGGGCCTGGTGCAACGCCTCCGAGATCGGCTGCACCAGCGCCTCCGGAATCTGGGCACCGGCGGCGATCTTCACACCGGTCACGGTGCCCTCCGCGGAGACGTAGATCGTGGCCTCGAACGCCTGCACGCCGTTGTCGCGCAGCGCGGCGGCGTTGAGCGGATCGCCCACGAGCAACGGATCGCATTGGTCGGCCGGGTGCAGCGCCGACTGCGCCGCCGTCCAGTAGTGCAGGCTGTCCTTCCAGCCCCTCGGGTTGTCGGGACGCAGCAGGTCGAGCAGCCCGCCGAACTGCGCGAAGAGCGCCTTGGCGGACTCGTCGGTGTCGCACTTGCCCACGTAGAGCGGCACGCCGTTGGCGTTGGCGATCACCACCCCGTAGCCCGCCGCCGGGGCGATCTTCCCGATCGCGGTCATGTCGACCTGATCCTCGATCTTGGATACAAGGTACGGCACCTTCATCGTCGTCGCCATCTTCATCTGGTCGTTCTCGCCGTGCTTCACCCCGACCATGAAGCCCTCGATCTTGCCGGGGTGCTTCTGCTGCAAGTCCTGCATCGGCCAGTTGGTCTTGCCGAGCGTGCCCCAGGACTTGCCCTCGCCGTTGCTGACGAAAAACAGGACGTAGAACCGCGGCTCCGGGCGGCCCTTGAGCTCCACGTCCACCAGCTTGTCGCCCTCGACCCGCCGGGCGCTGCCGTAGATCTCGGCGCCGATCTTGGTCTTCGTCTGGCTCCAGTCGTCCGCCGGCCGGGGAAGATCGCGGAGCCCCAGGGCGAAGCGGGCGCAGTCCTGCGCGGTGAGCAGGCCGAACGGAACCAGTTTTCCGCTACGGTCGGGCAGTCGGAAGAGCGCGAACGGCCCGACGGCCTCGGCGGGTTCTCCCTTGAACTTGGCGCCCTGGGTGTCCGTCCACTGCTCCATCTTGGCAGAGCCGGTCGAGACCAGCACGAACGCGGCTGCGGCAAACGCGCAACCTTTCACGAATCCGAATCGAGTAGGCATGGGTGTTGGGGGTACGGGGGCATGAAGCCGCGCGACCCGCCCGGGGGCAACGCCCCGCCTTGTCCTGAAAAGACACGACTCGCCCCGCCCGCCGCCACCGCGCCGGTCTTCAGCGCCCGGCGGCGAGCAAACCGCCCACCAGCGGCACGAGCTCCGCCGCCCAGCGCCGGTAGCCCTCCGGCGAGAGGTGCAGGCCGTCGGGCATCACGGCGGGGCTGATCGACCCGTCCGTCTCGAGAAAGGCCGCGCCGAGGTCGCGGAACACGACCTGCCCGTCGCGGCCGTCGAGCGTGCGCAAGCGCTCGTTCACCGCCGCCACCCGGCCGCGGATCTCCGCCGTGGGCGAGGCGTCGCAGGGAAACACGCCGTGCACGACGATCTTCGCCGCGGGGAAGGCCGCGCGCAGCTTCGCCACCACCGCCTCGATGCCCCGTGCGGCGTCGGCCGCCGTGGCGGCCTCGCGGCCGAGGTTGTTCGTGCCGATGAGCAGCGCGACGACCTTTGGCCGCAACGCGCCGACCGCGCCGTGTTCGAGTCGCCAGAGAACGTTCTGCGTGGTGTCGCCGCCGATGCCGAAGTTGGCCGCGCCGAGCGGGGCAAAATGCTTCTTCCAATGCTCGCCATCGTTCCACTCCCAGCCCTCGGTGATCGAGTCGCCCACGAAGAGCACGTCCACCCCGCCCTTGGCCGCGATCGCGACATCCTCGGCGTGCATCTCCTTCCAGCGGGCGATCGACATCCATTCGTAGTCGATGGCCCGCGGGGCGGGCACGGCGGGATCTTCGGCGCGAAGCGGGAGCGGGGCAGCGGTGGCCATGGCGAGGAGGCAGAGGGGAAGGAGACGCGGCATGATGAGGCGGACGGTGTGGCCGACCGGCCACGATATTTCAAGGACACAGCGGCCATGTCTTCTCACGACAACAGCACCTCCGCCTCCGTCGGGAGGTCGAGATGCAGCGCGCTGCGGTTCAATTCGTCCGCCGGCGCCGTCGGCGCGGTGAACGCGTAGGCCGCGCCCAGAGCCACGTGCGGAAGGGCGTTCTCGTCGAGCAGCGCCTGCCGGAAACACCGGCCGGCCCGCCCCACCGGCGTCGCGCCGTCGACAAGCGCCACTTCGCCCAGCCGCGAGGCGCCGCGGTCGGTGGCAAGCACGCGTTCGAGCAGCTCCGCGCCGCGCCGGGCATGTGCCCGCACGACGTGCCCGCCGCGAAACTCCAATTCCACGCCGTCCATCACCGCGCCGCCGTGGCAGACCGGTTGCGCCACGCGCAGCCAGCCCTCGACCGAGTCGCGGCGCGGCGCCGTGAAGATCTCCTCCGTCGGCAGGTTCGGCGCGAACCGGCGACCGTCCGCCGCCACGAGGAACGCCGTGCACCAGCGGTGCCCCGCCGGCAGCGCCAGCGTGAGATCCGTACCCGGACCATGGAGCCGCAGGCGGCGGTGCCGCCGGGCGTTGAGCGCCGCCGCGCGCCCTTCCAGGTCCGCCACGCGCACCTGCCACGCCGCGACCGGGTCGGCGGTGTCGGCCCGACAGGCGGAGAGCACCGCCCGCCACAGGCGCGCGAGCCGCTGCGACGCGGGAACCTCGGCGAACACGACCTCCGCCCACGCCGGCGTCGGCGCCGGCACGGCCGTCCAGTTGGTCCGCCCCGCCATCAGGTCCGGCGCAATCTGCCCATAATGTTCGGCGCAGATCCTCCGCAGCCTCGCGGCGGCGGCCAGAGGCAGCCCCTCCGCCAGCGCGGGTTGCGCGCTCATCGGAAACACGAGGGCCGCGCCCTCCTCCACCGCCCGGCGCAGGCGTTCGGTGTACCGCCCGAGCCGCTCGATGAACTCGCGGTCCGGCCAC
>JAEXPQ010000004.1 GCA_023446735.1 Verrucomicrobiota bacterium
GGGGCCCCCGCGGGGGCCCGCCCCCACGGCCCGGGCCGCGGAAGGAGAACGTCGGACGAAATTCGGAGCAGCGTGGGCGCGGCTCAGAACTTGAAACGAGCCTGCACGCCGAGGTAGTGGCCGTCCACGTCGTCGTAGTCGGTGTAGCTGTACTCGGAGACGAGATCGAGATTCTTGGTGATCGCGTAGCTCGGCGCGAAGGTGGCGCGGACGAAGTCGTCCTTGGCGGCGCCCTCGCCGGCGCTCAGGCGGAAGGTGGCCGCCCACTTCTCGTCGACCTGGTACTTCACGAGGCCGAGAGCGAAGTAGCCGTCGGTGGAGCCGCCGGCGCCGAGATCGGTGCTGCCGTAGCAGAGCTCGGCGGCGTAGGTGAACTTGCCGGAGACGTACTGAATCCAGGTGTCGGCGACAAAGGACTTGTCGTCGGAATCGTTGCCGGTGTCGTAGCCGAGGCCGACGAACCAGGTGAAGTCCTTGATGGCCTTGTAGGTGAAGTAGGCCTCGAGCCCGACGCCGTTGTTGAGGTCGCCGTCGCCCTTGTAGTAGGTGGGGCCGTAGAGGGAGTCGGAGACGCCCACGCCGATGGTGTAGGCGTCGGTGCTGTTTTCGACCTTCACGCCGGTGTGGTAGGCGGGGATGTAGGCGGCGGTCGGGTTGGCGTACGAGATCTGCAGCATGTTCGGGATGTCGAACGCCTCGTAGCCGAGCCAGCTGAGATACTTGCCGGCGGTGACGGTCGTGCCGGTGCCGAAGTCGTAGGTGCCGTAGGCGTCGAGGAAGATCGGGGAGGCGCCGAAGCCGTCGCCCGAGCCGGCGCCGAAGGCGAACAGGCTGGTGGTGACGGTGACCGGGGCGAACTTGGCGACGGCCGTGAGCTTCAGCGCGTCGAGGTCGGCGTTGCTGTCGGAATCGGCGTGCTCGACTTTCGTGTACGAGGCAGAGCCAGCGACATAGCCGCTGATCGCGAACTGCTCATTGAGGGCGATCTCGGCAAACAGCGAACTGGAGACGAGGGCGGCAGCGGTGGCGCCTGCAAGTTTCAGGGAGGTCGGGAGTTTCATTTTCTGTGTTGTGGTTTGGATAGTGGCAGCCGCCCGCCAAGCGGTACGGCCGACCGTGCCGACGGTTTAGCACCCCCCGTGCCTCCGGCGGCGGGATAGACGTGAAACGTTTTCATCATTCCCGCCCGCTGCGCCTTCCCCGCAAAACGAGCAGCCCGCGCCGGGGTGGCGCGGGCTGCGGAAAGCCGGAGGCGTGAAGGGGCGGAGCGGCCTACTCGGCGGCGGCCTCGCCACCGGTGCTGGCGGCGAGCGTGGTGCCGCCGGAGACGGTGACCTTCTCCATGATCGCGGCGCGGACCTTCTCCGCCACGTCGGGTTTCTCGCCGAGGAACGCCTTCGCGGCCTCGCGGCCCTGCCCGATGAGATTGCCCTCGTAGGCGATCCATGCGCCCTTCTTTTCGAGCACCTTCTGCTCGAGACCGAGGTCGAGGAGCGAACCGGTCTTCGAGATGCCCTCGTTGTACATGATGTCGAACTCGCACTCGGTGAAGGGCGGGGCGACCTTGTTCTTCACGACCTTGATCTTGGTGCGGTTGCCGATGACCTTGCCGGCCGGATCCTTGATCTGGCCGATGCGGCGGATGTCGATGCGGATCGAGGAGAAGAACTTCAGGGCGCGGCCGCCGGGCGTCGTCTCCGGATTGCCGAACATCACGCCAATCTTCTCGCGGATCTGGTTGGTGAAGATGCAAACGCACTTGGTCTTGCTGATCACGGCGGTGAGGCGGCGCATCGCCTGGCTCATCAGGCGGGCCTGCGAACCGACGGTGGCATCGCCCATCTGGCCGTCGAGCTCCTGCTTGGAGATGAGGGCGGCGACGGAGTCGATCACGATCACGTCGATCGCGCCGGAGCGGATGAGCGTCTCGGCGATGGTGAGGGCATCGTCACCGCTGTCGGGCTGAGAGACGAGGAGGTCGTCGAGGTTCACGCCGACGATGCGCGCGTACTTCGGGTCGAGCGCGTGTTCAACGTCGATGAAGGCGGCAAGCCCGCCCTTCTTCTGGACCTCGGCGATGACGCTCAAGCAAAGGGTGGTCTTGCCCGAGGACTCGGGGCCGAAGATCTCGATGATGCGGCCGGTGGGCAGGCCGCCGGCGCCGAGGGCGAGGTCGATCGCGATGGAGCCAGTGGAGACCGTTTCGACCTTCATCTTGGTCGCGTCGCCCAGGCGCATGATGGAACCGTCGCCGAATTCCTTGGTGATGGCGGAGAGCGCGAGCTCGAGGTTCTTGCGGGCGGCGGCGTCGGCGGAGGCCTGGGCGGTCGCGGCCTTGGATTTATCGGCGGGAGCGGGCTTGGACATGGTGGAATCGGGAGCGACGGGTTTGCGCGGGGAACGAGGCGGCACGCTTGCCGAAACGAGGGGAGTGGCAAGTGCGATGTCGGGCGAAGCGTCTTCGAGATCGGAGATCATGCCGCGGAAGCTAACAGCCGGGGCCGGACAAGGGCGGTCCGAGGGCGGGAGGGAAGGGCCGCATAGCCAGAGGCCCCGGATCCCGCCGAAGGATTCGACTGAGGGCGGCTCCTGTCGGAGGTGCCGGGGTGTCGCCCGGCTCCTCCGCGCGGCAGCCTACCGCAGACACCCTGCGTGCGCCCGCGCCGACGTAGCGGGATGATCAGGATCCGAGGCATCCCGGCCTTCGGGAATCGCGGGGGCAAAAAAGCCGCCGTCCGGGCGCTGTTGCCTCCGGACGGCGCCCACTCTATCTTCAGGATACAAACACTCCGCCATGCGTCCGCCATGCTCGCTCGCCCCTTTCTCCATCGCACTCTGTCTGGTCACCCTCCTGCTCGCCGGCTGCGGCAACACCGAGCGCCCCACCGACCGCCAGATCGCGAGCGACCACTGCTGGTCGCCCCAATACGCCGGTGGTTCGGCTGGGGGGAAGATTGACCTCAACCCCCGCGGACGCTGGACCCGCACCAGCACCTCCTGGGTATCCGAAAGTCAGTATTCCTATTCGGTACCCTACGAGATCCGGGCGGCGCGGTTCGAGGTCGAACGCCTCCCGGCCTACCCCGCCGCGGGCCCCCAGCCCAACGCCGGCACGCTGGTGTTTCCCGTGCGCATCCACAAGGTGATCGAGCGCCGGTACAACGCCGGCAACATCTCCGTGGAAACGCTCAACAGCGTCATCCCGCCGCGCTCCGAGGAGATCTACACCGCCTACTACTACAACCAGCGCGGCGTCTATTACTGGAAGTGGACGAAGAACATGCCCGCCCGCGGGCGCTGATCCCGCGGACGCGCCGCACGGCTCCGTGCCGCCCCCGAGCTGGAACTCCTCGGTCTGGAACGACGCGGCGTCCTCGTCGAAACCGACGAAGGAACTCCGGCTTCCCGTGGGCAGCAGGCGGCTGAACATGGCGGAGAACGCCAGCATCTTCGCCCGCGGATGGGCATGACTCTCGTTGTCGCCGCTGGAGAAGAGCATCGCCAACGGGTTCATCGCCCGCAGGACCGTGCGGGAGAGTGCCCAGGCGGGCCGCCCGCGCCGGGACCACCGTCGCGCAACCCTACACCCACGCGATCCACGCGACGCCGAGCAGGAGGGTGAGGATGGCGACCGGAGTGCCGGCCTTCAGATACTCGACAAAACCAAGGTGGACCCCGCGGCGTTTGGCGGTCTCGGCGACGATGAGATTGGCCACGGAGCCGAGCAGCGTGAGGTTGCCGGCGAGCGTCGTCGCCATCGCGAGCGTGAGCCAGGCCCGATGGGGATCGGCGAGTTCGGGCACCACGGGGCGAAAGAGCATCACGGCGGGAACGTTGGAAACCACGTTGCTCAGGACCAGTGAGACCGCGGTGAGCGGGCCGGGACCGGCGTCGGCGTAGGGACGCAGCAGCGCGAACAGTCCGGCGCCCAGGCCGCTGTGTTCGATCGCGCCGGTGACCACGAACAGGCCGCTGAAGAAGACCAGCAACGCCCAATCGATCTCCTGGAAGACCTTCTCAGGCTCCAGCCGCCGCGTGATCAGGAGCAACGCGGCGGCCGCGGCGGCCGCGAGCGGGACCGGCGCGCCGGCGATCAGCGCCACGAGCATCAGGCCGGTCGCGAGCATCGATTTGCGCAGGAGCGGCCGGTAGTGTCGCGGCGGCAGCTCAAGGCGTTCGGCGAAGCCCTCCGCGTGGAACTCGCGCCGGTAGACCAGGACGATCACCACCCAGTCGATCACGAGCCCGAGCAGGGCGATCGGCCCCAGCGCGCGGGCGAACTCCACGAATCCGATACCGGAAGAGATGCCCACAAGCATGTTCTGCGGATTGCCCGTGATCGTGGCGACGGAGCCGATGTTCGCCGCGGTGACCAGGCCCACAAGATAGGGGAGGGGGTTGCGCTTCAGCGCGAAAGTCAGGTCGAGGACCAGCGGCGTGAAGACGAGCACGATGGTGTCGTTGAGGAAGATCGCAGAGAGCGAGCCCGACACGAAGACGATCAACGCCAGCAGCCGTCGCGGCGTACGCGCGAAGCGGATCACATGGGAATTCACCAGGTGGAAGAAACCGGCGAGGCGCAGATTGGCATTGAGGATCATCATGCCGAAGAGCAGCACGATCGTGTTCCAATCGATCGCCCGATAGGCGGCCTCGAGCGGCACGAGGCCGAGCGCCACGAACAGCACCGCGCCCACGAGCGCGATCGTGGCGCGGTTCATCTTGAGTGCCGGATAGCGCCCGAGCGCCACGCCCACGAGCGTGACTCCGGCCAACGCCCCCACGGCGATCTGGGTCCAGGTCATCGCCGCGCAGGCTGGGGCGCCCCCGGCACGGCGGCAAACCGGCAATCACCGGGAGTTTCCGCGCCGGCATCTCCGCGCGATCAAGCTTCCCTCGCTCCAGCCGATAGAACAGTCCATCCCCATCGCATGAAAGAGATCGAGATCACCGAGATCCCCCCGCTCAGTCCCGGCGAGCAGTCGCTTCTCGACCTGCACAGCGTGGTCAACATCCTCAACGTCCTGCGCTGCGAGCTCACGGTGCTCGGGCTCATGGCCGCCGATCACGAGGACTATTTCCCCGCGGGCCTGGCCGTCTGCGATCGGCTCCTGCACTCGCTCCACGATTCCACCGCGGCGCTGCGCGAGGCCGCCCGGATCGAGGAGTACGAGCGGACCGTCTTCGCCGAACTGACGGCGAAGCTCGCCCATCCGCCCGCGCAGCCCGACCCGAAGGAAGTGACCGAGGCCATGGCCAACCTCCACGCCGTCTTCCTCATCCTCAAGCTGCGGGCGCAGGAGGTCCTCGCCCGCGCCGCCGAACCCGATCGCTGGCTGGCCTTCGACCCGGCGCAGGTGCGGGCGGACTTCATGGCGGTGTTCTCCGCCATCGAGAAACACAGCAAGGGCCGCTACCGCATCCTCTACAACGCCGCCCGCAAGGAGAGCCACGACTACTACGTCGATTTCAAGCTCGAGACCGCCGGCGGAGCGCCGCTCTGGATGCCCTTGGTTTTCCAGGACGTGATGCGCGACCTCATCGCCAACGCCCGGAAGTACACCCCGCCCGGCGGCACCATCACGGCCGCGCTCTACGAGGATGCGGCCATGCTGCGTTTCATCGTCGCCGACACCGGCCGCGGCATTCCCGAGGCCGAGCTGGCCCAAGTCGTGCAGTTCGGCAAGCGGGCCTCCAACGTGGGCGACGTTCGCACCATGGGCGGGGGCTTCGGACTGACCAAGGCGTTCTACGTGACGAAACGTTTCGGCGGCCGGTTCTGGCTCGCGTCCGAACTCGGCCGGGGCACCCGCGTGCGCCTCTCGATCCCGCGCCCGCCCGCGGCGGCCTGAGCCCCTGGCGCGGCGCCGGGCCGGCGCCGTCGAAGCGGTGGTGACGCGCGATTCGCGTCGATTGTCCCGGGAACCGGGCCAACCGCGGGCTTATGCCCGCTACCGGCGCCCGCCACCCCATGATCGCTCCGCCACGGCCGCCGCCACCCCAAGCCATCATGAAACCGGCCCCACGTATCCCCCACCTCGCCCTGCTTTCCGCCGCCGTGCTCGTGCTCGGCACGTTGCTCAACCCGCCCGCTCGGGCCGAATCCTCCGCCCCGGTCCCGCCGGCCTACCGGTTGCCCGCGGAACCGGCGGACCTGCTCCGGATCGACGACGAGATGCGCGCCTTCTTCGCCGCCCGCGTGCGCCGCGGCGGCACGCTCGAGGAGCGCATGGACCAGGTTGCCGCCGCCATCCTCGGTGAACGAGGGCTCGGCTTCCGCTACGAGAACGACGGCATCTACGACGTGCGGGAGGCCTTTCGCCGGCGTCGCGGAAATTGCGTTACCTACGCGATGCTCGTCGTCGCGGTGGCCCGCGAGTTCCGCATCCCGGCCGAGTTCAACGAGGTGCCCACCCGCCCCCGGTGGAGCCGCGACGGCGGCATCGTGCTGGAGAGCCGCCATCTCAACGTGCGCGTCGACGACGGAGGGCGTTGCTACGAGATCGACCTCAAGATGCTCGAGTCGTTGCGCGTGCCCGGCGCCACGGCGCATCCGGCCACCGACGCCCGCGCCTTCGCCAGCGCCTACAGCAACGCCGGCGCCCGCCGCATGGGTGCCGGCGATACGGCCGGGGCGCTCGCCCTGTTCGAAACCGCCATCCGGACCGATCCGACCTCCGCGGCCGCCTGGTCCAATCTCGGCGCCACCCACCTCATCCTCGGGCATCCGGCCGAGGCCCGCGCCGCCTTCCAGCAGGCCCTGCAGCGCGACCGCGCCACGATGTCGGCCCTCAGCGGTCTCGCCTCGCTCGAACGCCGCGAGGGCCGGCTCGCCGAGGCCGCGCGGCTCGAGGCGCGCGCCCGTTCCTATCGCCAACGGAATCCGTACTACCGTTACGCCCTGGCCCGCGAGGAGCTCGCGGCCGGACGGGTCGACGCCGCCCGCCGGCAGCTCGCGCGGGCCCTCACGCTCAAGGACGACGAACCGCTGTTCCTCGAGCTGATGGCCGAGCTCGCCCACCGCGCGGGTCGCGAGCGCGAGGCCCGCCGCTGGGCCGTGCGGCTCGCCGCGTTCCAGCGAGCGGAGGTGGCCGCAGCGCCCTGAACCGCCCCAACGCTCGGCTCGCGGCTCCGGTCACCGCTTCCAGGCCCGTCACCGCGGGATCAATCCCGCGCCACGGCGATCCGCTCCACGCTTCGCCTGCAACTTTCCATCACAGCTCGCCGCGGCTCTCCCGCTGCCGCGGTCGCCGGCGCGGACCGGCGAGCAGGCTCGCGCTCCGGCGCCGCGGGCGGGCTCACGGGCCCACGGTTCACCGCAAAACCGCGGGATTTGCCCCCGGAAGGCGGACGATCGCAGCGCCGGCCCACGCCGGTGCCACGAGAGAACGGTTGCGCGCGGTCCGCCGAGACATTCCCTTCCGCACTACACCGGCCGCCGCAGCCCTCCCGTGCGGCCCGGTGCACCACCCCGTGCGCCACCCTCGGATCACGTCCGCTTCGGCCCGCCTCCTCGCTGCCATCCTTGCCGTGGTCGGCGGTATTCCGGCGCAGGCGGACGAAACCGCTCCGCCGCCTCCCGGCGCCGAAGCCTACCGCGTCCCCGCAGTCTGGCGCGAACTGCTCCGGATCGACGAGCCCATGCGGGTGTTCTTCGAGGCGCGGGTCCCCCGGGCGGGCGGGCTCCAAGAACGGCTCGACGCCATCATGGCCGCCATCCTCGACCGCGACGGGCTCGGCTTCACCTACCTCGAGGACGGCAACTTCGACGCCCGGGAGACCTTCCGCCGGCGCGAGGGCAACTGCGTGGCGTTCTCGATCCTCGTCGTCGCCGTCGCGCGCGAGTACCGCCTCACCGCCCGCTTCAACGAGGTCCGCACGGAGCCGCACTGGGACCGCGTCGGCCGGCTGGTCGCCGAGTATCGGCACCTCAATGTCGTCGTGCGGACCGACACCGGGCCGGTGATGGTCGACCTGCTGCCGCCGCCGGGCGCGAGCGTCGCCCTGACCTCGACCCGCACCGTCACCGACGCGCGCGCCTTCGCCATGTTCTACAGCAACGCCGGGGTCGAACGCCTCGGCCGGGGCGGCGCCGAGGAGGCGTTGCCGTTGCTCGAGCACGCCACGGCGATCGCGCCCGACTACCCCGTCGCCTGGGTCAACCTCGGCCATGCGTGCGCGCTGCGCGGCGACGACGCCCGGGCGCAGGCCTGCTACGAGCGGGCGTTGCGCGAGGACCCCGACGACCTGAAGGCGCTCTCCAGCCTCGCGCAGCTCTACCACCGCACCGGGCAGTCCGGGCGCGCCCGGCCGCTGGAGGAGCGGACCGAACGCTTCCGCGAGCGCAACCCCTACTATCTCGCCGCGCTCGCCCGGCGCGACCTCGCCGCGGGCCAGCCAGCCGCCGCCGAGAAGCGCCTGCGCCGGGCCCTCGCGCTCAAGGACGACGAGCCGGAGTTCTACGAGCTGGCGATCGAGGCGGCCCGCGGCCTGGGGCACGCGAACGACGCCGCCCGCTGGGCCGCGCGACTCGGGAAACTGCGCACCGCCCCGTCCGCCGAGGCCCCGCCGCGTTGACGGGCGCTTCGTTCGCTCACACCGGACCGGCGCCGGCCGGGCCGTAGTACTCGCGGACCCACTCCACCAGTTGGCGCAACCCGTCTTCCAGCGAAGTCCGGGGTTCGTAGCCGACCGCCGCCTTGATGCGCGTGAGATCGGCGCACGTCTCGGGCATCTCCGTGGGCTGCGGCGGCAGCAACTCGATGTCGGCCTTCTTACCCAGAAGGGACTCCAGCATCTGCACGAACATCAACACCTCGACCGGACGGTGGTGCCCGATGTTAAAGACGTCGTAGGGCGGCCGCGCCGCGACCGAAGCCTCCGGCGCGGGCGGCATCAGCGCGACGCGCAGGACCCCGTCGACGATGTCGTCGATGAAGGTGAAGTCGCGGCGGTATTTGCCGTGGTTCCAGAGCTTGATCGTCTCGCCGGCCAGGATGGCGCGGGCGAAGAGGATCGGCGCCATGTCGGGCCGGCCCCACGGGCCATAGACAGTGAAGAAACGCAGGCCGGTGCAACGCAGCCCGTGCAGGTGGGCGTAGCTGTAGGCCATGTGCTCGTTGGCGCGCTTGGTGGCGGCATAGAAGGAGAGCGGCTCGCTCACCGCGTCCTCGCGGAACGGGGTGGGCACGCCGCCGCCGTAGACGCTGGAGGAAGAGGCGAAGACGAGGTGTTTCGGCCGGTGCCGGCGGGCCGCCTCGAGGATGTTGGCAAAGCCGACGAGGTTGCTGTGCACATAGGCCTCCGGATGAGTGAGGCTGTAGCGCACGCCCGCTTGGGCGCCGAGGTGGATCAGGTAATCGGGCTGAAAACTGCCCACGACCGCATCGAGCGCCGCGGCATCGGCGAAGTCGGCGCGGACGAAGCGGAAGCCTTCGCACCCCTCGAGCCGGGCGAGGCGAGCCTGCTTGAGCACAACCGGGTAGTAGTCGTTGAGGTTGTCGATCCCGAGCACCTCGGCGCGTCCCGGCCGGGCCAGCAGCCGCTGGCAGACATGGGAGCCGACGAAGCCGGCCGCACCGGTCACGAGGATCTTCATGGCGGCCGATGTAAGCCCTGCGCTCCGGGGCGGCTAGAAAAATAGGCAACGGCCGCGAGGTTGCGCTCGGAGGAGTTTCGATAAGGTTGCGCTTGAAGGTCGGGCCCACGCCGCCTTTCCCTACACCACAAGAGCACTCTCCCCACCGTCTGCATGAACATCAAAGCCTACCTGAAGCCGCACTGCGGCTGGAGCAATGGGGTGCGCGCCATCCTGCGCAAATACGGTCTCGCCTACGACGACTGCGATATCTTCAACAACCCCGATCTGTACGCCGAGATGGTCAGGAAGTCCGGCCAGCCGCTCTCGCCCTGCGTGGAGATCGACGGCGTGATGCTGGCGGATGTGAGCGGCGAGGAAGTCGAGAACTACCTTCTGGCCAACAAGCTGGTGCAGCCCAACTCGGCCGCGCCGGAGGCCCCGATCTCGAGCGGTTGTTCCCACGAGGAGGATCACTCCTCTCGATCCGGGGAAGCGATCCGCTTCTTCTAGAACGCCACACGAGCCCTGCGACCGCCGGCCCCCCCCCGAAGCCAGCCGGAATCGATCATCGCCGACGCTGCGCGGAAGGGGCAGTTGCGCCCGGCCTTGCAAACCGCGGGCCGTGAGCCGTTGCCAAAAAAACCCGGGGCTCCCGCGTGTTTTTTGGTGACTCTTTCCGCGCGGCCCTCCCAAAGTCACCCTCCGTCTCCCTCCGACCACCTTTTTGGAATGAGCAGCAACAGCACCTCCCGCCCCGGCCAGCTCGGCCTTCCCGCCAAGCAAGGTCTCTACGATCCGTTCTTTGAGCACGACGCCTGCGGCGTCGGCTTCGTGGTCGACATGAAGGGACGCAAATCCCACCGCATCGTCGAGCAGGCCGTGCAGGTGCTGGTCAATCTCGACCACCGTGGTGCCGCGGGCAGCGAGCCCAACACCGGCGACGGCGCTGGCATCCTCACGCAGGTCCCGCACGCGTTCTTCGCCGCCGCCTGCAAAAAGGCGCGCATCCAGCTCCCGGCCGCCGGTCAGTACGGCGTGGGCATCGTCTTCCTGCCGAAGAACGTCACCAAGCGCCGCCGCCTCGAGGAGAAATTCGAGCACATCATCCAGTCCGAAGGCCAGACGGTCCTCGGCTGGCGCACCGTGCCGACCAACAACGCCTCCCTCGGCGAGACCGCCAAGGCGAGCGAACCCTGCATGCGCCAGGTCTTCATCGGCCGCGCCCCCGAGCTGGCGGACGACATGGCCTTCGAGCGGAAGCTCTATGTGATCCGCAAGCGCGGCTACACCGAGATCCGCAACACCACGATGGACGGTGCGGAATACTGGTATCTCCCCAGCCTTTCGGCCAAGACCATCGTCTACAAGGGCATGCTGCTCACCCTGCAGCTCGCCGAGTATTTCCCGGACCTCTCCGACCCGCTCTTCGAGTCCGCCCTCGGCCTCGTCCACTCGCGCTTCTCGACCAACACGTTCCCGAGCTGGAACCGGTCGCATCCGTATCGCTACATCGCCCACAACGGCGAGATCAACACCCTCCGCGGCAACATCAACTGGATGCACGCCCGCGAGGCCCTCTTCATCTCCGAGGCCTTCGGCGACGACATCAAGAAGGTCCTGCCGATCATCGATCCGAACGGCTCCGACTCCGCGATGTTCGACAACA
>JAEXPQ010000114.1 GCA_023446735.1 Verrucomicrobiota bacterium
TCGGTGGTGGCGAAGGCCATGTTGCCAACGTACAGCTTGGAGTTGCTCATTTGAATTTCTTTCGTCGATCCCCGTCGCTAGGCAGCCTGTTCCCGGACCTCGGGTTTCGAATCATCTTCTGAAGCAGTGCTCCAACCGACGATCCACCATGTTCTGTCTTCTAACGTATCTCTAACGAAGTGCGGCTAGAAGGAGGGAGCGGCCGGAAATTGCAATTGAATTCTGCGCCACCCGACTGCGCGCCTCCGGCTCCCTCGGGAGGAACCCTCATCGTTTGTCCCGCGCCCGGAGTTCGACCCGACGGGTTTTGCCGCTGGTGGTTTTCGGCAGTTCGGCGACGAACTCGATCTCGCGGGGGTACTTGAACGGCGCGATCGCGCGTTTGCAGTGCTGCTGGAGCTCCTCCTTCAGCGCGTCGCTCGGCGCGGCTCCGGCGCGGAGCACGATGAAGGCTTTCACGATCTGGCCGCGGGCCGGATCGGGCTTGCCGACGATGGCGACCTCGAGGACCGCCGGATGCTCGATGAGCGCGCTCTCCACCTCGAAGGGACCGATGCGGTAGCCGGAGCTCTTGATGACATCGTCGCGGCGACCGATGAACCAGTAGTACCCGTCGGCGTCGCGTGTGGCGCGGTCGCCGGTGAGGTACCAGTCGCCGCGGAACTTGTCGGCGGTCTCCTCGGGGTTGAGCCAGTATTCCTGGAACAGCCCGAGCGGGCGCTGCGGTTTCACGCGGATGGCGATCTCGCCCTCGGCGGTGCCGGGCGGCAGTTCGTGGCCTTCGTCGTCGATGAGCGAGACGTTCATTCCCGGCGTGGCCTTGCCCATCGAGCCGGGGCGCACCGGGAAGCCCAGCGAACGGAAGTTGCCGACGAGCACCACGGTCTCCGTCTGGCCGTAGGCCTCGTAGATCTCGAGGCCGGTGGCCTGTTTCCAAAGTTTGATGACCTCGGGGTTGAGCGGCTCGCCGGCGGTGACGCAGTGGCGCAGCTTCGGGAAGCGGCGGCGCGAGAGGTCTTCCCGCACGATGAGGCGCAGCGCGGTGGGCGGGGCGCACCAGGTGGAGATCGGGAAGCACTCGAGCATGTCGAGCGTGAGGGCGGGGTCGAACTTCCCGTGGACGTCGAGGGCGAAGATGCAGGCGCCCATCTGCCATGGGCCGTAGAAGCTGGACCAGGCGGCCTTGCCCCAGCCGAGGTCGGAGATGTTCCAGTGGACGTCGTCCTCCTTGAGGTCGAGCCAGAGGCCGCCGGTGAGGCGGTGGCCGATCGCGTAGCTGGCCTGCGTGTGCAGGACCATCTTGGGTTCGCCGGTGGTGGCGCTGGTGAAATAGATGATGCCCGGGTCGGCGGCGCGGATGGGCTCGTCTTTGAAAACGTTGGACGCGGTGCGCAGACCGGCGTCGAAATCGACCCAGCCGACGGCCGCGCTCTCGACGATGAGGCTGATGCCGCGGAACGAGCCGACCTTCGCGATGCCGTCGCCGGTGGTGATGACGGCGGCGACCTGCGCGGTCTCGATGCGGTAGTGGACCTCGCGCGGGGTGAGCAGCAGCGTGGCCGGCACGGGCACGGCGCCGAGGCGGATCAGGCCGAGCATCGAGATCCACCACTGCGGCAGGCGCGGGAGCATCACGAGCACGCGGTCGCCGCGCCTCACGCCGGAAGCGCGGAGGAAGTTGGCCGCCTGGGCGCTGAGTGCGGCGATCTCCCGGAAGGTGTACTTGCGCGCGGCGCGGGTGCCGGCGTCGACCCACCAGAGGGCGGGGGCCTCGGGGCGGGTTTGGGCCCACCGATCAACTACATCGGTGGCGAAGTTGAAGAACTCGGGGGCGGTCGGTTCGGCGGCATCGTGGGTCTGCATCGCGCGGAAAAGTGTTGGCAGGCGGCGGAGGAAGGGAAGCCGGAAGAACGGGCCCGGGCGGCCGCACTTTGGCGCTTCCCCTGGGGGGCGCGACCGGCAGGATGCCGGGTGTCATGGGAGTGAACGGACGAGGCCTGCGGGGGTGGCTGCGCGCGCTGCGCGACGCGTGGTTTCCTCCGGTATGCGCGCACTGCCGCGGCTTGGTCGATCCGGCGCGGCGGCACCATCTTTGCGAGGCGTGCGCCCGCCGGGTGCAGCGTGTGGGCGGGGCCCGTTGCACGACCTGCGGGTATCCGTTCTTCGGGGCGCCGGAGGCGGAGCGGGTGTGCGAGCATTGTTTCGAGCTGCGGCCGGAGTATCGCGAGGGGCGCACGGCGGTGCTGCTGCGGGGCCCGGCGCGCACGTTGGTGATCGATCTCAAGTACCACGGTGGCGTGCACCTGCTTGCGGAAATCGGGCTGGTCGCGCGCGAAGCGGAGGGGTTCCTCGATCACTTGCGCGGCGCGACGCTGGTGCCGGTGCCGCTGCATCCGCGCAAGTTGCGCGAGCGCGGCTACAACCAGTCGCGGTTGCTGGCGGCGACCTTCGCGAAGGCCGCCGGCGGCGGCACGCGGGTGGAGGAGGTCTTGCGGCGGGTGCGGGACACCGACACCCAAACGCGCCTCGACCGACGCACGCGCCAGGAGAATCTCCAAGGCGCGTTCGCGGCCGCGCGGGCGTGCCGTCTGGATCCGGGCCGCCGGTATGTGATCATCGACGATGTGTTCACGACGGGGGCGACGCTCAACGCCTGCGCGGTCGCGCTGCGGCGGGGCGGGGCGCGGGAGATCGATGTCGCGACCTTCGGGCACGGGTGAGCCGCGGCCCCGGGCGCCGCGGCGGGTTCAGAAGCCGAGGCCGAACTCGAGCTGGTTCTCCTTGCCGATGGCCCAGGCGTCGAGCCCGCGGGAGCGGAGCGTCTGGGCGAATTCCGCGGCGAAGCCGTGCACCGTGATCACGCGCCGCGGCTGCGCCCGCTCGACGAACTCGAGCAGTTCCGGGAAATCGGCGTGGTCGGAGAGCGGGAAGGCGGCGTCGCAGCCCGTCTGGTACTTGGTGGCGGCGTCGAGCGCCCAGCCGGTGAGCATGGCGGTGCGGCGGGGGGCGAGACGCGCGAGCCAGGCCTTCGAGGACTGGGGCGGCGCGATGACGACGTGGCCCGGCGCGGCGAGGGGGTCGAAGTCGCGGTAGGCGGGAAAGGAGAAGCCGAGTTGTTCGCAGAGGCGGGTGAGGCGGAGAATCTCGGGGTGGAGCATCACGGGCAGCTCGGCGCCGGCGAGGCAGGCGAGGATCTCCTGGGCCTTGCCGAGGCTGTAGCCGAGGAGCACGGGGACGGCGCCGGCGGCCAACGTTTCGCGGCAGAAGCGCACCATGGCGGCGATGGTTTCCTCGGCGGGCGGCAGACGGTACTTCGGGAGGCCGAAGGTTGTCTCCATGATCAGGACATCGGCGCGGGGCACGACGCAGGGTTCGGCGGCCCGGCCGGGGCGGAGCTTGAAGTCGCCGGAGTAGAGCAGGCGGCCGTGCTCGCTTTCGAGGAGGAGCTGAGCGGAGCCGGCGATGTGTCCGGCGGGCAGGAACGTGGCCTGGCACCCGGGCGCGAGCTCGAAGGACCGGCCGAACGGCTGCGTGAGCAACTCGCGGCGGGCGGGCTGGCGGGCGTGCATCAGGCGGGCGGTGGCCTCGGTGCAGAGCGTGAGCTGGTGCCGCGCCATGTGGTCGAAATGGGCGTGAGACACGAAGGAGCGCGCGGTCGGCCGCGGGGCATCGAGCCACCAGTCGATCTGGGGCAGATAGAGCCCATGGCGGAGTTGGACGTCCCACGACATCCAGCGAGCAAGCGGCCAGAGCACGGGGCGGTCAAACGGCGAACGGGCCGGCCGGTGCGCCGTTCACGGCGCGGGCTTGAAGCCGGCGGCCAGCAGGGTCTCGAAATGGGGGGCCTCCGTCTCGCGCGCGACGACCGTGACCTCGACCTGCCCGAAGCCGGCCTTCTTCAGGAAGCCGTGGAGGGCGCTCTCCTTGAAGCCGAGCCAGCGGTCGGCGTAGAGCTCGTGCGCCTTCTCGAAATCGTGGGCCTTGAGGTCGAGCACGATGAGCTGGCCGGCGGGCTTGAGAATTCGATACGCCTCCTCGACGGCGCGCTGGGGATGTTCGGCGTGGTGCAATGCCTGGCTGAGGATGGCGAGGTCGACCGAGGCGTCGGCGAGGGGGACGGATTCGATGTCGCCGAGAAGGTAGCGCAGGTTCTCGAGGTTGTTCTTGGCGGCGAGCTCGGTGCCGACTTCGACCATGCGCGGGGAGTTGTCGACGCACCAGACCTGGGCGGCGCGCCGGGCGAGGAGTTGGGAGAGGAGCCCTTCGCCGGCGCCGAGATCGGCGATGACGATCCCGGGGACGAGGCGCAGGGCGAGGTGGCCGATCGCCTCCCAGGAGCGGCCGGGACAGTAGTTTTTCCCGAGGCGGCCGGCGACAAGGTTGAAGTACTCCTCGGATTGCCGGCGGCGGCGAGCCAGGATGCGTTCGAGGTTGCCGCGGTCCTCGGCGCATTCGGGCTGGTCGGCGATGGCCTCGGCCGCGGTTTGCAGCAGGGTGAGGTGTCGCGGGTCGAGGCCGGGGCGGAGCGAGTAGTAGGCGCGTTTGCCGTCGCGGCGGTCGACGACGAAGCCGGCCTGGCGCAGTAGCGAGAGCTGGGAAGAAATGCGCGACTGGGCCATGTCGAGGATCTCCTGAATCTCGGCGACGGAGAGCTCCTCGCGCAGCAGGAGGGCGAGCAGGCGCAAGCGGGTGGGATCGGCGAGAATCTTCAGGGTGTCCCAGGGGGATTTCATCGCGGCGCCACTGTGGCACGGGATCGGGGGCGATTGCACGTACGAATCCGGCGGTCGCGTTGCGGCGGCGCGCGCAAGTTTTTGTTTATTTCGCGGCGCGGGTCCGCGATCCTTCCTTGTTCGGTGCGAATCGTTATGCTGGCTCGCACCGCAAATCATCCTTATCGCGGCATCCCAAACCTAGCTTCACAACTTGTAGATGAATCCCCGAAAGCTATTCATTGGCCTGTCCGTCGGCGGTCTCCTGATCGCCGGCTGCACGACCCCACAACAAACCGCCAAGCCCGTGCCGCCGGCACCGAAACCCGTCCCTGCGCCGGCGGCTCCACAGCCCCCACCGCCGGAGGTGACCGAGACCCCTCAGCCGGTCGTCACGCCCGAGGCGCAGGCCGTGGTCGAGGCCCTGACCGAGCCCACCGAAGGCGGTTTGGCGCACGAGATCACGGAGACCACCGGTTTCCCGCAGGCGATGGCCTCGTTGAAGACGGGCGCCGATGCCCCGACCGTCGAACAGCCGCAGAACTACGCGACCCAGCCGCCGACGCGCGGCCTCACCGCCGACGGTGCTTCGGCCGAATTGGTCGAACGCGACTGGACCGGCGTGGTGCTTGTGCCCGTGAACGCCGAATACTCGAGGCTCTACACGGCGCTGGTGCAGCTGACCTCGATCGAGGCGCACCCGCTCACCGACGGACGAGTGCGGATCTGGACCCGCGTGCGGAATGCGACGCGCGCCCCGGTGCAGGTCGGCGTGGCTTGTTCCTTCGTGATGCAGGACAAGGGCGAACCGACGCCCCCGCGGTTCTATTCCCTGGACATCCCGGTGGGCGGCTACCGCGACGTGTTCTTCGTCTCCGGCGTGGGCAAGCTCACCAACTACACGGTGCTGGTGAAGGCGGGCAACTGACGCCGCCGCGCCTCGTGCTGTTTTCCGGCCGCGGCCGCCTTCCTCTGGTTGGCGGCCGCGTCTCTTTTAGAACGAGGCGAGCAGCTTCACCAGGTCGACATGGTCGAGGACCATGCGTTTGATGATCGGGATCTTGTCGGCGTCCTGGGGCTGGGTCTTGATCGTCATGCTGTTGATCTTCGAGGCCACCGCGTAGGACTCGGAGGCGACGGCGACGACCGGAATGGGCGTCTGCGAGAGCAGTTCGAGCAAACGCGGATGGGGCAGGGTGTTGCCGGTGAGGACGATGCCGGAAACGACTTTGCGGCCGGAGAGTCCGGCGGTGGAGATGGTAGCGAAGAGCAGGTCGTCGCGGTCGCCGGGCGTGACGAGGAGCACGCCGGGCTTGAGCGTGTCGATCACGCCCTTGGCGGTCATGGCGCCGATGACAACCTCCTCGATCCGTTCGTTGGCGCCGGTGGCGCGCCCGTTGAGCCAGCGCCCGCCGATCTCCTCGACGATCTGGGCGAGGTTGGGCGACGTGAGGGTCTTCTGGGTTGGGAGGACGCCCAGCAGCGGCACACCGAGACGGGCGAGGCCCTTGCCGGCGTAGTCGGCGATGAAGCCGAGCTTGTCGGGGTCCACCTTGTTGACGATCGCGCCGATGACCTGCACGCCTTCGCGATCGAAGAGCGCCTTGTTCATCGCGATCTCGTCGACGGGGCGGCCGATGCCCCCGGAGGAGACGAGGATGACCTTGGCGTCGAGCAGGCGGGCGACGGAGGCGTTGGAGAGATCGAAGACGGAGCCGACGCCCGCGTGGCCGGTGCCCTCGATGAGGGTGAAGTCCTTCTCCCAGGACACGCGGTCGAAGGCGCGGCAAATGCGGTCGACCAGCACGGGGAGGGTGCCGGCGGGATCGGTGAGGTAGCGACGGGTGAACTTCCCGTCGACCGTGACGGGGCTCATGCTCTCGATCGGGACCTTGACGTGGTAGACGTTCTCGAGAAGGACGGAATCCTCGTCGATCTGGTGGCCCTCGACCTCGACGAAGCGCTGGCCCACAGGCTTGATGAAGCCGACACGCGGATACAGGGTCTGGAGCGCGGCGAAGAGGCCGAGGCAGGTGGTGGTCTTGCCCTCGTTCATCCGGGTGCCGGCGACGAAGATGCGCTTGGTGTCCTTGTTGGTCGGCTTTTCGAGGAGGCCGGCGGGGGCTTCCTGGAAGCCGTCGGGCATGGTGGTGGTGGGCATGGGCGGATTTGCGATTTGAGACTGCCGATTTGCGATTGGGCGGCGGTGCGCGGTCCGCGGGGGGCGTCGTCGCGAAGCGGGATCGCTCCGCGGAATCTGCGGTCCGTGTTCCGAAATCCGCAATTGTCAGTCGGTGCCGTAGAGGAGGTTGTGGCTGATGGCCTGCACGCCGACGATCGCGGCGGCGCCGAAGACATCGTGGGCGCTCGAGCCGCGGCTGATCTCGGCGGCGGGGCGGGAAAGGCCGGTGACGATCTGGCCGAAGGTGTTGGCGCCGGCGAGGACCTGCACGAGCTTGAAGGCGATGTTGCCCGAGTTCAGGTCGGGGAAGATCAGGACGTTGGCGCGGCCGCCCACGCCGCCGGCGACACCCTTGGCCTCCGCCGTGCGCGGGTCGAGGGCGGCGTCGACCTGCATCTCCCCGTCGATCTCGATGGCGAACTTCTGTTCGGGGATCTTGGCGCGGGCCAGTTCGGTGGCGCGGCGCATCTTGATCACGGAGGGGTGGGTCGAGCTCCCGTGGCTCGAATAGCTGAGGAAGGCGACGCGCGGGGTGTCGTTGGTGAGATGGTGGGCGATACGCGCCGCGGTGATGCCGATGTCGGCGAGCTGCTCGGCGGTGGGATCGGGAATGACGCCGCAGTCGCCGAGGAAGAGGGAGCCGTCGAGGCCGACTTTGTTCTCGTCGAAATCGAGCACCATGATCGAGGAGGCGGTGTTCACCCCCTCCTGCCGGGGAAGAATCTGGAACAGCGGGCGCAGCGCGCTGGAAGCGGAGACGGTGGCGCCGCCGATGAGCGCATCGGCCTGGGCGGTGGCAAGCATCATCGTGGCGTAGTAGCCGGGATCGGTCATCGCGGCGCGGGCGTCGGCCGGGAGCAGGCCGCGGTTCTTGCGGAGTTCGAGGTAGCGTTCCGCAAACTCTTCCAAGTCCGTCGCGCGGGCGGGCTCGATCAGCCGGATGCCCTGAAGCGACACGTCGAGACGCTGGGCGGCGCTTTTGATGACCGCGCGTTCGCCCAGAAGAATCGGGGCGCCCATGCGCCGGGTGACGATCTGGCGGGCCGCCTGGAGCACGCGCGGGTCGGCCCCTTCCGGAAACACGAAGCGTTTCGGATGGCGCTGGAGTTTTTCGACGAGCCGGGGAATGAGCGGCATGGGTAGACGGGGCGGACGATGCCGGGCCGGGAAACGGCGGTCAATGTCCGGAGCGGCGTTTTCGGGCGCGAGGCGGGCGGCGCAAAAAAAGCCCGCCCCCGGCGGGGGCGGGCGCGGAGAGAGCGGGGTTATTTCAAGACCACGGCGTCGCCCCGTTCGGGCATGTCGCCGCTCACGAGTTTGCAGGAGGAGGTCTTCTCCTTGGTGCCGACCACTTCGATCATGCCGAGGGTCTCGCCGTCGCTGGTGCCGAGGATCTCGCCGGTGTCGGGGTCGACGAGGGTTTCCCCTTTGCGGCGGATGGCGAAGGTCTGTCCGGATCGGATACCGTAGTTCTCGCCGAGATTGATGATGATGGCCTGCTCCGAGGCGAGGACCACGTTGCCCTCGATCGGGTAGGACTCCATCTTGGAGGCGATGAACTTCACGGCCTGGTTGATGCAGTCCTGCGCCGCTTCGCCGATGGGGGTCTTGGCGAAGGTGCCGAGCTCGCCGCCCCACCGGCTCTCGCTGTAGCCCAGGCTCAGGCCCGACTTGCCGGCGGTACCGCGAATCCGCTCGCTGGCGACGACTTCGCTGGTGGTCGTGTCGACCAGTTTCACGACGAGCACGATGCTCGACTTGGTCGCCGAGCCGCCGATGGAGAAGCCCTTGATGCGCACCGCGCCCGAATCGCCGGAGGTGTTGGACGAGACCTCGGTGATGAGCGCGGTGGCGAGGTAGCGGGCGCTGCGGATCTTGCCGGTCTGGGCGACCCCGCTCGACTTGGACGCGCGATTGCTGCTCTGGAGATCCTGCTCGTTCATCACCGCGTCGATGTTGCCGCGCTCGACGATCACGAAACGGTTGGTCGCGAAGAGGGCGGATTCGAGCATCGCGCGCATGTTGGCGCTGGCGCCGTCGTCGAAGCGACAGCCCGAGGCTACTTCGAAGTCGACCACGCCGATCGGGTGCTTGATGCCGCTGTAGGCGCCCATCTGGCTGCCCTTGGTGTCGTCCTTCGGGCGCGTGGCTGTGCTGGGCTTCAGGAGGGCGCTGCCGACATCGGCATGGGCGAGGGCGGCGAGGACGGTGAGCGAGAGGAGCGCGGCGGTGGTTTTTCGTTTCATGGGACGGGCGGGTTGGACGGGAAAATACGCGACGGTGGATACGGCGGGCGGGCGGGGGAGGCAAGCCGTTTGGGGACGGGCGGACCGGCGCCTCGACGGCTCCCCGAGCGGGCGGTTGTCGCGCAAGGAGAACCACGGCGGGGGATTGGAACCGGCGCGGCCGGCCGGGCGCCGCCCTGGAGGGCTTTCCGGTAATGGTCTTGCGCCCCGCGGGCGACGGCGGGGAGAACGATGGCCCTCACATGTCGAAGAATCTCGAACGCATCGGCTTGGTCGCCGGCATGACCATGGTTTCGCGGGTGCTCGGCCTGGTGCGCGACATGCTGACGGCGGCGGTCTTCGGCACCTCGGCGCTGGCGAGCGCGTTCTACACGGCATTCACGCTGCCGAATCTCTTCCGGCGTTTGTTGGGCGAAGGCGCACTCACGGCGGCCTTCGTGCCGACGCTCAACGAGGAGCTGGCGCGGCGCCAGCGGGCCGGCGCTTTTGCCTTGGTGAGCCAGGTGGCGAGCTGGCTGCTGGTCGTGACGGTTGCGGTCGTTGCGGTCGCGATGGCGATCCTCGGGGCGGGCTGGTGGGAAGGCTGGGCGACGGGACTCGGGGCCGCGCCGGAGACGATCGCCCGTTGGCGGCTCGGCGCGGAGCTCGCGGTGTGGCTTTTCCCCTACATGGTCTTCGTCTGTCTGGCGGCGGCGTTCAGCGCGGCGTTGCAGACGCTGGAGCGGTTTCTCGAGCCGGCGCTGTCGCCGATCTGGCTGAATCTGGCGATGATCGCGGCGCTGGTGGGCGGAGCCTGGGGCGGCTGGGCGGACGACGGCGACGGCCGTATCCGCTGGTTGTGTGCCGGCGTGCTGGTGGGCGGGTTTTTCCAGATGGCGGTGCCCGCGGCGGCGCTGATGCGGGAGGGATGGCGGCCGCGGCTGGACCTGCGGCGCAGCGAGCAGGTGCGCGCGATCGTGGCGTTGATGGCGCCGACGGTCGTGGGCTCGGCGGTCTATCTGATCAATCTGTCGTTGGTCCGTTTCGTCGGTTTGTCGCTCAACGATGCGGCGGTGACGCTCCTGAACATGGCGACGCGGCTGATGGAACTGCCGATCGGGGTGTTCGCGGTGGCGGTGTCGACGGTGGTGTTCCCGCTGATCTCGCGACAGGCGGCGCAAGGGGACTGGGGGGCGTTCGCGGCCTCGTATCGACGGGGCATGCGGTTGATCTTCGCGGTCAACATCCCGGCGGCGGCGGGGCTCGTGCTGCTGGCCGAGCCGATCATCCGCCTGCTGTTCCAGCGCGGGGCTTTCCAGGCCGCGGATACGGGAGCGATGGTGCCGGTGTTGGCGGTGTTCGCGGCCGGGCTGCCGTTTTTCTCGTTCGTGAATCTCGTGCTGCGCGCCTTCTACGCCCGCAAGGATACGCGCACGCCGGTGCGGGCGGCGCTGCTGAGCTTCGTCGTGAACATCGCGTTGGGCTTGCTGCTGATGGGGCCGCTCTCGACCGTCGGGCTGGCGCTGGCCAGCAACCTGGCGGTCGTGGCGCAGGCCTGGTTCCTGCAGACGCGGTTGGCGCGGACCGACCGGGCGCTGGCGTTCCACCATCTCTGGCGCGACCTGCTCAAGATCGCGGCCGGCGTGGCGGCGATGGCTGTCTCGGTGTGGGGCGGGCGCGTCGTGCTCGAGGCCTTCATGCCCGCCGCGCGCTGGCGGGACATCGTTGTGCTCGCGGCGGGGATTCCGGCGGGCGCGGGCGTCTACGCGACGGTGTTGTGGGTGCTGCGAATCGAAGGCCGCGACGAGCTTTCCGCGATCGTCGGTCGCTTCCTGGCGCGGCTGGGGCTGCGCCGGAGCTGATCCCTATTCCGATACCCGAAAAAAATGTGCCCCCGAGGGCGCTAAGCGCTCGCTCGGGGGCAGGCGGGTGGATGGGAGACCTGAAAAGTGGTCAGGCTTTCTGGATTTTGCCAGCTTTAATTGCCTTCACGGACACCAAAATGCGTTTCACCGAGCCGTCGGGCAGGCGGACGCGGACCTTCTGAAGGTTCGGCTTGAACCAACGCTTGGTGATGGCGGTGACGTGCGTGCCGATGCCGCCGCTCTTTTTGGACTGACCCTTACGGTGGATGATGCTTCCCCGGGAGGGACGCTTGCCTGTGATCGCGCAGATTCGAGCCATGGTGAAAGTGATTAAAGGGCCGAGAGCATCCGGCGGGGAGAGGGCATGGCAAGAGCTTTTTTGAAACATCGGAGACGATGGTGCCGATTCCCGAACTGACGCTTCGCCGCGACGACGAGAATTAGGATTTGCGCCGGTTTGCTCCGCGGCTGTTCCTTGCTGCGCAAATGTCCGACACAGTTACTTCACCGGTTCCGGCGACCCCGGGGCTGACCCCGGCCGACGAAGCGGTTCTGCGCGAGGCGCTCAAACGTTGTTCGCCGGCCACCTTGGATGCGGCGTTGGCCTACCGGCGCACGGGCGACGTCACGGCGATTCCCACCGTCGTGCTCGGTGTGATCGAGCGTTTCGTCGACCCGGAGCATCGTCCGCGTCTCAAGACGGTCGACACGTCCTTGCGGATCGTCGAGGATCTCGGCGTCGATTCGCTCACGATGATGGAGGTCGTGATGCTGGTGGAGGAGAGCCTCAAGATCTCGATCAAGAACGAGGAGCTCCGCGATCTCCGCACGATCGGGGATATCAACGCCTTCATCGAGGCCCGGGTGAGCGGCCGCGTGGCGGTGCCGGCGCGCCACTTCCCGATCGAGGCCGTGGCGGAGGCGATGCCGATGCAGCCGCCGTTCCTTTTCATCCAGGAAGCTTCGGTCAGTCCCGCTGGTGCGAGCGGCCGTTATCAGGTGGCGGGCACGGAGTTCTTCCTCCAGGGCCACTTCAAGGGCAACCCGGTCCTGCCGGCCTCGATCATGCTCGAGGCGCTGGGGCAGCTCGCGGTGCTGTTCCTGCTTCGGAGCGAGTCACCCGACTTGGAGCGGGCGGTCGATCCTGCAGCGGTCTTCTTCACCGGCTGCGAAGGCGTGCGTTGCCACCGTGTGGTCAAGCCCGGCGAGGTGCTATCCCTCTCGGTCCGGCCGAAGCGCGTCCGCGCGCCGCTGGCGACGTTCGAGGGCACGGTGAAGGTCGAGGGCGAGAAGGCGGCGTTCGCCGACGAGATCACGCTGACCTTCGGCTACGTGGGCCAGGCGGCGGCTCCGGCGACGGCCCCCGTGGTCTGAGCGCGGGCGCCGGAAGACGAAAAAAGCCGGCACAAGTGCCGGCTCTTTTCGCGGGTGCCCTCGGCCACCGGCTCAGCGGGTGCTGAATCGGTAGACGGTCGCGGTGGAGTAGCGCTGGCCCGGGCGCAGGATCGTGTTCGGGAACGACGGCTGGTTGGGCGAGTCGGGGAAATGCTGCGACTCGAGGCAGAAGCCGCTGCGCTGAGGGTAGGGCTGGCCGCGCTTGCCGACGAGCGAGCCGTCAAGGAAGTTGCCGGTGTAGAACTGGAAGCCGGGCTCCTCGGTGAGCATCTCCAGCACGCGGCCGGTCTCGGGCTCGTACACTTCGGCGGCGAGGACCAGCTTCTGGCCGGCGACCGGATCGACGACGTAGTTATGGTCGTAGCCGTTGCCGAACGCGAGCTGCTGGTCCGGGGCGGCGATGCGGCTGCCGATGTTCTGCGGCGTGGCGAAGTCGAAGGGGGTGCCGGCGACGGGCGCGAGCTCGCCCGTGGGAATGAGCCCGGCGGTGACCGGCGTCAGGCGCGCGGCGTGGAACTTCGCCTGGTGGTCGAGGATGGTGCCGCGGCCCTCTCCCTTGAGGTTGAAGTAGGAGTGGTTGGTGAGGTTGACCGGGGTCGCCTTGTCGGTCGTCGCGAAGTAGTCGATGCGCAGCTCGTTGGCGTCGGTCAGGCGGTATTCGACGGCGACGTCGAGGTTGCCCGGGAAGCCTTCCTCGCCGTCGCGGCTGAGGTAGGTGAGGCGGAGACCGGCGACGCCGGGTTCGGTGAAAGCCGTGGCGGTCCAGAGGACCTTGTCGAAGCCGAGGTGGCCGCCGTGGAGCGTGCAGGGCTGGCCGGCGGGGGTGTTGTTGCCCGCCATGACGTAGGTCTTGCCGTCGAGGGTGAAGCGGCAGCCGCCGATGCGGTTGCCGAAGCGGCCGATGATCGCGCCAAAGAAGGGCGAGCCGGAAACGTAGGGCTCGACGGAGTTGAAGCCGAGCACGACGTCGTCGAGCCGGCCGGCGCGGTCCGGCACGAGCAGGCGCACGACGATGCCGCCGAAGTCGGTGATCTCGGCGCGGGCGCCGGATCTGTTCTGGAGGACGTGGAGATGGGCTTCGCGGCCGTCGGGAAGGCGACCGAAGGGTTGGCAGGGAATCATGGCGCGGAGACGGGGAGAAAGTGCGCGGGAGATACGATACGTCGCCGCCGGCCGGTCGAGACGCAAAGGCGCCGGCCGGCGGGTATTCGCGTCTAACGTTTGAACCGTGGCCTAACTCTTGTGGGTGAGTCTGGATTTTCGCTTTGCGCGGATTTGGAGGGATCGGCTTAACCATCCGCGCGTCTGGTGTGCGCTGATGGCGCATCACCGCTTAGCCCCTCCCTAACTCAAACCTCTGCTCCCCCCGCGGAGTTCAGCCTATGTCCGACACGTTCAGTATCTTCACGACCGACATCGTCGTCTTCTTCGTCTTCATCGCGGCCGTCATCGCGGTCGGCCTGATCAAGTCGAAGGGCGAAGGCAAGGACAGCGAGTCCTACTTCCTGGCCGGTCGCGGCCTCAAATGGTGGCTGATCGGCGTGTCGCTGATCGCGGCCAACATTTCCTCCGAGCAGTTCGTGGGCATGTCCGGCCAGGCGGCCGACTACCTCGGTATGGCGATCGCCAGCTACGAGTGGATGGCGGCGATCACGCTGGTGGTGGTGGCGTTCTTCTTCCTGCCGTACTTCCTGCGCACGGGCATCTTCACGATCCCGCAGTTTCTCGAGCACCGCTACAACCCGACCGCGCGCACGCTCATGGCCGCGGCGACCATGATCCTGCTCATCGGAGTGTCGCTCACGGGCGTCATCTACGCCGGTGCGCTCACCATGAGCGAGTTGTTCGCCAACTACAGCTTCTTCGGTGTCACGCTCACGCTGGCCAACTGGTGCTGGATCATCGGCATGGTGGCGGCGGTTTACATCGCCGCGGGTGGTCTCAACGCCTCCGCCTGGGCCGACCTCATCCAGGGCATCGCGCTCATCCTTGGCGGTGCGATCATCGCCTATTTCGCGATGCAGAAGCTCGGTCAGACTCCCGTCGCCGCGCTCACCCCGGGCAGCGTCAATCCCGACCAGGTGGCCGACAGCGCGGGTGGATTCGCCAAGCTCTTCGCGCTCAACCGCGACAAGATGAGCATGATCCTGCCCTCGGCCGACAAGAACATCCCCTGGACCGCGCTCATCATCGGCCTCTGGATCCCGAACTTTTACTACTGGGGCCTCAACCAGTACATCACCCAGCGCATTCTCGGCTCCGCCTCCCTGCGCGAGGGCCAGAAGGGCATCGTGTTCGCCGCGGCGATGAAGCTCATCATCCCCTTCATCATCGTCATCCCCGGCATCAACGCCTTCAACCTCTACAGTCAGGACCTCGCCGCCGCCCAGGAGCGCGCCAACGAGCGCGCCATCCTCCGCGAAGTGGGCGACAAGGGCTCGAAGACCTTCTTCATCGTCGACGAGACTTGGATCGGCAAACACGCCGAGCTGCAGGCGAAGGTCGCCGCGCATAACACCGCGGTCCGTGCCGCCGGTGGCGAGATCAAGGAGGTCGAGATCAAGAGTGGCTACAAGTTCGACGCCGCCCTCAATCTCCTCATCAAGAACCTCCTGCCACAGAACACCGGCCTGGTGGGCTTCGTGCTCGCGGCCCTGCTTGGCGCGATCATCAGCTCGCTGGCCGCGGTGCTCAACGCCGCCTCGACCATCTTCACGATGGACATCTACCAGCGGAACTTCGCACCGCAGGCCGCGCAATCGCGTCTGGTCGGCGTGGGCCGCATCTCGGTGGGTGTCTTCGCCGTGATCGGCTGCCTGGTGGCGCCGAACCTCGACAAGTTCGGTTCAATCTTCAAATACATCCAGGAATTCCAGGGCTACGCCTCGCCCGGCATCCTTGCGGTGTTCGTGTTCGGCTTCATCAACCGCCGCGCCCCGGGCTACACCGGCGTCGTCGGTCTGCTGCTCAACCCGCTGCTCTATTTCCTCATTGCGACCTTCGCGCCCGGCATCGCCTTCCTCGACCGCATGGCGATCTGCTTCGGCACGGTGATGGTGGTCATGTGGCTGATCGGCATGATCAAGCCGCTGCCCGAGCCCGTCGTGTTCAAGAGCAATACCAACCTCGATCTCACGGCCTCCGCCGGCTCCAAGACCGCGGGCATCGTGGTCGTGGTCGCCACGCTCGTCCTCTACGTGATCTTCAGCCCGCTCGGCATCGCGAAGTGACGGCGGCGGAGTGAGTCGATTGCCTTCAGGCCCGGCGCGTCGTCCGCGCCGGGCTTTTTGTCGTTGGGCGCGCCGCCCTGTTCGGGGGAGGGGTAGGCGTTGATCCGCACGCGTTGGCCGGTTTCGCGCATTTTTTGGTCGCGTCATCATCCCACTTGCCAAGTGAGGCCTCCTCCGGTGTCCTGCCCGGCTCCGGTGCGTGTGCGCCACGGCGATCTTCGCCGAAGCGGACACCAACCGCTTCACTTCCTTCCAGTAAACTAACCTCCACGGAGTAATACAATGGCAGTCAAAGTTGCTATCAATGGTTTCGGCCGCATCGGCCGCCTCGTGTTCCGCGCGCTCGTCGAGCAGGGTCTGCTCGGCACCACGTTCGACGTCGTCGCTGTCGGCGACATCGTCCCGGCCGACAACCTGGCCTACCTGCTGAAGTACGACTCCACGCAGGGTAAGTTCAACGGCACCGTCGCCTCCAAGAAGTCGGCTGCCGACAAGGCCGAGGACGACGTCCTCGTGGTCAACGGCAAGGACATCCTCGTCGTCAGCGCCAAGTCCCCGGCCGAGCTGCCGTGGGCGAAGCTCGGCGTCCAGGTCGTCATCGAGTCGACCGGTCTCTTCACCGATGCCGAGAAGGCCAAGGGCCACATCACCGCGGGCGCCAAGAAGGTCATCATCTCCGCTCCGGCCAAGGGTGAGGACATCACCGTGGTGCTCGGCGTGAACGACGACAAGATCGACTACGCCAACCACAACATCATCTCCAACGCCTCCTGCACGACGAACTGCTTGGCCCCCGTGGTCCACGTTCTCCTCAAGGAAGGTTTCGGCATCTCCGAAGGTCTCATGACCACGGTGCACGCCTATACCGCCACCCAGAAGACCGTCGATGGCCCGTCCAAGAAGGACTGGAAGGGTGGCCGTACCGCCGCCCAGAACATCATCCCGTCCTCGACCGGCGCCGCCAAGGCCGTCGCGCTCGTTTGCCCCGAAGTCAAGGGCAAGCTCACGGGCATGGCCCTCCGCGTTCCGGT